>CAZZDZ010000105.1:9690-16391 GCA_964652675.1 uncultured Pirellulaceae bacterium
AAAGCGGATCTACTTGTCGTACGACTGTAGGATTCCGCTGGATTTCACACCTTCGAGCTCTTTCCAGCCTTCCTCGGCAATCGTTGCGCCCAAGCTGGTGACTTGACGAAAATCCGCGTCGCTGGATTTCTTGCCAGTGATGTTGCGATGAAGCTCACGGCACATCGCATCAGCAGCAGCCTTTGTCGTCTCGTCGTCCGACTTTGCTGCGTACAAACTGGTCACCAACATCACCACGGCACTTTGCAGTTCGGATGACATCGCCGACATGCGGCACTGGCGGTCGGCTAGTTTCAACTGGTGCTTTCGCATCGTCGCGCTAATGTTGAATCCAGACTTGGACAACATCTTCTGTGCAAACTTGGCGTGCGCCGCAAGCTTTCCGTCCAGACCTTCAAAATGGCTCCAGTTGGACTTGCTCAAACTACGTTTGGCAAACCATTTCGTGTAAGCCATCATCGGCCCCTTCAACGCCCACAAGTGCATGGGGTTGGCCAAGTTAGGCTGCTTGATGCCCAGCGCGTGAAGCGTTCGGCCGATCGGTTCAAAGAATCGTTTTCCGTGGTCCTTAACCAGCGATTTAAAGAATGCCATGCCCAGCATCTCGCCTTCGCCTTCGTAGATACACGGAGCCAAGAATTCATGGACGTTGTCGCCAAACAAGTGGCCTTCTAAGAACGATCGACCGCCATGCGTCTTCATGAACAGTTCGATCGCCGCTTCCTTCTGTGACTCACTGCCAAAGATCTTTGCGACGATACACTCCATTTCGCCTCGAAAACCTTGGTCGATCAGACCGGCGCACCACTGCGATAGTGCGTCACAGGCGACGATCAAACCAGCCATCCTGCCGACTCGACGTCGCACCAATTCGCGTTTCTCGATTTGCTGTCCGTAAGTTTCGCGGTACTCCGCCCACGGCAACATTTCCGCCAGCATCCAGCGCATCGCACCGGCGGCATTGGCACACAGCGAAACACGGCCAAGATTCAGTCCGTGGTAAGCGATCGTCAATCCGTCGCCCCGTGTCGGAACCAACAAGTTCGACGCTGGCACTCGGAAATCCTTGAACACCAATCCGTTATTGTTGGCTCGACGCAGCGCGTAAATCCCGTATCGATTCAACCAGAAGTGTTCGTTTTCTTCCTCCGGCAAATCCACGACCAATACCGACGGAATACCATCGATTTTGCAAACCAATCCGATCGTGCGACCTGGAATCGCATTGGTGATGAATAGCTTTTCGCCGTTGACAACGTATTCATCGCCATCCAAAACCGCTTCGGTTTTTAGCGCAGTCAAATCGCTGCCGGCTCCCGGTTCGGTGAGGGCGAATGCGGAAAGTCGTCGGCCGTCGGCCAGTTTTGGCAGGAACCGTTCTTTCTGTTCGTCGGTACCGAACGATCTGACCGGGTCGACCGCGCCGATGCATCCGTGGACCGACGCCAAGCCAGCAACCGTCGGGTCGATCGTGGCCATTCGCGTGATCATTCTTGCGAATTCTCGCATCGTCGCACCGCTACCGCCGTACTCGGGACTGACCAGCAACCCCCAATAACCGGCGTCGCCAAGTTCCGACATCACCACATCGGCAATCTTGTCTTTTCCGTTGAACAACGTTCCTGCGTCACGATGGCGTTGCACAATATCCAGTGACTTTTGCACAACCGTCTCGACCAACGGAGACCCCTCGGGCATCTCGCAGTAAAACAGATCGGTCGGCACCTTGGCGTTCCAAACGGCCAAGTGAACGGGGCTGTTGACCGTTTTGTAACGTTCGGCAAACAACGCTTCGACTTGGTCATCCGCCGTGTCGATGACACCGGTACGTTTGGCTTCGTCGTCCGACGCGCCGCCTAATCGCAAAGCGACTTCGGCAAACGATTCTTCGGTTTGCACCACCGGGGTTTCAGCAGCGTTTTTTTCAGGAGCACTGGTTTCAGCAGCGGGTTTTGCAGGCTCTTTCGCTACCGGTTCCGTTGTGGAACGATTCTCCGTGACCGGCCGGTTTACAACCGGTGACGTGGTTGGCGAATCGATTGAGTTGTTGGCGTCAAATTCAAGGCTCATGGCTGAACTCCTTACGAGAAGTGGTCGGTTTGGCGGCGTTTGCCGCATTGGTTGTTTTGGTTGGTTGCGTTGGGTACGACCGACGACCTGTGGGAGGTCGTGGTGGCCGACGGTCGCACCGTCACGCACAAAGGATGCCGTTAATCATCCTCGTCTACTGCACGGTTTTGTCTTGTGGTTGGGACTGATCGCTTGGTTGCTCGCGGTCGAAAAACGTATCGCCCGCATCCACCATCGCGATCAACGATTGCGGCGGCGTGAAGCGTGGTCCGCAAGTTGCCTTGAGTCGCCGTAGGTTGGACAGCACATTTCGAGCTCCAATCCTGTCAATCAATCGCAACGGCCCGCCCAAGTGTGGCGCGAATCCGGTGCCCAAAATCATCGCCAAATCGATCGCCCACGGTTGCGACACGACTTTTTCGTCGTGACAGCGAATCGCTTCGACCAACATCGGGTAAACCAATCGCCGCTGGACCACAGTCAATCCATCTTCACTAAAGTCGTTTAGCTTTGTGTTCTTGTTGTCGACCGCCGTTGCACTTGTTGGTTCGCCGCGTTTGCCTTTCAAGTAGTGATAAAAGCCCGCGTTTGCTTTTTTGCCCAACAGTCCCTTGCCGACCATCGTCTGCAACGTTTCAACAACCGGTTCGACACCGTTCAATACATCGCTCAGCGAAGTGGCAACGTGCAGTGCAACGTCCAAGCCCACTTGATCAAGCAGTTCCAGCGGTCCCATTGGCATCCCGAACCGACGTAGTTCTTTGTCAATGTTGGTCACGCTATGTCCTTCGCGAATCATCAAGACAGCTTCGCCCAAATACGGGAACAACACGCGGTTGACCAAGAAACCTGGCGAATCGGATGTCACCACCGGCGTCTTACCGAGTGCTTTGACAAACGCCACAAGCCTAGCCACCGTTGCTTCGTCGGTCTTCGCACCACGGACGACTTCCACCAACTCCATTCGATGAACGGGGTTAAAGAAGTGCAGCCCGCCAAAATTGCCGCTTCGACTTACCGAAGTTGCCATTTCGTCTACGCTTAACGAAGACGTGTTGGTGGCCAAGATCGTTTTATCGCCAACGATCGCATCAAGTTCTTTGAACACCGATTGCTTAACATCCATGCGTTCCACAATGGCTTCGACGACCAAATCAGCATCGGACAACAGTGCGTTGTCGCAAGTGACAACGATCTTGCGAAGCATTTCAGTTCGCTTTCGGTCGCTCCAGTGTTTGCGTTTGGCCAGCCCATCGATCAAACCTTCGATGCGTTTTCGTCCAGCATTCGCAGCCGCTTCATCGATTTCCTTCAGCACGACATCAAAGCCGCGGATCGCTGCAAGTTGCCCGATTCCTGCGCCCATGGCTCCCGCGCCGATCACCGCGACTTTGCGAATCGGATGGTCATGAGCCTCGCGGATTGAATCCTGCGACCAAGTTTTTAGGCTGCGTGCTTTTTCGCGCGAGAAAAACAGTTCCAAGAGATTGCGACACGTCGGAGTCGCCAATAGCTTGGTGAACTCGTTGCGTTCGACCGTGTAGCCATCCACTCCGCGCTTGTAACTGTTGCAGACCGCGTGCACGGCGGACGCCAAGGCCGGGAACTGTTTTGTCTTTGACGCGATCTTGTTTTTCGCGGCACGTAAAATCAATTTGCGACCAATCCCTGTGGCTTCCAGCATGCGACGTCTCAGCGAACGACGACTTTTTGGGGGCAGAACGTATTCGCCCATCATCACGCCGGAGATAAACGAATCGACACCATCACGCCAGTCTTCCGGTGCGATCGCACGATCAATCAGTCCGATTTTCAGCGCATCGCGAGCGCTCAAAAACTTGCCCTGCATAATCAATGGCAGCGAATTGATCAGTCCGACCAATTTGGGCAACCGCTGTGTTCCGCCCCAGCCCGGGATCAATCCTAGTTTGATTTCAGGCAGGCCAATTTTGGTGCTGCTGTTGTCGCGTGCGATTCGATAGTTGCACGCCAGCGAAAGCTCCAGGCCGCCACCCAAGCACGGTCCGTGAATCACCACCATCGTTTTCATTGGTAGCCATTCGATTCGCTGAAACAGCAATTGACCGTCTTCGATCAATCTTGTCGCATGCGCAGCGGATTCGATTCCCGCGATCGTGCTGACATCAGCGCCAGCCAGAAAGCCGCTTTCCTTGGAACTCTGAAAAACAACCAGTTTTATGTTGCTGCTGTTTTCCAGATCCGAAACGATCTGCTCCAGTTCGGTCATCACGAGATGGTCCAAAACATTCATCGGACGATCGGGCACGTCCAGCGTGATTTTGCAAACACCGCGTGCGTCTGTGTTGACCGTAAAGTTTTTGTAGTTGTCGTTCATCGTGTTAACCTCCCATTAACCGTTCAGTTCAGTTTCGACCACCATCGCAACGCCCTGTCCGCCACCGACACACAGAGTCGCAAGTCCACGATTTCCACCCGTCGCCTTCAAAGCACGCAACAGAGTTAAAATCAAACGTGTCCCCGTCGTTCCCACCGGGTGACCAAGTGCGATGGCACCGCCGTGGATGTTCAGTTTTTCGCGAGGGAATTCACCCAACGCGTCATTCATGCCCAGTTCGTTTTGAGCGAACGATTTTGATGTCGCAGCCCGCTCGCAAGCGATCACCTGCGCGGCAAAGGCTTCGTTGATTTCGATCAAATCAAAATCGGACATCGACAAACCTGTTTGCTTCAGCAATTTTGCCGTCGCAAACACGGGCCCCAGTCCCATGCGTGACGGGTCGCAACCAGCGACCGCGTATGATGTGATGTATCCAAGCGGTGGAGCTTCGAATCGTGACAAGTCATCGGGACTGGTCATCACCAAAGCCGCTGCACCGTCGGTCAACGGGCAACTGTTACCCGCCGTAACGCTTCCGTCTTTCTTGAAAAACGGACGCAGTTTGGCAAGCTGATCCATCGACTGTCCGTCGCGAGGACAGTTGTCTTTTTCGACTGTTTTGCCCGCCGGTGTCTCGATCGCGGCGATCTCGCCGGACAAGAAACACTTCTCTCGCGCCGCCGATCCCTTCTGGTGACTTTCGAGCGCGAACTTATCTTGGTCTTCGCGCGTGATCGAAAATTCAGTGGCCAGGATTTCGGCCGTCTGGCCCATGTTCAATCCTGACACGGGGTCAGTTAAACCCAGTTCAATACCGATCAACGGCTTGAAATGTTTCGGGCGAAACGACGTTAGCGTGCGCAGCTTTTGCGTGAGCGTTTTGCTCTTGGCTAGCTGCATCCAAAGTTTGGCCGCTTCGGGTCGATACAATAATGGAATGTTCGTCATCGATTCGGTGCCGCCAGCGATCGCAAGTTTTGCACGCCCCGATTCGATCGCGTGCCAAGCTCCCAAGATCGATTCCATACCCGAGGCGCAGTTACGATTGACCGTGTGCGCGATGCGGTCTTGTGGAATGTCCGATTTCAGCGCGATCACGCGAGCGATGTTTGCGGCATCGGGCGGACCGGCGACGTTTCCCATCACCAGTTCATCAATATCATCGCCGGACAATCCGGAACGGCGCAGCGCATCCAAGACGGCATGGCGCCCGAGTTGGACAGCTGTCATGTCGCGCAAACTGGTAAACGCTTTGCAAAACGGTGTTCGAGCACCGGAGACAATGGCGATTGGTTTTGTTGTGTTCATCATTTGACCTCCTCCTTAGAATCCAGTTCGTCGACGCTTGCGTGAACCGCGTTGGCGACCTGGGTGGGTGAATCCCGCAACTCGCGTCGAACGATCTTGCCAAGAAAATTCTTGGGCAATTCGCCTTCGCAAAGTTCAAAAATTCGTGGACGTTTGTGTTTGCTAAGTAAACCGTGACAATGCTTCGTCAACCGTTCTTCGTCCCACGTGCAACCTGGTTTCAAAACGATCACTGCCTTGACGATTTCGCCTCGACGCGGATCTGGTTTTCCGATCACCGCAACGTCTTGAACGATCTCGCATTCGCGGATCACCTCTTCGACTTCGCATGGATAGACGTTGAAACCAGATGTAATGATCAAGTCCTTTTTGCGTCCAACGATGCTGTAGTAGCCATCGGGATGTCGAACAGCCAAATCACCGGTGTGCAGCCAGCCATCGACAATGGCCTTTCGCGTCGCTTCTCGATTTCGCCAGTAGCCCAACATCACTTGCGGCCCCCGCACAATCAGTTCGCCGACGTCTCCGTCAGCGACATCGGTTTTGCCCGTCAACGTGTCCACGATCCGACACTCGGTTTCGGGCAACGGTAAACCGATGACTCCATAGCGAGGTTCGCGGAATAAGTGTCCAACGTGCGTGACCGGGGATGATTCGGACAGCCCGTACCCTTCGACCACCAGTGCGCCGCTGTGATCGCTGAATTCACGGGCGGTTTCTTCTGCCAAAGGCGCACCGCCAGCGATCACCCAATCAATTGAAGACAAATTCGCGCTGTGGTTTCGCAATCGTTCGTTGATGGCGACCAACATCGCTGGCACGGCGTGCAAAACCGTTGGCTGATGCTGTTCGATCAGCCGAATCGCCTTTCGCGTGTTGTAGCGATGATGCAGCACAAGGGTGGCGCCCATCGCTGTTCCGGCCATCACCGTCGCTGACATTCCAAACGAATGAAAGAACGGCA
>CAZZDZ010000106.1:0-8609 GCA_964652675.1 uncultured Pirellulaceae bacterium
ATCGGTTCGTCTCAAGAATGTAAGCGAATTTCAACACATCGGCCAAAACAACATCAATTGGTAGCAGTCATGCAACGTTTAACAAGTGTCATTCTCGGAGTTGCTTTTCTTTCATTCACCGCGTCCAGCGTCTACGCACAGTCTGGCAGCCGCAGTTCGGCTCCCCGTTCATCTTCTTCCTCCTCCTCCGGATCCTCCTCTTCAGGGTCTTCGTCTTCTGCGACTGGCGGGGGCGGTAGTTCGTCAGGGTCGGGTTTTGGATCAACACGAAGCTCTGGCCGCTATGGACTTTCGGCAGCGGAGCGAGCAGCAGCACAGCGAACTCAAGCGGCTCTCGTAAACAGCCAAATCAACTTACTTCGCATTCAAGCTGAGCGTGAATTTCAGGTTGGCCGCAAAGCCTACCTTGAAGCCCAGCAAATAAAGCAACAGCAGCAAGTGGCTCATCGGAATGAACTAAAGCGAAATTCAGCCGCACTTCGAGAACGTAATACGCAAATTCGCAAACAACGTGAACTTGAGAACGCGATGATGCTCGCTCGATCGACGATAGATTGGCCAACCGTTTTGCGAAAAGAATGTTACGCCCACCACCGCGATGAGATCGAATCACTTTCACGGTTGTGTGCCCAACTCAAAAAAAATGATGGAGCAAAAGTTGGCTTCAACGCGTCAGTTCGTGAATTTGCAAAGCAAATCATCAAGGACGAGCAGGCGGGAGAGTTGACCGAGACCCACTCTCGGGAAGTCAGAGCTTTTGTGCGAGCACTGAACAACAACTACGGTCAGTTTCCTAGGACGATGAAATTGTCAGACAGCGAAATGCTGGTGAACATGTAGGCTATCGTCCGTTGTTCTTAAGAACGAAAAATTCGCATGATGTGTTGGAGAGATGGCTTCGCTATAGCGAAGCCATCTCTTTTTTTGTGCAATCTCGGTGGCGATCCGTGTGAACCCGAGTCATCAAAGCAAAATCGATGAGACCCAATCCTATTCATCCGGACTGGAGCCGGAACCGAATCCGCCAGAACTTTTTTGTTGGGCGGGAGCACCGGGTTCGGCTTGTGAATTCAGTGACCAGTCGTACTCAAGAAATCCAACTTCTATTTCGTTCTTGGCTGCCTTTGCCGTCACATCCTTGATCACTGGATCGCTGGTCAATTCGTTGATCCATGCTAAATAGCCGCCATTTGGGTAACGTTCGTTCCAGTCGTCACCGTACCAACTGAGGATCGGGCTGAGATTCAATTTCTGTTGTTCAGAATCAAACGTGACGTAGGTTGGATTGTTTGCAAACTGAACACTTTGATCCTGCAACTGCTGTCGCACTCGCGGACCCATGTAGGCTTCGCCTCGGATCGCGGGACAACTGCGAGCCGCGCAAACCAATGCCACGTGAATTCGTGGCTCCTTAAAGGTTGGGCGAATCAACTTGTGTTCCATATCATTCAAGCTGATCGTCTCGCCTGCAAAAATATGTTCTTTCAAGTCAAAGAAATCCGTTCCGTCTACGGCGAAACCAGATACTGAATCATAGATCTTGTGGCTAATCACGCCATTGATCACAAACGCGTTGTAGGCGTTGCATGCCAATGCCAGTTGTTCGTCTGCGTTGGAAAGCGCATTTGGATCGCAGCTACCCAATTCTCTCAGGTACTCGCGGAACAAATAGTCCTTTTTCATGCCGTCGTAATCCACCAAGCCGCTCGTCACGTAGGATTTCAGCAGGTAATCCCAGATCATGTTGTCGACACCACTGGCGTCGACTTGTGGTACAGGCTTGGTCGTTGGAGCTACGTTTTGGAATGCTTTCCAGCCAACGAATAGCGGCACGATGAAGGACACGGCCGCGACCCAAAATAGGCCACCGTAGTAATTCTCGCCCTTACTCATTCGTCACTCCAGTTGTTTGAGGCATTCCAATTTGTACAACACTTGGGCCAGGCACGTCGCCCAAGTGTAGGATCTGCATCGGGCATCGAACAATACATTCTTTGCATCCGACGCATGGTGTATCGACCAGGGTTATCGGTTCACCACGAAGCGCGCGGCCTTTGATGTCGATTCCCATTTGACAGAACTGATTGCAAACGTTGCAGTCAATGCATTTTCCTTTTTCGGGCGTGATCTTGAACTTGGACCAACGGCCCCAGAAATTCATCCAGAATGCCAATGGGCACCACATTCGGCACCAAATTCGTTGACCAAGAAACGGGTACAACCCGATCGCCATGGTGCCAGCCAAGAACGTTCCTACCCAAACGTCATACCAGCCGAAAAGATTCGCACGGACCGCTTCGTCGCCTTTCATCCATAGAACGGGACTCCAATTCATCAAGTCCGCGATCGTGGCGACCGTGGCAAGCAAGATGAAGATGTAACCGTATTTCTCTAATTTGCGGGACAAGTCACCTTTGGGACCGCGATGCCGAAAACTGTTGCCGACCGTTTCCGCCAATGCACCGCAAGAACAGATATAAGAGCAATAGATTTTGCCAAACCGAATCGTAAACAGCGGGATAATGATAAACGTCAGGACGATCGCCCACACGACCCCGACCACGCCCACGATATGCCACCACTCGGGGTCACCCGATGCGGCCACAGGATTGACCTTGAACGCTGACATATTCAGCGGCCAAGCGTTGATCGATTTTTTGATCACCGGAGCGAACGCGTTGCGACCAAATAACGCCACCAGGAAAGTGGGAATGCCCCACCACAAAGTCCACTGGCTGGCGATGATCGTTAAGTTACGTTTCCAGATAACTTTGTTGTTCGTTCGAATGGCCCAGTAGATTCCGAAAACCGCGATCAGGCCAAAGTAAAACAGGTAGTAGACGCCAGACAGGTTGGAAAAGTACCTGGCTCCGCGGCCTTGGCTTCCCGTCGCTTCGTTTTTGAATCCGGGCGAAAGGTTGTCGTAGACGGCCGTCGCATTAAGACTGCCAAAACCTAAATCCAAAAAGTAGGGGCCCGATCCCTGTTCCGCTGGATTGGTGGTGATCACTCCGGGAGCGGCGTGACCGATCACGAACAACATCAGGCACACGGTCACGATCAAGCCCATGGCCGGCACGCGAAACGGCGCACTTTTTCCTGGCGCCGACATCAAATGTTGTATGATCCGAGCGCCAACCGTTACTGCGCCAACGAGCGGCGCCAGAACCGTTAACAAGAACGAGAGCGGCTGAGCAGCCGGATTCAGAAATCCGATCCACGATGGCCACAGCATCATTCCATCCGCGTCATCGGGATGCAGAACAAATTTCTTGGTGCCAAAGTACAGGAATACTCCGACTAGGATTCCCAGGATCGACAAAACGACTCGGCGTTTATTCCAAATCCCATCCAATTCCATTCCTGTCTCCAGAAGGAAATCGATGGGTGGAAGCGTGCCGATCAGGATAATGACTTTGTCATTTTTTAGCGTTTGGATGGTGCCATCGACGTCCAAGTCAATTTCGCCATTACGGCTGGCGGCGATATTGCTTTTTAACAACGCCGTGATTTTTCCGGTTGCGATCGCTTCGTCCAGCAACCGCCGATTTTCTTCCTTGGCACGAAAGAACTCGTCGCCTCGATACGCCAGCGTCACACGATTGTGATCTTTCAGCATCAACGCGGCTTCGATTGCCGAGTTTCCGCCGCCGACAATCAGCACGTCTTCGTCGTTGTAGTCTTCACGTGTGTGTAGTCGGTACGTGACTTTTTTGCAGTCGTCACAGCCAGGGATTTCCAGTTTGCGCGGTTGCCCTTGGCGACCGATCGCGATCAAAACTTGGCGTGACGGAAACACGTTTCCGTCTTTGGTGTGGACCTCGAACTGCAGGTCACGCACCTTACGGATCGTCGCAACTTCGACGCCCTCTTTGTATTTCAATTTGCGATCGGCAACCGTCTGTTCGACGATCGACAGGAAATCGTCCCGGTCCAGATCGCGATCCGTTTCCAGTTCGCTAATGTTCTTGATCGTTTGCGGTTCCGCGTAGACTTTTTTGCCCAACGGAAAAGTACGAACCGTGTTAGCAAGCTGCGACCGTTCCAGCATCACATACTTGACGCCACGTTTTTCGCATTCGATCGCGGCTGAGATTCCTGCCGGTCCGCCGCCGACGATGACCAGATCCAGACCTTCGGTTTGTTCACTTGCAAGAAATAGTCCCGCCGATTCCATCCCTTCAATGGCTTCACGGCCTTGATTGGCAGCGATTTTCACCAGCGGCAAACCGGTCACGTCGCCCACCACAAACAAGCCTTTGACGGTTGATTCGTAGTGACCGTCAATGATTGGCAAAATCTCTTGCGGTGGCACCGTGGCGAAGTAGCTTTGTTTTTTGCGACCCAAAGTCGACTCCTTGACTGTGTTTAGATTGCGGTGCGCTGTTCATTCGAATGGTAGCGTTAAGACAACGTAGGATAAAGAGAGTTTGCCGTCCGTTTGACGCAAATCGCAGCCGGAAATCGAAAACGGAGACTCAACCGGGCCAGATTCCTTCCTTTTGCCAGCGCAAATCATTGTTTGAAGATGGAGGTTCTACTAGCACGCCAGCAAGTGAATGTCCTGTAAACGCCCAGTACTCACTTGCTGGCGCTGCGTGCTGGTATTTCGAACACATGCCCAGTTCCAATAAGTGCTTTGTCCTGCGTCTTTTGCGGTTTTGACGACGTGTCGAAAAGCTCTTAGTTTAAGATGCTCGGCAGCGTCACGGATCCGCCCAAATTGCGTTGGACGCCACTCAAGTGGCCCCGTGTGTACCACCACGAAGATGGAACCAGGCGATTACCCCAAGGATCGCCAAAAACTCCAGCCAAGCGACTCCATGATCAAATAAACCGACCCCCGAATAGTTCGCACCAGCCAAATCGTAAGTGCCAGGCCACTGCTGGAACCAAAACCGCAAATAGTAAACCAACAGAAATCCCGACACGAGCAGCCAACCCTTGTTTTGCGCAAGACAGGCCAGAGGTGCGACCCACAGCCAGTACCACGGGTTCACCGTTGGTTGCAAAAAAAGGAATACGACCAGCACCCATAAGAATCTGCCTGAATCGAATCCCTCACAGCTACGATACGCCGCAACCAAGATCCACACGTAGGCTAATGCAAACGCAAAAAGAGTAGCCAACCGTGTCACAAAGAACGCGGGATTGGAGCCTCCGATGAATCGATCACGGAGCCACTTGTCCATCCTGTTGCGACGATCGTTACTGGTGATAACAAACCATGGGGTGCCGACTGTCGGTTTGGAATCAGGTTTGATGTTGCGATAGATCGTCGAAAAAATCACATCATTCATGCGCCACGTTGTCAAAAAACTTGAAAGCCCCTCTTTGCTCTGTTGGTCTGATTGCTGCGTCACGAATTGCTCTTGAGCTTCCTTGCGAACCCCCATCGACTGACCGTACACCCAAGTGATCCCGGCAGCCGGGATCGCAAAGGCAACCAAAAAGATTGCTGCTGACGCCCAACGGACTTTCGCGAAACCAACCACAAACAGAGGAACCAGAATGATCGGAAACAGCTTTGCCCCAAAACCCAATGCCAAACTTGAACCGCAAAACCACAACGGCCATCGCGTTTGCTTGCTGGACTTTCCGGATTGCCAAGTGGCCGCGAAATAGATCGCTGCAACGACAAAGAAAACTGCGATCGAATCCAAGTGCCCACTGTTAGCGATTTCTTTGACAACAAGCGGGTTCCACGCGTACCCAATCAGCCAGCCAATGGAGACCCCGCGTTGGGTCAGCAGCCGAAACAGCAGCAGCAGCGTCAGTAAGTCAAACGCTACCAGAACGGTTTTCAGAAAGACGACATGGGCGGACACGCTGGCTTGATGCGGAAACCATTTCATGGCTGCCGCAAAGACCAACTGGCTGACTGGCGGATAGATGGTCGTGTACTGCGGGTAATGCACACGATGCAAAATCGTATGATTACTTTCGGATTGAACGGAAAGTGCGACCGCTTTTTTGTAGTCACCCTCTGCGATGTTGCCATGGGCATCCCTGATTTGACCCGGCGAGTAAGTGTACGGTGAAGTCCCGCTCGCCAGAACTTTGCCGTCCCACAGATACCGATAGTAGTCGACTTCTAAAATCGGAGTCGTGAAGATTGCGATGCCGCGCAGGCTTAAAGCCACGCTGAAAATCACAAACAACAGCTTTTTGTCGTTCGCTGGATTGACCAACAGCGACTGCGAAAGCCCCACCATCGCAACGATGGTCGCCAAGGCCAACAGGGCGACCACCACAGGAACGACAGCAGTCCACTGGTGGCTTTGGCCGATGGTGGCGAGCAAAAGGAAGATTCCCAGCAGGATGCTTCCTGAAAAAATAACGTTGCGCAGTTGTTTTGAAATTGCATTGACCCTTCGCTTGGCTGCCTATCTTGGCACGTTATCGAACCAAGCAGGCGCGATCAAGACTCTTGAGTGCATTGACGAACAGGCAAAAAAATTCCTCGGATGATCTGCGGCAAGACCGCTGAGCATCCGAGGAAAAGTTTTATAAGCGGTGGCATCGATCGCCGCCCAGCCTAGCTACGGGTACACCCGAAAACTAGTTGCAACAATTGTTTCGAAACCGTGGTTTGTAAAAGACGCGTTGACGTCCACTATGGCAAGGATCGACAGGGCAACAGTTGCTGACCACGGGAGCCGACGAAGAATACACAGGTCCCGATGAATACGTGGGGCTAGATGAATACATTGGGGCCGATGAATAAACCGGGCCCGATGAATAAACCGGAGAACCCTGAATCACTCCTGTTGAGCTGCCAGAGGAAAGTGGTACTGCGCTGCGTGTTGAGCTGCCGCTGGCGACAGGTGCTGGAACAACACTTCGCGTGCTACTGCCAACGGTTGGCGCGGGCGTAGAAGGAATCACCGATCGAGTTGCACTGCCAACCGAGGGGGCTGATTGGATGACTGACCTCGTGCCGCTTCCTAAAGCAGGAGCGGATTGGACGGCTCCACGTGTTCCACTCTGCCCCATCGCAACTCCTGCGAAAAGAAATAGTGACAATGTGGCCAAGAATCGCATAGTGTGTCTCCGTGTTGTGTGGGAATTTTGTTTAAGCGGTTAAACAACTACAGACCAGTATGTCCAAGCGTGGTCATTTGCCGCCAAACGGACTGAAAATCGCGGGCCTGAACCCGCCCTCATACTAACCCTTTCGGGCCTGTCGATCAGGGGAAAAGCGAGAATTCCCACTAACCAAGGGCAGGAGATGCTCCTTGGTGGTCTTTTGCTTGAGCTGGACTGATCCCTAAGACATGGACATCGCGTTAAGCAATTCGACTGGCCGCAATGGCTTGGTGTACCAACCATCGACGCTTTCGTCTGATACGTCGCAATCGTCTCTGTCAGATCCGCTGACGACGTAGACCCGAATGTCAGAAAGTTCCGTTGTTTCGCGAATTTTTTCGATCAACTGTGCCCCGTTGCACCGCGGAAGCTCCATGTCAACCAAAACAAAGGAGGGCTTGCCGTTGGTCGCAAGGTAATCCAGGGCTTCCACACCATCCGACGCGGTTGCCACTCGGTAGCCTTTCATTCGCAAAATGGACGCCAGGAGTTCTCGCTCATTCGGCTGATCCTCGACGACCAATACAAACGCATCGTCGTCATCTTGGGAACTCTGGACTTTATTGAGACGTTGCTGAATGCAGTCGAAGATGTCTTCTGTTTGACTTAGCTCGCCGTCCTCGATGTCTTCGAGCACAGTTTGAAGCGCCATGAGCAAAACGTTGATTTGATCACGGAACGCGTGTCGCTTTGACTTGGGCAGTGAGCTTACTTTTTCTTGAATGAAATCGTCCAGACAAGAGTCTCCGATCTCAAATCCTGAATCCAGCTCGTCGCGGACGATTCTGATTTCCGGAGGGGCATCAAAGCCTAGAGTTACGCCTGAGCTCTTACAGCGCAGGACTTTAATCGTCATGTCGAGTCCGGGAATAACAATTTGTTGATCTTTTCTTCTAGATAGAACCAGCATTTATAGGTACGGGAAAGTGGGGTCCTTGTGAGCAGCGTCATGCTGTCGTCGCACCAGATCAACGAAAAAATTTCAAATGATCTGGTCGAGCTTCCTTGCTCACCCGTCCTTCAGTGAGCCCAGAAGGCGTCATGATCTAGCTTCCTCTTGTTTCTGTCAAGTCGGAGTTTCACCAACTGCTTCAGGAGGCAAAGACCCTGATACGTGTTCTGCACAAGACAAGTGTTTCAAAAGTAGCTGATGTAGCTTTTCGAACCGCAGTGGTTTGACCAGATGATGATCAAAGCCTGCAGCGGCAATAGCGTCCCCATCCTCGTCTTGGCCGTATCCCGTTAACGCAACGAGCAACGTTTGATCCCAGAGTGGGTTTTGGCGTATGGATTTGGCAACCTCGTGACCACTGATTTTTGGTAACCCAATATCAATGATAGCAACTTGGGGCGAAAATTCTGGGAATGCTTCGACTGCAGACTTGCCATCTCCAAACGCACGAACCTCGAAGCCGCGGCGGGTTAACGCTTTGGCAAGCATCTCTCGCGCATCCACGTTGTCTTCGACCAGCATGATTTTGCAAGTCAAATCACTTGCATCCGATGATTGGGTTTGGGTT
>CAZZDZ010000106.1:8709-16274 GCA_964652675.1 uncultured Pirellulaceae bacterium
GATGGCTTATCGGCAATTTGATTTGAAACGTGCAGCCTTTGTCCTTGCCTTCGCTTTTGACATCGATGGTGCCACGATGGGCGTGAACGATTTTTTGCGCCAACGACAGACCCACACCCATGCCATCGCCTGATTGTTCAAGCGTGTCTTCCAATCGTACAAACAAGTCAAAGATGCGATCCACCGTGTCTGATTCGATGCCCACCCCTTCGTCTTCGATTGAAATCACGACTTCATTATTTTTGACATTCAGTGAGTAGGTGATTTGCTTGCCTGAGTCTGAAAACTTGGAGGCGTTCACGATCAGATTTGTCTGCGCTTGAATTAACCTGGCAGGATCACCAATTACGGGAACGGGGCCTTCGCAAATTGAAGTGACTAGCGTTTGCTGCTTCAAATTAAGTTGGTAGTCGACGGCCTCAATCACTTCATCGACCAAGCTACACAAGTTGACCCGCTCTTTGCGGAATTCCATTCGGTCGCGGCCAAATCTGGCCACGTCCAACAGATCGTCCAGCAACCGTGCCATGTGCCGAGTCTGACGCTGGATTACGGTCAGTTCATGCGGGTGATACGATTCGTTTTCTGTCTCAGCATCAATATTGATGTTGTCCAGGGCGTTCATGACAGCGCCCATTGGGTTTCTCAGTTCGTGCGAGAGCATGGAAAGAAAACTATCCCGCAATCTGATCCCTTCGGTCGCCATCAACTGAGATTCTTTGCGTTCTTGAATGTCGGCAACCGAGCCGGTCATGCGAACGACTTTACCTTGATCGTTGTAGTCGATCACTGCGCAGTGCCGGTACCAACGATACTGCCCGTTGCGGTGTCGCATTCGGTATTCGAAGTCATCGTGGAGTTCCACATAGCACTTGTCTTGTGAGGGCAACGTCGTGCTCTCGATCTTGCTTCGATCGTCCGGATGGATCAACGTGAGCCATTCCGTTTGGGTTGCCGGGAACGCGTCTGGCTCGTAACCCAATAATTCATAACACCGTGGGGACCACCACATGTCTGGTTTGGAAATATCCGGCCAGTCCCATGTACCATCTCGGTTGGCTTGAATCGCTCGTTGAAAACGTTCCCGCTCCACAGCGACTTCTGCTTCCGCGGCGACCAAATTGCTGATATCGATCAGCGCTAGTACCAGACCAGGTTTGTCTTCTTTGGAGCGATATGGCAGAACTCGCATCAGGAACTCTGTTTGCTCGCTGTCGGTTACTCGCTGTTCCCAAGACTTACCGGTTTTCAAAACACTGCTCAGGATGTTCGACAGGTTTTCGCAGCGAATCGCAGGCAAGAACGTATCGATGCGCCGTCCGATGTCGTGCGGGACTAGGTCAAACACCGCTGCGATTCGAGGCGTGAACCTGCGAATATGCAACTCTTTGTCCAAAAACAATGTGTGAACATCGGCGCTCTGATGCAGGTTTTCGAAGTCCTGCGTTAGCTCCGTTAGCTCTTTGATCTTGTGTTGGTGCTCAGCGTTGACCGTAAACAATTCTTCGTTGACGCTGTGCAGTTCTTCGTTGGCCGACTGCAGTTCTTCGTTGGAAGCAATCAATTCTTCATTGGTAGACTGCAACTCTTCGTTGCTGGTCTCCATTTCTTCGATGGTTGCCTGCAGGACTTCTCTGCTGTTTCGCAGTTCGAATTCAAGCTGTGCCAGCTGATCTTTGGATATATCGCTGATCTCAATCGATTCGGCTGGACACGCCAGCTTTCCGGTATCTGCCTTTTCGGATTTCTCCTCGAACGACACCACGAATTTCTCTGGCTCAAGCCCAGGCGGTAGCGGGGTTACCGTCAACTTGAAAAGCTTCTTTTCACTACCCACATGACTAAGTTGCAGGCTATCGTAGGCGACTGACTCGCGCGATTTGATGCACCGCTGAATTGCACCGGAAATCGCGACTTGCAAATCGACTTCGACTAAATCGGTGATTCGTGACGAGAGCAGACCGTCGGTCACCCGCAAAAATTTGCCTGCATCACGGAAAACCTGCAGCAGGACCATGGACCTGTCAATTACAAATCCAGGCGGCATGAAATTACTGAATATTTCGCTATAAGATAACGCCGACCGCGCAGAAACTCGATCAGCAATCTCAACTTGTCGAGTCAGTAGTCGCTGTGCGTTCAGCGAGAGTGACGGTGGTCGCATGACGTCGACAGCGAACTTGGGCGCTAAATGCGTATCTCGCAACTTGCGATAAATGCGACTGTTGCCGTCGATCGTTTCAAACTCTTGAGCAAGCAAGCCAGGCGTTTCGCTTGAACCTAGCATGAGACAGCCACCCGTCTTCAAGCCGAAGTGTAGATACGACAGCACCAGCCCTTGCCACTGTGGAAGCAAGTAAATCAGGAAATTGCGACACAACACCAAGCTGAGCCGTTTAAATGGTGGGTCCTTGATCAGATTCTGGGGAGCAAACACAACCATGCGTCGGATTGCGGGCGCGATCTGGTACCCCTGGTTAACTTTCTCGAAGTACTGCTTGAAACGCTTTTCGGAGAGGCCCTTGAGTTTCTCTTCGCTATAAACTCCAAGTGTTGCCACACTAATTGATTTTTGGTCGATGTCCGTTGCAAAAATCTTCACCGGAACGTGCTTGTTCAAACTCTTAAGTGTTTCGTCGATTAGGATCGCAACACTGAACGCTTCTTCACCCGTGGCGCAGGCGGCAATCCAAACCCGAAACTCTTCGTCCGGCGAGTGCTTTTCAAGCAACGGGATCAACACTTGGTCGCGAAGAATCTCAAACGACTCGGGGTCGCGGAAAAACTCCGTCACATTGATCAAGAAATACTGAAACAGTCGATCTAAAGCATCGGTATCACGCTCGACCAGTTCCGAATAACTGGCCAAATCGCTGACCGATCGCTCTAAGTCAATTCGACGCTCAATACGACGCCCCATCGTTGTGGGGCGATAAGCACTAAAGTCAACTCCGTGTCGTTTTTGGATCGCAGTGAAGATGCGTTGGATTGCGCTCTGATTCTCAGGTTCTAGAGAATTCTGAAGCCGCGTTTTATCGCGGTGCTGCGCGTACTCCCTAAGCAGGCTAGGCACCTCGTCAGTGGTACTAACAATATCGACAAAATCCGAGTCGATTGCGCTTTGCGGCATTCCATCAAACTTGGCAGTCTCCGGTGATTGAACGATGACTAGCCCTCCATGACTGTGAATCGATTGTATTCCTTTTGAGCCGTCGCTTCCTGTTCCAGAGAGAATGATCGCGACGCTTGAAGGTCCGACATCTTTCGCCAATGATTCAAAGAATCGGTCGATCGGCAAAGACAGTGACTTGGTTGATTTTCGCTCCTTCAGGCGTAAACGCCCATCATGGATAATCATGTCCTGCTTTGGAGGGATCAGGTACAGAGAGTTCGCCTCTACTTTCATGCCCTCTTCGACACGATAGATCGCCATCGAAGTGTGTCGACCAAGCAGCTCGACCATTAAGCTCTTGAAGTCGGGCGAAAGGTGTTGAACGATGACAAACGCCAGCCCGCAGTCTCCCGGCATCGAATCGAACATGTTCTCGAGCGCCTCGAGCCCTCCCGCCGACGCACCGATTCCCACGATGATCAAGTCACCATTCGTCGAATCATTCGATGAACCATTGTCATACATTCGATGCTCCTTGGTGACAGATGATAACGTAATGGCGATGTCACAATGAACGGAAATGCAGTGCCGTTGAAATGTTCTGCCAAAAAAGCGTTTTGCTCTCACCTAAAATCGAGCCGAAATAACGAATCTCGATGCTCAATTTTCCGATCACTGTCAGACCAAACCTTCATAACTTTAGAAACTGGTCAACGGGGGCTTGGCAGCAGTCATTTCGACAACGCG
The DNA here is from genome assembly GCA_964652675.1 of uncultured Pirellulaceae bacterium. Classification (GTDB taxonomy): domain Bacteria; phylum Planctomycetota; class Planctomycetia; order Pirellulales; family Pirellulaceae; genus K23-9. The sequence continues at coordinate 12,569 of CAZZDZ010000106.1, forward strand.
CCAAGGCAAAGCACTTTTTGAAACGGGGCATGCGCTCGGAATACCAGTACGCAGCGCGAGCAAGTGGATCCCAGGCGTTTACAGGAGATTCACTCGCTGGCGCTAGACTGCGAATCTTCGCAGTCTCGAATTAATTCACAACCTTTGCGTGCTAGTAAATCATTGTTCACTATCGATGGATTTTTCGGCCAGCGATGTAGATAGTAGCGCCGGTAGCAACAACAAATCCCCCCCCAATGCCGCCATCAGCATCACCAATAGCAGGATTCCGAAACGGACGGTGGGCAGAAAACCACAAAACGCATACATCCCGATGCTAAATCCACAGATGACACTTGTTTGCACCACCGCCATTCCGCAATGGCTAAGCGCGTTGATCAGACTCTCGTGTGCTGTGGCCCCGCTGGCTTGTCGGTTTCGCCACCAAATCACCAAATGTAATGTGTCATCAACTGCGATTCCCAACGCCACACTGGCGGTCATTAGCGACGCCGCATCCAGCGACATTTCTAAAAGACCCGCAATGCCGAAAACCAGCATCGCAGGCAATAAGTTTGGCAGGGCAGCCAAGACCGCTCCGGCAATCGAACGCAGAATTACCAACACAAATACAAACACAAGCACGAATGCGGTTGCATAGGTGACGATCAAGTCGGTTAAAAACTGCTTGTCCAAGTCATCGAAAAGAACAAATTCGCCCGTCAAAACCGTGTGCACCTGCTCATCCTGAAAAACACACTGACCCTCAGGCAAAAAGACTTTTTCGGCAAGCCTTTTTGCATGAGCTGTCAAGCTTCCGACGTCGACCGAATCAAGGCTGGAATACCGCAACGAGATCCGCCATGTTTCAGTGGTCGATCCACTGCTGCCTGCTGGTTCGTGATCGAGCAACTTAAGTCGAACCAATTCTTCTTTTAGTCGCTGGACTTTGCGATTTTCAAGGACTCGTTGGAGCCCACTACGTCGCGGTTGCCATTGAGGGGCAAAGGTCGCGGCAGAGACAGCCAAGCCAACTTGGGTCTCACTGGCAATTTGTCGGCCCAACATACCGATCAAACGGATTCGATTGATGTCGTTTTTGGGGTTGGGGTTCTGAAATGTCAGCAGCAGTTCCGCCGAACTGAGCGGACCAACACTTTCTTCGAATGCCCGCGCATCACTCAAAACGCGATGACCCGCCGGGAAAAAGTTCTGCAGGTCCGTTCCCGTTCTGATTTTTGGAATCGACACTCCGACCACAGCCATCACGATGACCGCAAAAGCAATGATCGTCAGCCTGTAGTGTCTTGTTTGCTTGGCGATCCACGTCCACAAAAACGATGAATGGTCGGCTTGTCCGTCGGCTCCAGTGTGTTGGAGTGAACGCGGGGACTGCGACGAAGGCGGAAAGAGGGTCAGCCAAGCAGGCATCGCCAGTAGCGTCACTAAACTGCAAGAGACAATGGAGAGGCTGCCAAAGTAACCAAATTGCTGAACGGGCTGTGTGTGGCTAAACGTCAATGAAAATAAGCCGGCCGCAGTCGTGACTGAGCAATACAGTGTTGGACGCCACGCATCTGACCATGCTCTCTGGACGACCGATCGTTTGGCATCGTGATCGACTACCCGGCCGCTGGCGACTTCCGAAGACACCGCATCGGTTTTCAAGTCATCCAGTTGCAGCGCATTGCGATAGTAGCCCAAAAAGTGCAACGACGCGGAGATCGTCAGTAGCGACATCAAAGTTGGCAATGGCCAAACGATGGCGTTCAGTTCGCAGTCGGTGAAGTAAATAAACGTGAACGCGAGACAGCCACAGTACGTGCCCAAGATATTGATAAACAACGCCAGTGAAAAACTGCGAACGAACAACCACGTTAACAAAAACGCGGTCAGCAAGATCCACGGCAACATGCGAAACGGCGAATGGAACCCTTCGTAGTCCAGCACGTGTAGATCGTGGCCCAAACCTGCCCAGCGAATTTGGTCTGCGGCAACGTGTTGATGGACAGTGGACTTGATTGCCGCAAAGGCGCCAACGCGATCGGCTCGACCCTGGTGCGTTAACGTCAAAAAGACACCCGTGCTTTTTCCATCAGCACCAATCAGGCAACCGGCCAATCTTGATTTGGCGACCTGTTCGCTCAGTCGTGTGGTTCGCACAAGAGCGTCGTAAACGGTTCTGCCACTGGAGACCCGATCGACCCAGGGATCTAGTTCGGCTTTCGCCAAATCTGATTCGACTGCAACAAGACGTTCGTCGTCCAGGTCGCAACCCTGCCACGTGATCAACACATATTCGTTGATGCCAAATTGATCTCTAAAGTCAGCGAACCGTTTTGCCGCTGGAGAGTCTTGGTCTACCCATTGGACCAGATCATTGCGAAACCGTTGCCCCGTCAGCGATGCACACACCGCGACCAGTGGAAAAGACACCAGCAAACTCAGCAGCGTTAGCCAAGCGAAACGAGACTGGCGGAACAACATACTTTTTTCGACTTCGTTCCGACCAGACTCAAGACTTGTGCTCGGCGATCTGGTTTTTTGTGATCAATGCAAACCGTCAACACGCCCCGAAATGTGCCCGCAAGGTGATTGGGCTCCGTCAGCGCGACGAGCAAAGAACCACGCTAAACTTGTGCGGTGACTTCGTCGATGATCGAGCTGATGTTAAACGTACCGCCTTCGATGGAATCAAACGCAGAGTCGCGAAGCACCTTTTTTTCGTACTGGTGAACACGACCAATGATTCTTTTGATTTCATCGGCATCACAGCCTAAATCACGCAAGTGTTCTGTCAATATTTCGATGTCGGAATCGTCCACGGCATGCTCCATTGGTGATGATGAGGAGGGAACTACCTAATGCACCAAGATGTCCAATAATGCGGGTGAACCGCCAAAACGTGTTTTATCACCCAAGGAGCTCGTAGGCGCCCAAACAGTCCGGTTGAAGCCAGTAATGGTCAAAACATTCGTGAAACGGGCTGTTTGCAGCAAATCTGGTTGCGGAAAACTCAAGATCGCGTAAAACACGTCCTTTGCCTCGCAAGCCTTGTCTAAAACCAAGAAACCTAATGAGTAAACGCGTACTGTTTGTGTGCATGGGGAACATCTGTCGCTCGCCGGCGGCTGAATCCGTCATGAAACGATTCGCCGAAGAATTCGGTGTTGATGTGGATGTCGATTCCGCAGGCACTCATGATCACCACGTAGGCGACAAGGCTGACGAGCGAATGAACGCCGCCGCAGAAATGCGCGGCTACGAATTGACCAGCCGTGCGCGCCACGTAACCAGAGAAGACTTAGCCGATGGCGTTTTTGATCTCGTCTTGGCGATGGACCAGCAGAACTACCAAGACTTGCAAGTTCTCGCCGGAAGCCCCAACAGCCACATCCGAATTTTCAGCGACTACTTGGACGACAACTGGCCCAACGATGTCCCCGATCCCTACTACGGTGGCGAAGAAGGTTTCGAGGAAGTGTTGGACATGCTAGAAGAAGGCTGTCCCGTGATTCTGCAAACACTAATGGGCGAAGACATCTTCGCAGGTGGGTTTGAGGACGAAGGAATATAAGTCGCGCTCATCGTAGCAGTGAGACGCCTAAAAACGTCAGCTCGCAAAGTCACCCAGAAACACCCGGCCAGTCTAAGTCGGTTTTCATTCATCACCTCAGTGTGGTTGCTCTGTGGAATCCAAGTTTCGCGGCTTTCGTACTCGTACTCG
>CAZZDZ010000107.1:0-12873 GCA_964652675.1 uncultured Pirellulaceae bacterium
TGGTTATTCGCTGCGCCAATTTGCCAGCTCCGGGTCAAACCGTGCTCGCGGAATCTTCTACGGAATTCTGTGGTGGAAAGGGAGCGAATCAAGCCGTCGCGGCCGCGCTGGCGGGTGGTTCGGTTTCGATGATCGGGGCAGTCGGCAGTGATGCGTTTGCCGATCGGTTGATTGACAATCTGCTGCGTCACCAAGTGGATTGTGGGTCTGTTTGGCGACGCACCGAATCGCCCAGCGGATTGGCGGTCATTTCCGTCGACGACCAAGGTCAGAATTCAATCATGGTCGTTCCCGGTGCAAACGGATTGTTAACAGTCGATGATGTCGAAGCGGCCAGCGAAACGATCAGCAACAGCGATTTGTTGCTGATCCAATTGGAAATCCCGCAAGAAGCGGTTTTGGCTGGCACCCGATTGGCTCGGCAAGCGGGAGTTAGCATCGTGCTGGACCCCGCTCCCGCACCAGCCGACTTGTCGCCAGAGTTGTTTGAGGTTGATTTGTTGTGCCCGAACGAATCCGAAGCCGCAACACTTATCGGGCAACCAGTAACTTCGGTTGATGAAGCAGGCGTTGCCGCACAAGAACTGCATCGTCGCGGTGCCCGAAACGTCGCGATTACACTTGGCGAGTCGGGAACGTTGCTAAGTGGCGAGTCGTTGGAAGGTGATCAAGCGATTTTGATTCCCGCGTTTCCGGTCGACGTTGTCGACACAACCGCTGCCGGAGACGCATTCGCGGGCGCTTTGGCGGTTCGATGGTCGATCAGTGGCGACTTGCACGACGCGGTGCGATACGCCAACGCCGCTGGCGCGCTGGCGGCTTCCAATCAGGGCGCCCAAGCCAGCATGGCATCGCTTACAGAAATCGAAAACCTCTTCAGCACCCAGCGATAAAGTAGGTCGCTGGTCAAACCAGCGTTTTGAGCGCGACCAAAATACAAGGCCCATTTGCCAGGACGGAGATCCCAGCGGCTTGGGCTGCCGCAATCGCTTCGGGGTGTTCGGCGCCCGGCTGCATCCAAATGTGTTTGACATTTGCCTTGATCGCTTGGTCAACAATTGTTCGCGTCGCCGGTGGCGGAGTGACGATCGAAAGGGCTTCGGGGGAAGATTGCAGTGCGGAGATATCGGTAAATGCAACGTGGCCTTCGACGATTTCCAAGGTGGGATGAATCGGAAAAACCTCGCGATCGTCTTCGGCCGTGAATTTGACAAGGGCGCGAAAAACCATGTTGCCATACTTTTCGCGATTGCTAGACGCACCGGCCACCGCGAACGATTGGGCGTTTAAAAATGCGATTTGGTTAGCGGTCATTTTGCACTCCAAGCGGTGAATCAGATTGAATTCAAGACGGACAGGATCATACCAACATGCGTCCAATCTACGTCATTCGAATCTAGGATTTCGTTGACCGTGCGAATTTCGACGTAAGTCTGCTCGATATTGTTCTCACCGAAAACTCTTCCTTCTTGAGCTTTAAACTGGTTTAACTCCTGCTCGGTTAATTCGATCGAAAACAATGAGCAACGGTGTGTCAACATTGTCGCCATGCATTGGCGATCGGCATGAGCATTGAAACGCTCGCTGGGAAAACTAATCCCTGTCTCTTCACGCAATTCGTCTGCAGCGACTTGCATCGCACTGGAGTCGATCTCTGACGAACCGCCGGGCAGTTCATGTACAAACCCGTCGTCGGTTGCTGCATTACTGCGAAACTCGCGAACCAAGACAACTTGGGTATCGCCCATCGATGTTCCGCGGTGGTAGGCCAACACGGCAGAAATATCCGGTCTCGTGATGATGACTTCGTTCGTTTTGCGACGTCCTTCATCGGGAATGAAAATCTTCGGCTCAATCACCCAGCAAAACGGACTGCTTTGTTGGTCTGCCGGAAATCTCCAAAGCACACGTGCACCTTCCAGTTGATTGCCTGCCGTTTGCTGGGCTTGGTACCATTTTTGAAACGGGCGTGTTCGCCAAATCCAAAGGGGAACATCGCATTCACCGCCCGTTCGATTCTGCCCTGGACCGATCAGGTCTATTGCGTCGATGAGCGTTTGTTGCAACGTCGTTGCGATAGGGGCGTGATACTTGTTGGCGTAGTGTTCTAGGTAAGCAAGTTTTGGGGCGCCATCGGGAGCTCCCAAAACAACTTTGCCTGAGTCGCACCACGCACCCCATTCAATGTTGGTTGTAAAACCTGGCAGCGTGTCCAGATCTCTAGGGATCCAGAAAACAATCGCGTCCGCCAAGTTCAGCCCCTTTTCCTCCCACTCAACTTGATGCATGTAGTCAAAACTTGGGGCCGCTTGACTGTCTTCGGGGACAAACACGACTCCATCGAAACCCATTTTTTCGAGCAACGAAATTGCTTCTGGACGCCACGATTTGACATTTGCAGCGCGTGGTGTCGGACCAGCCAAAAAGACTGAACGCGAAAACGATTCTGGAAATGGCTCGCGAGCGTAGACCACTTTCATGAAACAGGCCTTCTGGCAACACACCTACGGGGCAATGAAAAAGGCATCGCGTTTGGACGCGATGCCTTGATGAATTTCAGATCGCTGGGGGGATCCTTACGCGATCGCCGAATCAAGTGCTTCTTGCAAAGCCGTCTTGGGACGTACTCCTACGAAACTCTCGTTGACTTCGCCACCTTTGAACACCAACAAAGTTGGGATGCTGGTGATGCCGAAGCGTTGGGCGATGCCTGGGTTGTCGTCAATGTTGACTTTCCCAATTTTGATTGTTGGGTTTTCGCCAGCTAGTTCGTCAATCATGGGAGCGATCTGACGGCAAGGGCCACACCAGGGCGCCCAAAAGTCGACGAGTACGGGGGTGTCCGACTGAAGTACTTCGGCGTCGAAGTTATCGTCGGTGAATTCTTTTACAGCTTCAGAGGCCATTTGTTATCTTCCTTCGTTACGAAATATTGGCAGCGGAATTGTAGGCCGCAGATCCGGTTGCTTCTAGGCATGGTATTGGTAATCCAGAATGCTCATCAGCACGCTGGTGTTCAAATTGCGGTTCATACTTGACGACTGAATCTGCACCAAATGGCAGACGACAGCGTCAGTTGGTAGTTGATTGCAATAATTGGGCCAATTCATCCAAAATCAAGGCGGTCGCGCCCCAAATCAAATGATTGTCAAACTCAATCGCTGGGGCCGCGTAGTTTAGATGGCCCACGGTGTGGCCATTTTGGCGGACACTTCTGGATTTTGTCACGGAAGTACGATTCGTCGATTTCAGCAGTTCGGCTAAAGGCAAAGTGATGACTTCGGCTACTTCTACCGGATCTGGACGCCACTGATCAGATGGCGTTTGAGTCGTTACGACCGCCGGAAAAACACGATTGTCACTGCCGAAAACGTACATCGGTGATAGTTGTCCGCAGTGGACACTGACGACGGGTTTCACGCCCAGTTCTTCTTCGTACTCGCGCAATGCGGCGTCGGTGATGCTCTCGTCCGGTTCGATCTGGCCGCCAGGAAGGCAGATTTGTCCGCCGTGATGTTGCAGCGAAGTCGGCCGCAGCGTTAGCGGAATCATCCATTGGCCGTCGCGCTGAAACAGCGCGATCACAACCGCGGCTCGCCGCGAAGCGTCTCTTGCGGGGCCACGGTGTCGCCCGTAAGCCAGCGAGGGAGCTAGATTAGGACAGAAACTTGGCCGCGCAAGACCGTCTGCGGTCCTGCGACCAAGAATACGACGCAAGTTCACGCCCAAGTCGGAGTCGACTGCAACCGTGCTGGACACTACATCAACGTTTCTAGCAAGCGACGTAGCTTGCGAAGTTCAACGCGGTGATCAAGTTCTTCGGTTGGGGTCATGTGAACCGTCAGTGCACGATCGTACTTCTCGCGTTCCAGTTGCGTCACGATCTTGCCATAGTCGACTTCGCCCTGTCCCACGCTGACTTGGAACGCATCGGGGCGGCTGTCGCGCAAGTGAACGTTGCAAACGAATTTCAGAATATTGTCCAAGCTCTTGCCGTTGGCGGGGCCAGCGATGTAGACGCTCGGATCCAGCGTGATCCCCAGGCCTTCGCAGTTGTTACACAAAACCATCAGCGTGTCGGGATCTTCGCTCATGCAACCAAGCTGGCTGCGGACGGCGACGCGAACCCCTTCGGTCTCCGCAACTTCGACCAGTTTCCTTAGATGTTCGACTTCTTCGTTAAATGGTGTGCCCTGTTCGGCTGACGGCACGGTGATATTGACGACTTTGGTAGCCTTGGCGATACGACATAGATTCTTGAAATCGTCGTAGTGCTGGTCGCCAGTCGAAGCGAGTTCAACGCTGTATCCGGTGATGTCCAGCCGGTGGGTGTGGCGAAGCAATTGGATTCCGCGATCCAGATCTGCCAGAATCTCGCTTGGCTTGACCTTTCCTGACTCGTGGATCGCAATCTCAACTGCTGTGAACTCGAGGTCCGACAACGCCTCGATTGATTCCTGTAATTCCATTTCAGGCCAACATTCTGTCGAAGCTGCAACTAACACAGTGCGTCCTTTTTATTTTCTATTGTTTGCCACAATTGGGCATTGCCATCATTAAGCGGTTCTCGAACCGCCTCTGGTAAAAGCCCCTCATCAAAACGACAGCTTAACGGCAGCGGGGGCTTGGGTAAAAGGCCGGTAATTGGCGCGGCCGCGTTTCGCCGCGAAGTTGTCCTGAAAAGGTTGGAAACTTGTCAAACTAATCAGCTGTCTGCAGCCAATCCTCAATCTGGCTGGCGATCTCCTGGACCGTCTTGCCCGCCGTGTCAATTCGATACTGAGAAGCCTCCTGGTACCTCGATTCACGTTTGGTCAGCAGCGTGCGAATCTCTTCCATTTGCCCCAATTGAGTCAACGCGGGCCGCCGCTGCTGAGTCGTTTCGTCATCATAAATCCGATCCGCGATGGTTTGCGCGTCTGCGTCAAGCCAAACGCACTTCCCGCTGTTGGTGATCAAATCTCGATTTTCCTTACGTAAAATCGCCCCGCCGCCCAAGGCGACGATTTCGCCGGATCGATCGGCCACTTCCTTTAGGCACGCCGCTTCGAGGTTGCGAAAAAGCGTTTCTCCCCCACTATCAAAAATCTCGCGAATGGTTTTTCCGTGCGTTGATTCGATCAATTCGTCCAAATCCACCAACGGACGCCCCATTCGATCTGCCAGGATTTTGCCGACGGACGTTTTTCCGGTACCACGGTATCCGGTCAAGTAAATATTTTCAGTTACAGTCACACTATTCGTCTTTCATCGGACATTCGATTTCCACACCACCCCCATTGAACCACCCCCCATTGAATCACCAGCCCCCGTTGAACCACCAACACAGCACAGACGATGATCGCACGGCAGCGAAAGTGGACCAAGTCGATGCGACGGATAGTCGATCGACCACCCCCACACGTCGCCGACGATGGACCATGCGATTGCTGGCTGTGCTGGTCGCGTTTTTGCCGTTTGTAATATTAGAACTTGGATTGCGGCAATTCAATGACGCGGATTTGCAAGGAGTCGATCAGGATCCGTATGTCGGTTTGCATCAACTGCGTCCCCTGTTCGCGCTAAACGCTGAAAACAATCGTTGGGAAATACCTCCGCAGCGATACAACTTTTTTCGCCCTGAATCGTTTCCGGCAACCAAACCGCCTGACACTCGACGCATTTTTGTATTGGGTGGGTCAACCGTTCAAGGCCGACCGTACGCAACCGAGACCGCTTTTTCGACTTGGTTGCGACTGAGGTTGGAATCGGCTGACATGGATACGAACTTCGAAGTCATCAATTGCGGTGGTGTTTCCTACGCCAGCTATCGTGTGGCAAAGATCTTGGACGAAGTTCTGTTGCGCGATCCCGATGCAGTCGTGTTGTATACCGGACACAACGAATTTTTGGAAGACAGAACCTACGCACATGTTCGTGACATGGGCGTTGCTGCTCGCTGGGCGACCGCTGTTGGATCCAAGCTGCATACGGTGCGCTGGCTACAGTCGTTCGCGAAAGGGAAAAGCGATCACAAAGACCTGCCGACCACTCTTTCAACAGAAGTCAACGCAAAGTTGGATCATCCCGGCGGACTGGACAGCTACCAACGCGACCCCATTTGGCGACTTGGCGTCGAAGAACACTTTCGCGCCAAGTTGCAACAGATGGTTCGCACAACAAAACAGCACAACATTCCGATGATCTTGTGTGTGCCCGCATCGGACTTGGTCAACACACCGCCCATCAAAATCACCAAGCGAAACGATTGGTCCAAGAGCGAACAGGTTGACTTCGACGCTGCGTGGTCAATCGCGAGCGATGCCGAATCAAAAGCAGACAAACGTATCAACGCAGCCCGCGAATGCTTGAACATCGACGCGGAACATGCTGGCGCAAACTACGTTCTCGGTCGGTTGCTTTTTGATCACGGCGATAGTGAATCGGCACGCAAACATTTGATTGCCGCGCGCGACGCTGATGTTTGTCCTTTGCGAGCGCCGACCAGCATTGTCGAAACCACTCGGCTGGTTGCCGAGCAAAACAATGTGCTTCTGATTGATACACCCAAACTGCTGGATGAACGAAATGTCCAGGGCGACCCGGTGCCGGATCAAATTTCTGACCCCAATCGCTTTGTGGATCACCTCCATCCGTCGATTGCCGGTCACCAAAAAATCGCGGCTGCGCTCACTGGGCAGTTTCAAGACCTCGGCTGGATAAAACTTGATCAGGAAAGTGAAAAACGATACGAAATCGAGTCCCAGCGACACATGCGGGAACTTGGCGAAGCTTACTTTGTACGTGGCAAACAGCGACTAGAAGGACTTCGGCTTTGGGCAAGCGGTCGAGCTGGACAGCTTGCCACTGACGTTGTTGGTGATGATCACGAAGCACCATCGGGGGCAATCCAATCGGTTCAGAACAAAGAGTAAGGCAAAGAAAATAAGATTCACCGTTGTTTGCGAAGTCACTGATGCCGATAGAATGGAGCTGGATAGTCCATCGGCTGTTTTCAAGGCGGTCGATAACCGCTGTCAGCAACACATGGGCGCACACTCAAACAATGATGTTCCGGAGACCTTCATGCGTCACTTCTTCGTTCTGATCCTACTGTTCGGATTCATACTCTCCGGCTCCCATCTTTCCAGTTCGACGGCCGTAGCGACGCCAGTGAATCAGACCGCCGATTCGAGCGGGCCGCTGGATTCGATTTCGTCACTGAGCGACTCGTTTGATGCCGACAAGTTCGAAGACAAGCTGGAGCTGGAGTCAGGTTTCAGCGCAAAAAAAATCGCGTCAGCCAACTCGTGGGCGCAAACGATGCAAATTGCTGACTGGCTGGGACCGCTCGCGCCGGTAGCGCTCTCGCCGTTTTTTGGCATGGCATGCTTATCGGGTTTGGCGTTGTATGGCCCCGAAACGCTGACCAATAACGCGTTGCTTGGGTCGACGGGTCCGCTGCGCAGCGAACTACTGTTCTTTGTGTTCATCGGATTGACGCTGCTGACCAGCTTGCCGCGTTTGAGCAAAGTCAGCAAACCGTTTGCACAAGCGATGGATCAACTGGAGACCTACAGCGTCATCATCATCTTGCTGGCGATCAAGTTCCTGTCGGGGATCGAAGCCGGAAGTGAAGCGGGCACTCAAGTGGCGATGGTTCAATTGGGCGTATTAAGTTTCACCGTTGACACACTGTTAATGATTGCGATGGCGATCAACATCGTGGTCGTCAATGGCGTCAAGTTTTTCTTTGAGTTTCTGGTTTGGCTAACACCGATCCCAACCGTGGATGCGATTTTTGAAGTTTGCAACAAGGCTCTGTGTGGTGCATTGATGGCGGTGTATGCATTCAGCCCAACGATCGCGACGATCATCAACATCGTGATTTTGCTGGTCGCGTTGGTTGTGTTCCGTTGGATGAGCCGCCGAGTCCGGTTTTATCGCACGATGGTGATGGACCCCGTTCTGTCGCGAGTGTGGCCCGGTTACGGTCGGCCGAAAGAAGACGCGTTGATTGTGTTCCCAAAAAACGCGATCGGCCCATTCAAACCCAAAAGCCGGCTCAAGTTGACCCGCGATGGCGACAGTTGGAAGTTAAACGAAGCGAACTGGTGGATGCCATCCAGGACTCATGCAATCACGGCATCGGATGCTCCCGTTATTAAACGTGGTTGGGTGATGCATGCATTGAATGTGACTGATGGCGACGGTCAGCATGCGTTCAGTTTCAGTCGTCGCTATGACCGATCCTTGGATGACTTGGCGAACCGACTTGGGCTGTCTGACGCAGGCGAAAGCAGTGCGGAGCAATCACACCAGCAAGCTGCGGTTGAGTTTGCGTAGTCAGTCTGGCGTTGGCGAAATCCCAGCAGTGCCTATTGGACGCTTGTGCTTTCGTTTACGCGTAAAAAACGTGCTTTCAGCGTCTGTCGACTTCGATCTGATCAAGCGATAAGCGAAATGTTTTTCGCTGTTAAAGTTTGGCGGTTGCGTGTTTTGGCGAGAGATCGAGACCTATGACGGCTCGTGTTCAGCCGCGTTGAGTTTGCCGATTGAATCGATTGATTTACGGTCAATTGGTTTTCTTGGTAAGCCGATGCGAACAGGGTACGGATGTTTCAGCACAACATCCGCTGATTGGAATTCGCCCGAATAGAAAGAACAGTGATTCAGATACGCATTGCTATCGTTGCGGCCTTGCTGCTCGTCTGGGTAGGTTTGAGCCACGCTCAAGACCCACTTCAGATTCCGCAGATTCCCCGCAACAACGATCCACTCTCGCAGCCTTACTTTCAGCATCTAAAGTCTGATTACGCTCGCGTGCCGTCGCGATTGCAGGGGCCATCGGTTTCGGTCACCGATTCAGAACGTTGGTTATTTGACGCACAACGCTTGGTTGCCAAGACGCAGGAAAACCTGGACAAGGCTGCTGCCAAAGCAGCCGAAGCTGAGACCAAGTCCAAAGCAATGCTTGCTGCCAAAGCGAAAGCCGATCAAATGCGAGCCGACGCCCGGGCAAAAGAAAAAGCCAAGATCGCCGCGCAAGTCAAAGCCGCACAGATGAGAGCGGATGCAAAGGCCAAGCAGAATCGCAAACACTCGACGGGTGGTGGTTCTCAGTCAGAAGACGAAGTGGAATCGAGCAGCGACAAACTGGATTCCAGTGAGACAGCCGATCCCAAACTCCCCGCGCCCAGAAAATCGAGGGGCGAAGGTAGCGGCATGCGCGCCCCGCGACCAGTTGTGGAAGAGCTCCCCGCGCCGAAAAGGTCGATGGGCGAAGGTAGCGGCACAAAGGATGACGACGGCAAGAGCAAACGGAAATCGGATGTGGAAGAGATCCCCGCGCCGGCCCCAGACCCTATTGCTGATCCAATTGCTGATCCAAACACAAATCAGGGCATCCTCCCTGCACCGCAACAGCACACGCCAAATCCGTACGGCCACAACGCAGACACGGCTTGGTTAGAGTTCAACCAAGGCATTGCGGCCAACCCGCACGGCATCGTCCAAAATCCTGGCATGAACAATATGACTTTCGGTCACCCAGTCGTTCTGCCAGCTCAACAGGTGGTTCCCTATCAACAGCCAATTACGAACGTGGCTCCGCGGATTCGTTGTGGTTCCATCGCTTGCGACGTGGTCGGTGGCTGCAACCAACCGGGCGGATGCCGCAGTGTTGGTCATCGAGGACCGATCGGCGCCGCGATTCACCACAGGACTCACGCCCCTATTCGAAACATCATTCATCATTCTGTTTGTGGATCGCCGGGATGTGCTCAAGCCGGTGGGTGTGATCAAGCTGGCGGTTGTGGAAAAATTGGTCGTCCCCAGACCAGAATCCGAGATCGGCTTGAAAACTCTCATCTCAATCGCGACACCTGCGACCCAGGCGCGTTGTTGGTTTGGAGATCACAGGACGCTCGCACCTCGCCAAGACACAGAATCCCACTGCTGAGCGCCCCAATCGTGACTGACCGCCCAAGCTTTACTCCGTCCAGTTCTGTGGTTGGTTTGGGAGTCTTCCAAGCCGAACTTGGCTACACGTATTTGTTCAATGATGACGTCCCGGGTTCGATTAGGACGCATTCGTCTCCTGAAACCCTTTTCCGTTATGGTTTCCTGAGAGACTGGCTGGAGCTACGAATCGCTTGGAACCACTTGGATCAAGAAATCAATGATGTCGACTACGAAGGTTCCGAAGATCTAACTTTGGGTGTCAAAATTGGGTTGGCCGCACAAGCCGGCATTCGCCCCGAGATGGCTCTTATTCATCGTTTGTCACTGCCAACGGGGAACGATTTCTTTAGCAAAGGCGAAGTACTGCCGGGCTTAGGACTGGTCTACGGTTGGAACCTGGGAAGTCGACTTCGCGCATCCGGCAGCACGCAGTTTGACCGCGATGTCGATCCATCGACCCAAAAGAGCTTTACTCTTTGGTCTCAATCAATCATGTTCCGCTACCGCTTGAACGATCGAGCCGCTGCCTACGCCGAATACTTCGGTCTGTATCCGCACAGCGCGGACTATGTCGACCCGGAGCATTTCTTTAACACCGGGCTAACGTTTCTGATCAGCAACAATGTTCAGTGGGATATCCGGTACGGATTCAATTTCGACGATAAAAACGGGCACAGTTTTGACAACTATTTTGCCGGCATGGGGCTGTCGTTTCGACTCCGCTAAAAAACAGTCGCGGCGGAAAATCAGCCACCGCTTTCACAAGTGGTCCTTAGCTGCGGTCTGTCAGTTCTTTTACGATGACATCCAGCCGTGCTTGTGTTGATTCGTTTCGGCCATGTAGTTTTTGTAGATAGGTTCGCTGGTTGACCAAGTAATCGGCGAACTTTGGCGTCCACCGTTTTAAGTGGTGGGGTCCCAATTGCAAAGCGGCAGATCGATCCACATCTTGATAAGCGGGATCCGCGGCGCCATTGCCCGCTTCAAAGCTCAGCACCTCAAAAATCCGCTCTCCAAAAATCATTTGTTCGTCGATCAAATGAAAACCAGCGTCCCAGCCCCACTGCCGAACACGGTTGGTTTCGCGATTGGGTTGCAAGACGACTTTGGCGGGAACGCGATCGGGGAAAGCTTGCAGGATTTCGACCATCAAAGGCCCACCCATTCCACAAATGCTAAGACTGTCGGCTTCGCCAACTGCCAGACCGTTCAGCCCATCGGCCAAGCGAACGTCAGCGTCCAATCCCGCCAACGTTGATCGCGAGTTCGCAAAGGGTTGTTGTTTGTTTTCGATCGCAATTGCGCGATCGATTCGTCCCGCTGCCAGCAGGGCTTTTAGCAAATGGCCATGGTCCGAACCGATGTCCGCGTGAACTTCGCTTCGTATCAGTTGGGCAACGGCTTTGAGTCGATCATCCAAACGTGGCAAGGCAATCGCTCCTACAGCCCTTCCAAATCATTGGAAAACTGTTTGGCGTAGTTGTCGGTCATCCCTGAAACGCTATCCAGGACTTGATGTAGCCACCATTCATACGATTTCTCTTCATTTTGCCGTGTGAATTCGGGGCCAAACGTTAAATCAAAACAACGCTTCACGGGAAAGTCTAATCCTTCGTAAGACTTTACGCGGCACAGCTTTCTTGCTGCGTCACACAAAGCAGATGCAATTCGACCCAAGCATCTGTACGCGCCGAATTCGGTGGACATCTTAAATCGGTGAGCGAAAATTTCGTCGTAACAGATTTTAATGCTCTGCAACGCCTCCTTCTGCGCGTCCACTAGCCCAGCGGCCAAGTCCTCGGTTCGTTCACCGGCCATGATTTGATCGTAGTTTTCCTCGAACACCGTCCAGCAACCGGAGATGAATTCGTTGATTGCGGCGGCTCGAAGTCGCCCAATCGGTTTGTCTTTGTTCGGTTTGTCATTGTTCGATTGGTTTTGGTCTTCGGACTGACAGACCGTTGCAAAGATCTTGCAAACTCGCTGTGAATCCAAAATGCCCATTTGCACGGCGTCTTCTAAGTCAGCGATGCGGTAACAGATGTCATCTGCGGCTTCAGACAAAAACGACAACGGATGTCGAACGTATTGGCCGTTGATGTGCAGCCCCATGTGCGAAAACGCTTGTTGAAACTCCGACGTCTCACTGGAAAAAACGTTGTACTTCTTTTTCTTGTCCGCGCGGGGATCGGTGCTGGTCCAGGGATATTTGATCATCGCGCCCAGGGTCGCGTAGGTTAGCCGCATGTAGCCCGCTTTCGTGTTGTTGGGCAGCGCAGCGAGCCTGAATCCCTGCGCGTTGCCTTCGAATAGCGCCCAGTCAGCGCGTACTTCGGGGCTGATCGCAAATTCGCCATCGCCAAAGATCGATTCCGGATTGTCTTTCACCCAAGTCCGAATCGAAAATTCGCCTGCGTGTCCAAACGGCGGGTTGCCGATGTCGTGTGCCAAGCAAGCTGACTGCAAGACGTTACGAAAATCGTCTGCGGTAACGTCCGCTGGGACTTGGTCGGTACGTTGGAAAAAATCCCACAGCATCGACGCGAAAGAACGCCCCACGCTGGCGACCTCCAACGAATGGGTGAGCCGATTGTGGACGTGGTCATTGGGGACCAGCGGATGGACTTGCGTCTTTCGCGCCAAACGCCGAAACGGTTCCGAATAGATCACGCGATCGTAATCCGCTTGGAACGCAGTGCGATACGGTTCGATTTTGGACCGTTTGGGGTCGCCGCCATCGTAGGGACAGCGACAATCTGACATCAAGATTTGCCAATCCAACACTCGGAATTCCAACCAATGCAATGCGTAGGGAGCGGACATGAAATACGGTCAAAACCGCCGCGAAGAGTCCACGGCCTATTCGCGGACCGCGAGTGTATCGCTGGAGCCGCTTGTAGGCGATGGCATGCAAAGAGGTTCAAACAGTGC
>CAZZDZ010000107.1:12973-16116 GCA_964652675.1 uncultured Pirellulaceae bacterium
GTGCCCAATCTACGAACAACTCAGATTGAAAAATTGATTTGCCCAGTGATTTTGGCTTCGTCCTATGCAACGCTCGACCACAGCAGTTACGATTGACGTCGGAAAACCGACAACCAACAAACAATATCTATACAGGTACGTGATGAAGACTTGGATTGCACAGCTTTTTTCGATTCCCGCATTTTCGACACTGGCATTTTCGATACTGGCATTTTTGATGATGGCGACAACCACGATGGCTGAACCACTGGTCTACGAAGGAAGCGAGGGAATTGGGAAGGGCAAGCACATTGTTTTCATTGCCAATGACCACGAATACCGATCCGAACAGAGTTGTCCGCTGATGGCAAAGATCCTTGCCAAACATCACGGGTTTAAGTGCACTGTTTTGTTTGGCATTGATGAGGATGGCAATATTAAAGCAGGCGCGAAAGAGGTACCTGGATTGGAATCGCTCAAGGATGCTGATCTGCTAGTCTTCTTCACTCGATTTATGAACATGCCCGACGATCAAGCAGCGATGCTGGCCGATTACTTTGAACGAGGTGGACCTGCGGTCGGAATTCGCACATCGACTCATTGTTTTAATGGTCAAAAAGGCACGTGGGCAAAACTGAATTTCAATTACTCGGGCGAAGACTACGCCGGCGGACTGGGAAAGCAGGTGTTTGGCAATACTTGGGAAAAGAAAAAAGGGCAGAGCCACTACGGGCAAAACCATCAAATGGGTTGCCGCATCACTCCTGTTGAATCAGCAAAGTCGCATGTGATTATGACTGGCGTGACACAATTTCACGCCTATTCAGGAGCCTACAAGTCTCAGCCGCCAGCCGATGCGACGCCACTGCTGAATGTCCAAGTCCTCAAAACGTTGGGGCCAAGCGATGAGGTTGCTACTGACAAACCGATTGTGAACGCTGGCTGGACGCGCGACTCGTACGTGGCTCCATCGGGCGACAAAAAAGACGCACGTGTTGTTTACGTTTCTTTCGGCGCATCCGAAGACTTGTTGGATGAGGGCACGCGACGTTTTCTGTTGAACGCCAGTCTTTGGGCGGGCGGTTGGGATCAACATATCAAAGAGAGTTTGGATGTGAGCATTGTCGGCAAATACACCCCCAGCCCTTATACCACAGGCGCGTATTACTATTCCGGAGTGAAGCCCAGCGATCTGGCTGGTTGGGATAGCCAAATCATGCCGGAGTCGGCGATGTTGGCCGGAATCGATGATCCCAAATCAGCTCGTAAACACATGCGTGCTTTAACGAACCGCCCCAAACTAAAAGCAATGCTTGCTGAAAAGTACCCGGACATCTACGGTCCCGACGCGAAATTGCCCGAGGCGCCGAAGAAGCAGAAGCAGAAGAAAAAACAAAAGGAAGCTGCAAAGTAATTTTCGCAGCTTGTTAGCCTCTAAAGAAGCAGCACCAAGGCGATGGCAAAGGTTGCTACCGCCGCGGCGACGAGTGCAGCAGGATGCAAGACTGAATCATCGACTTCGACAGGCTCTTTAATTTCGTTTTCCTCTAAAACCTTTACTACCACATCGGGGACTCCGTTGCGGATGAAGGTGACGCCCAGAAACCAGCCGTCGACACCATCGGTGTTTTTGCTCTTCGTGTTCCAAACTGTTTTGGCGTCGATAATGACGCCTTTTTTATCGTCTGTATCGAGAGTCAAACGTACACACGTGTTGTCTTTGATGTGCTTCGTTGAGAATATTTTTAGGCCTCCCGGCGAACAGTCGATTATCTCTGCATCGACCACTTCCGACTCAAGCTCCCAGCGCAAGGTCGCTTTCTTGCTCCATTGAACTCGATCTTCGCGGCGACGATTGACGACACGTTCTTTGGCCAGCGTTTGCAGGATCTCGTCAGGAATGGGCTCCAGTAACTGACACCCAAGTACCGACTCTCCCCCAACCCACGGAGTGACGCGGCGAATGACGCCGGGAAAAACGCCGTGCAGACGATCGGTTTTTAGTTCAACCAAGAAAGCTTTGCCGACGCGAAATTCTGCGCCGCACAACAACCGTAGACCTTGCGGGGAAATATCGATCACCGATCCGGGTACCGGGTCGTCGACGTCAACGAACACGTTGCATAAAAGCAATCGTTCATCGCAAGTCTTAAACCTGCGTTCTTTACGTTTGCACATCGTTTCGTCGGGGTTCATTTTTATGACCTTTTTTAGAATTGAATTTCCATACCAAGAAGTACGTCGCCACAACTGGCGGAAAAACGACGACCAAAAATCGATTTGGAAAAGTCTGCCGACATCGGACGGATAGTCGGGTCCTGTCGATTTTGACGACTGCTGACAATTTGGATCACGCTAGCGGTTTTACTTGCCCCGTTGTGACTACTTGTTCAGCGGTTGGCGGCACGCAAGACGTGTGTGAATGTGATTTGCCGTTTTTCGCCTGCCCTGCCATCACCGCCGGGATTCAGTCACAATGGTTTCAATGGACCAAATCATTTACTACGACCGATACCACGGTATTACTTGCCAGGAAAAAGTCTACGGCGACAAGGCGTTGCGATGGACCTATGGCACACTCGCCGGAAAAATGTCCTTGCACGCGTTGGTCAAGCGAGCTTGGTTTTCGAAGTGGTACGGATGGCGAATGGATCAGCCCGCAACACGTGAAAAGATCGATCCATTTATCCAGGAATACGATTTGGACGCAAATGAGTTCGTGCGCAGCCCAGATCAATTCGCGAACTTCAATGAGTTCTTTTATCGAAAGTTAAAGCCAGACGCGCGTCCGGTGGATTCGCATCACGAATCGGTCGTTTTCCCGGCTGACGGGAGGCATTTGTGCGTACCGGACCTGTCGAAATGCGATGGGTTGTTTGTCAAAGGCGAGATGTTTGATCTTGCTGATTTGCTACGCGATGTGGAATTGACGGAGCGTTTCCGTGATGGCAGCTTGCTGCTTTCGCGATTGTGCCCAGTCGACTATCACCGCTTTCATTTTTCTGTTGGTGGCACACCTGGCCAGACGCGGTTGATCAACGGGCCGCTATACAGTGTCAATCCGATTGCCCTGTGCCAGAACATTCGAATCCTGGCGACAAACAAACGCACATTGACGATTTTGGAAAGTGATTTGTGCGGGCAAGTTTTGATTTTGGAGATCG
>CAZZDZ010000108.1:0-16000 GCA_964652675.1 uncultured Pirellulaceae bacterium
CCAGCGACCCGGTCAAGGACATCCGGCAGCTTCGGCTGAGCCATCGCATAAAACGCTGTCGCAACATGAGCGAATCGATTTCGCGCTGCCACGACCGCCGTCAAGACTCGCATGTCGGCTTGCGCGCAAGGATCATAGCTACCGCGTCCGACCATCACCAATGCGGTCGTTTCTGGATTCCTATCACCACAGGTTTTCGAGATCCGTTGGCTGATCAATTCAATGATCGAAGCATGCCGCGAAAGTGGGCCTGACTGATCGCACGTAATGCTGGGTGTTTGACACTGCGCGATCAAATCGGGGATGTCGCGTTTTGCGTGTCCCGCCGCGAACAGCAGCAACGGGGCAACATGAATGTGTTGCACACCGCGTTGCACCAATTGATCCCAAGCCTGAGGGATCGTGGGTTCTTGAAACTCCAATAGGCAAGCAACCACTGGCATCTCACCCATCGCCTCGGCCAATCGTTCACCAAGCTCAAAAAACTGTTGGGTACCAGTTTCATCTCGCGTGCCATGCCCGACCAGCATCACGCCCGTTTTCTTGTGCCCGTTCATGTCGTCGGTCACAAAATCAGTCACTGAACGACTTCTGAATCGTTGAATCCGGCTTGGGTCAGTCGCGTGATCGCCCTCGTACTGTCAAATCCCGCGTCGTATTTTACGATCACTTGCCGATTATCGATCGTGCCCTCTTCTTTCTGTGCGGCTAACTCCACTGAATTGACTCTCTGGCTGGCCTCCAGCGTCTTTTTGACCTTCGGAAAGCACGAAAATTCGCAGCTCATCTCGGGGACACTCAGCACCAAAGTCCCTGGTTCGGTCGCCGCATTGGGATTCACTGACTGCGGCGCAGGCATCGTTCCGATGGCGATCATGATGCCAAAAGAAGCCAAAATGGCGATGCCGTAAACCAAAGAACGCATATCGAGAGAGTCTTCTGTTGAGTCTTAATTCGTGAAACACGCAGGGATTTGCCAAGCGTGTGACTACATCAACTAAAGGATTATCAAAGTATGCGGTCGAGGCAACCCTGTTTCACGCCCCAACGAAGTCTTTGACAGATTCCAGCAATCGTTCGCTTTCGTCTTGACGTGGCCTAGTTGATTAGTGGAACTACGGGCGAACTTTAGAAAAACTCACTGGATTTCCGAAATTTTTCAGGAGACATCGTTGCTACGAATTTGGACATTGATCGCCGTTACCATTTTGGGCGCAGCTTGGCTGCCTGCTCAGAATCCGTACGTGGCGCAGCCCAGCTCCAATTTGTCGCAGGGATTCGGTTCAGTTGCCCCAGCGGCTTTGACCCAAACATCCTCAACGGACCCCTACGCACTCGTTAGCGTACGACGCACTTTGCCTTGGCTGGGCGGCATCATTGGGCTTGGAAATGGACAGAGTTCAGCAAGGCCGCTCATCAACAGCTCACCGACCGGACAGCTGGCCAACGGTGGACTTATCAATGGGGGCGGTTTATTCAACGGCGGTGGAATTTTTGGCAACGGTGGGTTTTTCAATGGCACTTATACAAACGGAAACTTTGTAAACGGAAACTCGCCGTTATTCGGTGGTGGATCTGGAGTCCTTAGTAACGGGCAAAGCCTGTTTGCGCGATCGCCACTGCTTAACCTGGGCCAGTATTTTCCAAACTTCCGCAACCGATTTCATCAGCGACTTTGGGTCGGTGTCGACTGGTTGTTGTGGGACACCAAAGGCACCGACACGCCAGCGTTGATTACGACCAGTCCAGCGGCAACGGCACAGCCAACCGCAGCCGTTTTGGGCGAAGCCGGCACCAACGTTTTGTTTGGCAATCAAGAAATAAATGGCGACACTACTTCGGGCATTCGTGTTGCCGGTGGATTTTGGTTCACACCGCAACAGAATTTTGCGATCGAAGCAGAGTACTTTCGACTGCGTGAGCAAGACGAAGGGTTCGCGGGCAATAGTGACAGCAACGCGATCTTGGGAAGACCCTTTTTTGACATCGTCGCTGGCCAAGAAACCGCCCAGCTGGTTTCCTTTCCGGGTCTGGCTTCGGGCAGCGTTAATGTAAATACCGAAACAAACTTGCGTAGTATTTTGATCAACGGGCGCGCGTCGTTGTGCCCCGGCAAGTCGAACTGCAACAGCTGTGGTATCGCAGATCGAGTGGATTGGATCGTTGGATTTCGACACATACAGTTGGACGACGACATCACGATCAACGAAAACATAACGTCGTTGATTCCAACGGCACCAGGAACGATCGCACTGACAGATCGATTCCGCACCGAAAACGAATTCAACGGTTTGCAGTTAGGAGTCATCCATCGATTCAATTTTCAGCGTGCTTGGTTGGAATCGATGTTACGCGTCGCATTGGGTAACAACCAACAAACCGTCCATATCAACGGCACCAACACCATTACCGAATCGGGTGTGACCGACACGCTCAGCGGTGGACTGTTGGCGCAGCGGACCAATAGCGGAACGCGTGAGCAAGACGAATTTTCGATGATCCCCGAGATCGGCGTGCAGTTTGGTTATCGCTTCACCAACTCACTGAGCGCCAAAATTGGCTACAGCGTGATCTATTTCCCCAATGTGGTTCGAGCCGGCGATCAGATCGATACCGATTTGAACCCAAACTTGATCCCTCCCGAAGCCATCCCATTCACCGGTGCACTACGTCCGCGATTTAGTTTCGTCGAAAGCGACTACTGGGCCCACGGTCTAACCTTGGGCGGCGAATACGCTTTCTAAAGCGGACGGCTAAAGCCTGGACTCCAACGGCGCACCGGGTAGGTGATCCTTCGTGATCGCCAATCCTGCCGAAGGGATTCGAGAATCACATAGCTCGTTGATGTTTCGCCATTGCATTTTTTGTGTCCTCTTGTGTTTTTTGTGGCAACTGACTCCCCACCGATCATTGAACCAAAAAAGCAACATTGCATTCCATTCAAATGCCTTGTTCAAGCGATATGGATCCAAGTGTGATCCAGATGTGCTTCTTATTGCACAAGCGGCGCGGCATCGCGAAAGTTTGCCGAGCGTTTTCCGGTGTCTTGGGCGCTGTTGGCAAAAATTGATTTGAAAACACTTGACCCGCGTTCCAGGACCCTTACACTCTGGGCGTTCGTGGTGCCGAGCCTTGCTTCTTGCAGACTCGTGAACAGGGAACTCCGGTGCGTCTTTCGTTGGAAAGACAATTCCGGGACGGTCCAGCCGCTGTGAACTGCCATGCAATGCTTTGAATAGCATCGCGAGGTCCACTTTCCTTCTTAATTGAAGAGCCATTGCTTGGGAAACCAAGTGAGAAGGCCGCGTAAGTGAATCGGCAGTAAGTCAGAAGACCTACCACGAAACAGACGGTTGTGTGCCCTCTTGGATTGGGGCGATCGTTGCAGATGATCGCGTGATGCAGATGCCGCTGGAACCGGCCAATAAGATGTCGCGCGTTGTCTTGGACTGACACTTCGATTTGCACGGTTTAAGAACTGCTCCCTGTAGCGCCGCGCGATAGGGGAAGCCAGTCTGGGTCGCTGCATGCAAAGGAACGCTCACCACGGCGTCAAAAGGAGTTGCTGCATGAACGCTTCACGTTCAACCACACAAACTGGTCTGGTTCGTAAACGCAATGGACGGCTGATCGAGTTTGATACAGCTCGCGTTGCCACGGCAATCGAGAAAGCCTTTCGAGCCGAACTCAATTTGGCCGACGGCCAACCATTGTCGAACGATATCGGGACCGACATCGACAAGATCGTCCAGCAAGTCACCGAACTCGTTGTCGCGCCCGACCGAACCGATCCAGTGACGGTCGAACAAATACAAGACGTCGTCGAAGTCAGTTTGATGCGACGCGAGCACTTTCATGTCGCCCGCCGCTACATTTTGTACCGCACCGAACACGCCCGAATGCGAGCAGTCCGTGGCGAGAACGTGGAGCTGGATTCGCTAGACGATCGGCGCGAATCAGAAAACCGGCTCACCATCGAAATCGAACCGGGCGTTCGCGTGCCCTTTGATATCCCACGACTGAAACGCTTTTTGAACCAATGCGACGCTGCGAGTTTCCCCGAGGTAAGCATTAAAGGAATCGTCGACGAGGTTGTCCGCGGTGCTTTTGACGGCATGACGCCCAGCGACGTCAGTCGCAGTCTGGTTCTTTCCGCTCGAAGTCGCATTGAACGTGACCCAGCCTACGATCAACTGGCTGCCGAAATCCAGGCGAGCATCATCTATCGACAAGCAATCGGGAAAACACAGTTTTCGGATGATTTTCATCAAACTCACCGCGACCACTTCGAACACACCATCATCGAAGGTGTCCGCGCCGATCGGTTGTCGCCCGAACTACGAACCTTCGATTTGAACAAGATTGCCGAGGCACTTGATCCATCTCGTGATTCAAAGTTCCGTTACCTCGGTCTGCAGACGATTTACGATCGCTATTTGTTGCACATCGAAGGGCGCCGGATCGAAACGCCACAGTATTTCTGGATGCGGGTCGCCATGGGCTTGGCCTTGGCCGAAAGCGAAAACCGCGATGAACGCGCGATCGAGTTCTATGAATTGCTTTCGTCGTTGCGCTTCACCAGTGCCACGCCGACTCTGTTCAATTCTGGCACGCTCCATCCGCAGCTAAGCAGTTGTTATCTGACAACCGTTCAAGACGATCTTGATCACATCTTTAAATCCGTTGGCGACAATGCTCGGCTATCGAAGTGGGCCGGTGGTCTTGGCAACGACTGGACCAATGTTCGTGCCACCGGTGCGCGAATCAAGGGGACAAACGGCGAAAGCCAAGGAGTGATTCCGTTCTTGAAAATCGTCAACGATGCTGCCGTTGCGGTGAACCAGGGCGGAAAACGCAAAGGAGCCGTGTGTGCGTACATGGAACCTTGGCATTTGGACTTTGTTGAATTCTTGGATCTTCGCAAAAACACTGGTGACGACCGCCGACGAACTCACGACATGCATACCGCTGCGTGGATTCCGGACCTGTTCATGCAGCGTTTGCAAAACGATCAGGATTGGACACTCTTTAGCCCGGACGAAGTGCCGGATTTGCACGAAACTTACGGCAACGCGTTCACCGAGCGATATGAGTTTTATGAAGCTGAAGCGAAGGCGGGGCGGATCCGTCAGCACCGCACCCTGTCGGCAACCGAACTGTGGCGAAAGCTGCTAACGCGAACCTTTGAAACGGGCCATCCTTGGGTGACTTTCAAAGATCCGTCCAACATTCGATCTCCCCAAGATCATGCGGGCGTCGTTCACAGCAGCAACCTTTGTACGGAAATCCTGCTAAACACCAGCGAGGATGAGACGGCGGTTTGCAACCTTGGAAGCATCAACCTGTGCCGGCACATCGTCAATGGAACTCTAGACCTCAAGTTGCTGCAACGCACAATCGACACTGCCATGCGGATGCTCGACAACGTCATTGACATCAACTACTACCCCACCCCAGAAGCCAAGAACGCGAACTCGCGACATCGGCCTGTGGGATTGGGGCTGATGGGCTATCAAGACGCACTCAACGAGTTGCAAATCCCGATGGCAAGCGACGCAGCAGTCGAGTTCGCCGATCGCAGCATGGAAGCGATCAGTTATTTTGCAATCCTGGCCTCCAGTCAACTTGCCGAACAACGTGGCAAATACGATTCGTACAGCGGATCGAAATGGGATCGTGGCCTTCTGCCAATCGACACGCTGGATTTGCTGGAAAACGAACGGGGTGAACCCATCGACGTTGACCGCGAAACAACACTCGATTGGCAAGTCGTCCGCAATGCGATTTCAAAGCATGGGATGCGAAACAGCAACTGCTTGGCGATCGCCCCAACCGCGACGATTTCGACGATCGTCGGCTGCACCCAGTCAATCGAACCGACCTACAAACAGCTTTATTCTAAGAGCAACTTGTCGGGCGAGTTCACGCAAACCAACGCTCGTTTGATCAGAGAATTGAAGTCGCGTGACTTGTGGAATCCAGAGATGCTGGATGCGTTGAAGTACTACGATGGCACCGTTGGTGAAATTCAGCAACTGCCCACTGATGTAAAGGAACTGTTTGCGACGGCTTTCGAGATCGAACCGTCCTGGCTGATCGCAGCAGCATCGAAACGTCAGAAATGGATCGACCAGGGTCAGTCGCTGAACCTGTACTTGGCCACCCCCAGCGGCAAAGCAATCGACGCAATGTATCGACTCGCCTGGAAGGCGGGACTGAAGACGACGTACTACCTGAGGTCGCTTGCAGCCACTCAAGTCGAAAAATCGACCGTGGACGTTAACAAGCACGGCATCCAACCACGCTGGATGAAGTCGCAAAGTCAGTCGAGCGAAATCCGGATAGACCGCGTGGTGACTCCCGCCGCATGCAGCATTGACGACCCGGATTGTGAGGCTTGCCAATAGCACTTGCGATTTTACGTCAACTGGATCGAACGTGGTTTTCAAGTGGACCACCAGCCGGGGATTTCTCGGGCTTGGGTTCGCGTGGAGTCCGATGGTCGGCAGTTGATTTTGACAGACCCCGGCGGATTTGATCTGCCTGGTCGCGACGGTCCGTTCCTGGTGTGCATGATCGGTCGTGACAACGAGATTCTGGACGGTCCCGTTCAACTTTCCAATCGGCTGGCGCTAGCCCGATGGCTTCGCGACCGATGCTCCATTCCCATTCCAACCGACCCAAGGATGTAAACAATGTCTCACGCTGTATCAAAAACCACCAACTCGACGTCTCAATCCGCTGCTGCGATCAAGCGTTTTGACGCGACTGATAAACGGTTGATCAACTGCAATCAAGTCGATGTCAACCAACTGATGCCGCTGAAGTACAACTGGGCGTGGGAGCACTATCAAAATGGTTGTGCCAATCACTGGATGCCAACCGAAGTCCCGATGACCAAGGACATTGAAACGTGGCGAAGCGACAAACTGACCGATGGTGAACGACGCGTCATTATGCGGAACTTGGGTTTCTTTTCGACTGCTGAAAGCTTGGTCGGTAACAACCTTGTCTTGGCGATCTTTAAGCATGTAACCAACGCCGAGTGTCGGCAATACTTGTTGCGTCAGGCGTTCGAGGAGGCTGTCCATTCGCACACGTTCTTGTACATCGTCGACAGTCTAGGACTAGACGAAGGCGAAGTGTTCAATATGTATCACGAAGTTCCGTCGATCGCTCGCAAAGATGCGTTTGAAACCGAGTTGACGGCTGAAGTCATGTCACCTGATTTCTCGACCGACACCGACACGGGTGCTCAAGCATTTCTGAAGAACCTGATCGGTTACTACTTGATCATGGAAGGCGTGTTTTTCTACACAGGCTTTGTGATGATGTTGTCCTTTCATCGCCGCAATTTGATGACCGGCGTCGGTGAACAATTCCAATACATCCTTCGCGACGAAACCACGCACCTGAATTTTGGAATCGACCTAATCAACGGCATCAAATCCGAGAACCCCCATCTCTGGACACACGATTTTCAACAGGCGATGGTCGACCGCGTCAAACAAGCAGTCGAGTTGGAACTTGACTATGCTGGCGACTGCCTCCCCAATGGCATCATGGGTCTGAATCAAGATCTGTTCCGCGACTACGTCCAACACATCGCCGACCGCCGTCTGGAACGAATAGGATTGCCGATGCAATACGGGTCATCCAACCCATTCCCCTGGATGAGCGAAACGATGGACTTGGCCAAAGAGAAGAACTTCTTCGAGACCCGAGTCACCGAATATCAATCTGCAGGCAGTCTTAGTTGGGATTGATCAGCCAGCGGAATCACCTTGGGCGTGGCTGTTGGCTGCTATTTGCACGTCGTCCATTGGGACGGCTGACTGTAGAAACCATCGCATCCCCATTTGCAGATGGTTTCGCTACACTGCGGCGATGAACAAGCGACTCACCAAGATCAGCAAATACATGAGCTTCATTCTTCGGCATCAGCCCGATGCAATTGGATTGAAGCTTGATCCGGATGGGTATCTTGTCATTGACGATCTGATCAAAAATGCCAACGAGCGTGGCAAATCGATCACCACCGAACAGCTTCACCAAGTCGTCATTGAAAACGAAGAGCAGATATACGAACTGAGTGAAGACAAACTGCGAATTCGCGCCAAAGAAAAACCAAAAAGAGCAAAACGCAGAGGCAGCGCACGAAGATCCAAGGTTCGCAAAACGGAGCCGTCAACATCGAGCCCCGAAGTTGTCGAGACCACGAAACCATCTGGCGCGGAAATTTGGGCTCAGCGAAAAACCAAATAAGATCACAACTGCGTCGAAAGCGTTTGCTGATCGTACTCGTACTCAGGCGTTTCGCCGGTACTCGTACTCGATGACGCGGTTTCACTGACGAGATCGAGTACGAAGCCGCGCTGAAGTGATGATTAAAAATCCACTTAAACTGGCGCTGTCCAGTTAGTACGGTAATTCGCGGATAAACAAATTCTTGAAGAACAGTTCGCTTCCGTGATGTTGCAGTTCGATCTGGTCTGATCGTGGAATCGGAGTCAGCCGGGTCTTGTCCCAGTAGTTCTCCAATTTGACGCGATCGACAATCAGTTTGCCGTTGAGCCAGATGGTGACTTTCTCGCCAACCATGCGGATCAAGAACTGGTTCCACTGGCCGGGTTTCTTGTCGGCCAAAGTGGTCGGAGCATTGCGCCAACGTTTGTTGTTCCACAAACCGCCCGATCCCAAGTTACGCCCGTTCTTGTACGACTTGACCCACTGTTCTGAATCCTCTGGTAGATCGCCAGACTTGGTACGCGTGCTCCACGGGTCCCAAATTTGCACTTGGGGTGTGCCACGTAGATAAATCCCCGAGTCGGCTCCGGGCGGAATTTTCCAGTCGCAGTAAAATTCAAAATCGCCGTAGTCTTTCGCCGTGCAAAGGCTTTGCCCCTTGCCGTCGTAAGTCAAAATGCCTTCGACAACACTCCAGTGCTCGTTCATGTTTGCATCGGCGGTTGCTTTGGCGTCTTTCAAATCGGCCCCCTTTAACGCACGGCGATCGTTCGCGTTTTTGTGCGCCAGACCCTTCCATCCGGCAAGATCTTTGCCGTTGAAAAGACTCTTGAATCCCTTGGGCGGCTGATTGTCAACGCTGACGTTTAATTTCGCGGGCGATGGAGAATAATCGGCGATCCGCAGGTTGCGAAATTCGACTCGGTCACTGTGTCCGGCCAACATGATGTGACCTTTCTTATTCTTTATTCCGGGATGCGCTCCCCCGTCGACCGGTACCGTGTCATCCAAAAAGGCATCGACGATCACGGCACCGTTCAAAATCACCATAATGTGATCGTCGATGGCGATGATCGTTTCGCTGTTCCACTGGCCGACGGGTTTCAGGTATCCCGTTTTGGCTGGCACAACACCATAAATGCTGCCGTGGTATTGCCATGGTTTCAGCCAACTCATCTTGCGTTTCTTACCATTGCCCATTTCGGCTTCGCCGTTGTACTTGGCCCCGTGGTGATCCAAAATCTGAATCTCCATCCCGTTCTTAGCAGGATGTTCGTCTGCGGGGACCCGAATGCCGATTCCGTTGTTCCCGCTTTCTTCCAACTTGAATTCAAACGTGAATGCAAAATCGCTGTACTGTTTTTCGGTATGCAGGTTTTTGCCGCCCTTCTTGCAAACCAACACTCCTTGTTCGGCAACGTAGCCTTCGGTATCGCCAGACCATCCACTCAAATCGTTGCCGTTGAACAAGTCACTCCAGTTGGCTGACTCCAACATCGCTAACGTACGAACACCCGCTTTCTGGTTCTTGTCTTGCTTTGCCTCTTGAGAAAAGACGGGCACCAAACCAATCGTTGACAAAAAAACAAAAGCGACTGTGATGGCTGCGAATCTCATCAGAACCTCTGCGATCTGCGTTGAATAATGACGTACAAAGTATCGTTAAGCTATTTTTTCTTGCCAGCTTTTTCAGCTGCGGGCATGTAACGAACATCGCGATCGTTGCTGACAGATTCGCCTGGCGTGCACCGTCCGTTTTCGACTTGCTTTTGCAGCAGTTCCAGCAGTTCGGTCACCTTGTCGGGGTTGCTATCGGCAACATTCTTTTGTTCGCCGCGGTCTGCGTTCAGATTGAACAGTTGCATGTTTGGCAATCCTTTTTTCTTAGCGTCGCCTTCACGTGGTGCACTCCAACCACCGCTCCCGTGGCTCAGGCATAGTTTCCATTCACCTTGTCGAATCGCAAACGAACCTCCGATGCTGTGGCTGATCAAGCTGTCACGGCCCGATGATTCTTTGCCGCCAAAAACCGAAACCAAACTGTATCCGTCTTCACCACCGGTTGCTTTTCTCTCCTGGCCGGTGATTTCTTCCAAAGTGCTATACAGGTCAGTCAAGCATGCCATTGCGTTGGTTGTTTGTCCGCCTTTGATGGTTGACGGCCAGCGCGCGATCATTGGGACGCGATGTCCGCCTTCGTAAATGTCAGCTTTGTGCCCACGAAATCCAGCGCTCGGATCGTGACCGTGTTTTTTCAATACGTCGAAATTTCCTTGCGGTGAACAACCATTGTCGCTTGTGAAAATCACCAACGTGTTCTCATCGATTCCGCTTTGTTTGATCGAATCGAGCAGTTGTCCCATGTGATGGTCCACTTGCATAACAAAATCAGCGTAAGGGTTTATTCCGCTTGCGTCTTTGAAAGGCGCCACCGGGACGATCGGAGTGTGGGGCGCTGGTAACGGCAGATACAAAAAGAAGGGCTTGCCCGACTTGGCGACCTCGGATCGCTGGTTGATATATTCAATCGATTTGTCGAACAAATGCGGCAAGACCTTTTCGATGTGAAAGTCGCTGCCAATTGGTCCCTTGCGATACCAACCGTAGGGATCTTCTTTTCCGGACACGCCTTCTTCGCGATCAGGTTCTGCGGTGATGTTTCCCGTGTCGACCCAAACGTACGGCGGCATGTCCAGCGATCCACAGTGTCCGTAGTATTGGTCAAAGCCATTGATGTCTGGACCATTTTTTACGGGTTGAGTGAAATCGATTTCGTCATCTTTTTTTGCCCAGTCCCAACCAAGATGCCATTTGCCAATCATTGCCGTGTGATAGCCAGCGCCTTTCATCAAATGGCCAAGCGTAGGACGGTCCGCCGGGATCAAATGTTTGCTGCGACCACTCAAAACCCCTTTCGCTAAACGCGATCGCCAGTTGTAACGTCCCGTTAATAATCCATAGCGAGTCGGAGTGCAGACGCTACTGGGTGTGTGCGCGTCCAAGAACGTCATGCCTTCGTTAGCCATCTTTTGCAGAATAGGCGTTTTGATTTTGCAATCGGGATTTGTCGGCGACACATCGCCGATGCCAAGATCGTCCGCCATCACGATGACAACGTTTGGCAGACCCGCCGCCAGGGAAATCGAAAGCGGAAAAAATGCAATGCTGCAAACGAGCGCGAGAAGAAATCGAAATGGCATTTGTGAACGGGCCCTTTGAGAGGATGTTTTGAAGTCTTGGTCTAAGAATCATAGTCTGTTGCGGGTGCACGTTGTGCAATATCGCGATCAGCCAGATGATATTCGAAAGGAACCACTTGCCAGGCTCTGAACGGGTGCCTTCTATTGGCCGAAAACCCCGAACTTATCGATCACGCGCTGTGACCCACAATGCTTCGCGAGTCGCGTTGCCCCAACGGACGACGGTCGCAAAAGCGTGATTGGCCACTGTTGGGCAGATGTGTCGTGGAAAAGCCAAAAATGCTTGGCCGACCGATATTTGGTCGGCCATCTCAGTCCAGACGACCAAGTGTTCTTCGCTATGTCCGACAAGTTTTGCGTCGGGAATTTCCGGAAAGGTCACGCGATGTTCCAAGTCCATTTCGCTGCTAACTGATTTGTAACCCAAATCGAAGCACAACTGTCCTTTGCCAGGTTTGCTGATCACACGTGTCAGCATCGCTGCGGCAATTTTGAATTCCAGCTCACTGTAGGCGGTCGCGTATCCAACGTCCCAAAATACGGGTGTGCCGGGACTGCATTGCCAATCGGTCTGGCCTGCCCACATACCAAACGTCGGCGAACCTCCACCCACGATTTCTGCATCGGGATATTGCTGTGCGTATTTGCGAACGGCGATGATAATATCACCCGCCGCAGCTTGGCGTTCTTCCAATGACGGTTGATGCAAATGTCCGTCATAGACATGCAAACCGGCGAACTGAACAGCATCGTGTGATTCGATCGAACGAATCAAAGCCTCACATTTGCTGCCAAGTTTGATTCCGGTACGTTTCATTCCACAGTCAATGTCAACGAACAAACGAATCGGTTTTGCGGCGTCAAATTTGCTGGCGATGGTTTCGACGACGACGATGTCATCAACGATGGTTGCGAAAGAAGTGTCGGGGTAGCGTCCGACCAATTTCTTGAGCCGATCGACTTTTGGCCCCACCACTTGATGCGCCAACAAAATGTCAGCGCCGCCAGCTTCGGCGACCATTTCGGTTTCTGCCAACGTTGCGGTTTTGAACCGTTTGATGCCCGCGTCGATTTGTAATTGCACGATCGTTGGCATCTTGTGCGTTTTTACATGTGGTCGCAATCGATCAGCATCGCCGTCCACCATCGCGACCATCTTCGCGATGTTTTCTGTGACACGATCGATGTCGACGACCAAGCCGGGGGAATCAACGACGTCAGGGTTGGATACTTGGAACCAGTCGATGTCCATTTCGTCGTCCATCTCGTCAGCTCCAAGCGTGTTGTAGAAAATTGATGAAGTTCCGGTGGCAGATTCCTTCCACGTCACTTTCGCTGTAGCCACGATTACGCAAAATCTCGATCAGTTTGTGCAAATCGGCGATGGTATCCAAGTCGTCCGGCGTCTGTTCGGTTCCATATCCACCGTCCAAATCTGTTCCGATGCCAACGTACTTCGCTCCGCCCAGCAATTGGCAAATGTGATCGATATGGTTGGCCAATCCATTTAAGTCTGCGCCAGCGACTGGATGCGTCGTTTGTCCGCGAATCCAGTTTGGAACCACCATCCAAACATCCATCGCGACGCCGATCACCGCACCTCGATCCGCCAAAGCTTTGATCTGTCGATCACTCAGTTGCCGAGGATCATCAACGATTGCACGACAATTATGATGACTCGCCCAAAGTGGACCTTGGTACAAATCCAGCACTTCCCAGAATGTCGGTTCTGATAAATGCGTCATGTCCATGATCAATCCCAGGCGGTCCATCTCCTTGATCAGTTCTTTGCCCGCCGGTGAAAGGGGACCATCGCAGTCGTGGCCGAGAGCATATCGACCACGTCCATAGTGTGCTGGCCCGAGCGCCCGCAGGCCTTGTTCGTAAGACGATTGCAAATCCGAAAGTTCTCGGATCGAATCGGCGCCTTCCAAGCTCAGGATATAGCCGATCGGAGTTGTTTCTGGGTCGGTGTTCCACTGCTCTAGGTGCGACTGCAGCGCATTCCAATCGCGAATTTGTCGCAATTGGCCTTCGGATTCCATTGCGCGATACCAAGCCAATTGGCCTTGAGTCATCGCCCAAGCCTGAGCGGGAGAGTTCCAAGCGCCAACCGGGCCGGCGGGTTTCATGCAACCGGCAAGCTGCGTCGCAACGCACAACCCAATCCCTGCACGCCGCATTTCGGGAAATGAAACCGTGCAATGACCACGCCCGGCCAAATCGGTCATTCCTTTTTCGCAGGCGCGCAATTCGTCAATCCCCTGCCGCAAGTCGCGGTTGTACTCCAGTGCATTGAGGCTTAAATCCAAGTGCGCGTCAAAGATAAACACAGATCGAATGTCCTACTTTGCAATTTCGCTGAACTCGGCAGTGATGGTGTCCCATCGCTTGGCAAGCTGCTTTGCTTTACCAGGCATCGTTTCGGCCAAGTTTTTGGATTCAGCACGATCGTTTGAAAGGTCATACAATTCCCACGGTTCGTCTTTTGGCGCGACCGCTTTGATGTGGCCCACTCGAATCGCTTTGTGTCCGTCGTGAAACCACCATAAGTAATCGCGTGGCACAGCATCGTCATTGGTCAACGCACCAATCAAGCTTTTGCCTGGACGCTTGGGATACGGTTTGCCGTCGTGCTGGCTGGGAAGTTCCCCACCGGCCGCTTCCATGATCGTTGGCACGAGGTCGATGACATGGCCAACTTGACGCCGATAGTTACCAACGTCTTTGATTTGGCTGGGCCAAGAAACGATTAGCGGAGTAGAGCAGCCGCCTTCGTGTGTCCAAGTTTTGTGTCGACGCAGCGGCGTGTTGCCAACACTGGACCAACCAGGGCCAAGGCAAAGGTAGGTTTCCGCCGAACCGGGTTCAGCTTTTGGGTCGTGTCCGTCAGCGCGCACCATGATCTCTGCACTGGAGCCATTGTCGGACAGAAAGAACACAAGGGTATTTTCCTCGCGATTCATCGAACGAATCTGGTCGAGTACTTTCCCGATCGTTGCATCCATGCGATCGATCATCGCGGCGTGGATCGACATCTTGATCGCTTGAAATTGCTTTTGTTCTGATGTGAGTGAATCCCAGGGCACGGGACGGTTGACTTCGCCAGTGCCCAAGATTTTCATGGCGTCGGGAAAGTCATACGGCGGCCCCAAATCGGTTTCCACCGCCGAAAGATCATTGTCATCTAAATCGCTGCCAAGCAATCCGGATTGCTTGATTCGCTGCCAGCGTTGTTCGCGGATTTTGTCCCAACCTTGGGTGTAGTTGTCTTTGTATTTGGCGATGTCTTCGGGCAATGCGTGCAGCGGAAAGTGTGGCGCTGCGAACGCCAAGTAGTAAAAAAATGGTTTGTCTGCGTGATCGGCTTGATGTTCTTTTAAGCATTTTACCGCGTGGTCGCCGACGGCAGTCGTCGCGTAAAAGCCCGTGTTCTTTTCAACCGGCGGAAGTTTCTTGTCGTCCAAGTGATGGACCTGCGGGTTAAAAAAACGACTCTGGTCTTTGATGTAGTACGAACGATCAAATCCATTTTTGATCGGCATCCCATCCAAGTGCCATTTGCCGCTGTGATAAGAACGATAGCCAAGTGGTTTTAAGTACGCGGGTAATAGTTTTGCCCATGGTTGGCGGTTACCGCGATTGCCAGATCCCCGATTGCCAGAAAGAGCACTGGGCAGTTTGTCCCTGCGAATTTGCTGTGCGTAGTAACCAGTCAGTAAAGACGATCGCGTGGGCCAACAGCGTGCCGTGTTGTAGAACTGAGTAAAACGCACGCCGTTGCTGGCTAGCGAATCGATGTTCGGTGTTTGAATCTCACCGCCATAGCAACCCACATCTGAAAACCCAAGATCATCGGCGATGATGACCAACACGTTGGGTTGATCCGCCGCGTCGCAAGTCGGACTTGATAACAAATGGATTGTGACCAAGAACGTCGCGAGTAAAAGATGTCTCATGGTTGTTTTGCCAGAGCAAGTGGTGGAGTTTGAAATTTACTGCTGCAACTCGCGGACTTCCTTGATGAGCGTGGGGTCGATGATCGCAGTGGATTCGTTTTCTGGGTCGATCAGCAATCCAAATTCATCGGGCAGATTTTCCAGCAACGTACTGCCATCAACAAAGAACCCTTCCACTTCTTCGCCCGATTCGAAGATATCCGCCATCGTCGAGATAAAATTGGAACCGTTTTCTTCGTTTGTAAACGTCACCAAAACGTCAAAATCTTCGACGTCTGCGGTCAGCGCGCCCAAGCTTCCGTCCTCCTCTTCTTCATCGCCCACGCGAATCATGATGAATTCGGCTTGCTGCATCAGTGCCAGCAATCGGGTCGCGTCGCGATCGTTTATCGCAGAGATCAGTTCAGTAGGTGTGTCAGTAGACATGGCGGCGTGCTTGTCGCAAAAGTTGTTGTTTGGAATAGGTCAAGTATGGTTTTCCCACATCGATTCAACGTCGGCAACCTGCTGCCCAGCAAAGTTGCAGCGTAGTTCTGCAGGGCAAATCATTGTTTGAAGCGAGAGGAGTTTACCAGCACGCAGCGCCAGCAAGTG
>CAZZDZ010000109.1:0-6623 GCA_964652675.1 uncultured Pirellulaceae bacterium
CGAAGTTTCAGTGTTGATGCAGAACTTGTGATCGAAATTAGATCTCGCCACCAACGGGATCGTGCGACTTACTGCGCAAGAACTTTCTGGATCCACTCACGTGCCCTGTCTCGATAGGGGCTGTCGCGATGCATCCAAAGGTCCGTGTGAGAATGATGATACGGGCCCTCGGGAATTTGAAAGATCTCTTTGGTGGGCACATCCAGAAATTCAAAATCCGCGAGTTCCAGATGATCCTTCAAAAAGTCATCGTGGACACCGCTTGCGTGTTGTCCGCACACCAATACGGAGCGTCCTTTTAGTCTTGCCAAACGAGTTAGTGCAGAATCACGATCGCTATTGGCGTAAATCCACCTTTTTTGTCCGTCAAAGTGATCAAAGGTAAAGACGCCTTTCCAAAATCCCGCGATCTCGTCGTCGGCCAACGCGATGTAGCTAGTCGCGATCGCACCTCGTGAGAACCCGCACACGAATACATTTTCCGTATCGCCGCCGAACTGTTGGCAGATCCGAGGTAAGTTGGTTTTGCAGTATTCGATCGTCGCTTGTTTATCGCCCCACCATGTGACCGCGTTTTCCTCTTTGCCGACTTGAACATACGGCATAACGACCCAAATGAACTTTCTTCCCCCGCTCATCCCGTAGCCAAGGTTCGCGTCCTTTACTTCGCCGCTACCCTTGCCCGGCGGAAACTTGTTGCCTGTGTATTCAACAATCACCGGGAACTTGCCATTCGGTTCCCAATCCACCGGTAAGTAAAGAGAGTGATAGACTTCGGTGCCCACGTATTCGGGCGCTGTCTGACGAACTCGTTTGCCTGCTGCCGGCGGGTCGTCAATCATCGTTGGGGTAACGAGATCTTTGGGGAGGCTTGAGTTCACATCGTCACTGGCGTATCGATTCAATTCCCCGTTTGCCTCACCGACGACTGGGACGTTTTCGCTAGGATGGACGGCTAAAGCGTACGCCCACGTTTTGGTGCCCTGTTGTGTGTCGACAATTTCGACGGTGTCCGGATCGATTGATCGCACTTTGCCGTCTTCGCATCCCGCCAAAATCAGCGAGCCATCTTGGTTCCAACTGATCGCAAGCGGCGTGGACGGCAGCCGGGCGAAACGCACCATCCTGCCAATGGTTGGTTGCCAAAATCGTACAGTTCGATCCCGGCTGGCGGACGCGACCATTGGCAAAGCGTGATCGCCAGGGCGAACCGCCAAATCGGTGACCGGTAAGGTGTGAATCGAAAGACTGCGAATCAGCTCTCCTGTGGATAGCCGCCAGACGCGAAGACTCTGATCAATCCCGGCGCTGATCAGAATGTCGTTCGCAGCAAGCGGACAGAGTGCTGTCACTCCGCGCGAATGTCCTTTCAAAACCCTGGACACCTTCGGTGAATTCTCCGTGTCGGACAAATCCCAGACAACGATCTCGTGGTCCAAGCTGCTTGACGCAATCGTGTCGTTGTCGATCCAGACGACGTTGGTTGCACTGTCGCTATGTCTGTCCTGTGCGTGTAGCGGTTTCATCTGGGGCCAAGAGAAAATTTCGACCGACCCAGAATCTGCGGGAGTGCCGCCTGCTACTGCGAGTCGTTTTCCGTCCGGCGAGAAACTCAGGTCGTGCAGGTTTGGCGATTTCGATTTGTAAGTCGCGACTGCCTGCAGTGTCGGCCATTGGTAGACCGTGATGCCAACTTGAGAGACCGTGACGAGTTGTTTGCCGTCGGGTGCGAACGCGACAGAGGTTATTGGCGGGGTTGCTGCGGATGCGATAGCGCAAGATGCGGCAATCGAAAACGCGAGAAAGCGCACAGGGACCCAATAAAAGGTGAAACGATCGGTCACGCCAGCAGCTCCTTGACCACACGCGCACCGTCTGGGGCTACGCGAACCGGACGACCATCCGGCGTGAGAAGTTCATGACTAGGATTGATTCCCAGCAAAGTGTAGATCGTGGTCGCCAAATCTGCTGGAGTGATCGGGTTGTCTTTGGGGTATTCGCCCAGCGCGTCGCTGCGGCCGACGACTTGGCCACCTTTGATGCCGCCGCCAGCCAACGCTACGCTGAAAACATTTGGCCAATGATCGCGACCGCCTCTGGAATTGATCTTAGGCGTTCGCCCAAATTCGCCCATCACGATGACAAGTGTTTCGTCCAACATCCCCCTCTCGTCCAGATCTCCAATCAATGCGCTAACCGCGCGATCGAGTGCGGGAAGATGCGCGTTGCGGTCGTTCGGATAGCGTTCTTTTAAAGTCGTGATTTTTTCGTGTGTGTCCCAGCCGTTACTAAACACAGTCACAAAGGGAACGTTGCGTTGAACCAACCGGCGTGCCAAAAGACAGCTTTGGCCGATGCTGTTGGCCCCTGTTTGACCATAACGTTTGCGGACGCTGCTTGGTTCTTCTGACAAATTGAATGCCGCTTTTGCTGTGGGCGACGAGATCAGGTTGTAGGCCCGCTGCAGATCGGGGTCGGCATTGGACGATGCTGCTGCGTCTTTGGATTGGCTGAATCGGTCCATCGCAGCGATCATTTGGCGACGTCGATCTAAGCGAGACAAATCGAGACCTCGATAAAAGTCTAAATCGCGTACCTTGAAATCCGCGCGAGCGGGATCGCCGCCCACGGAAAACGGTGCGGTCGCGTTTGAAAGATAACCGCTGCCGCTGACAGTACCGCTAAATCTGGGGACGGCGATGTTGGGTGGCAATGCCGAGGAAGCGTTGGAGTTTTGCCGCATCTGAGCAAGCGTGGCGCCAAACGTTGGGTACTGCAACGCGGGTGATGGTTTGTACCCGGTCATCAAATAATGCGTGCCGAAATTGTGCTCGCCCAACGGCGATGTCATGGAACGAACCAACGCTACTTTTTCCATCACTCCAGCGGTATGTTGCAAACATTCATTGATCCGAATGCCCGGTATGCTCGTCGCAATGGTACCCAACGGCCCTCGTACTTCCTCGGGCGCGTCAGGTTTTGGATCGAACGTTTCCAAGTGGCTTGCCCCACCATCAAGCCAAATCAAGATGCAGGATTTGGCTTTCGGCGCGATCGGATTTTCGGCAGACTGGGCGCGTTGCAGTCTGAATAGATCGCCAAGGCCAAGCTGGAGTCCCAGCGCAGATAATCCTCCAACGCGAATCAGATTGCGTCGGGTAACTCCGTCACATCGTGTTTGATTATTCATTGGTATTTAGGAGCAATCGTGTAATGATCTCGGCGGCGAATCGATTTCTGGACCGTTTCTTGTGTCAGTGGTTCGTGTTGAATTCCTCGCAGGTCATCAATCCCCAAACGAAATCTTCTAGGTAGCGACGTTGCTGCTGCGTTTTTCCTTGCAGCGGTTCTAGTTCATCGTTCCAGTGCTGCGTTTCTTGTGGCGTCGGGTTTCGACTCAGTGCTATCTGATAGAACTTGGCAATGATGTCGGCTGGCGGCTGATTGGAGCTTAGAAGTTTGTCCAAACGACTGCCTTGGGCCGAGATCCTGGCGTTCAGTAAATCGCCGTTAAACAAGTGTAACTTTTGTGGCAATCCGCCTGCTACTTGAATCTTGTTTTCACAAGATTCTGTCCGATCACAGCGCCCAAGCACATCTAGTGTTTTCGATCGCGTCTTTGGATCGATCAGTTCAACGGCACGTGTTCCTGCCGGTAAATTGCCGAACCGATCCGGTATCCCCAAAGTGTCTGAGATTGCGTCTGCGAGAACTTCCGGCTCTAGGTTTTTCTTTGCAGCGTGTGAATAAAAGCGATCGTCGTCACGATTCGCTGGTAGAGCATCGGAGCTGCGGGCGTAGGTAGTGCTGTTGGCGATTAGCCGCAGCGTATGGCGGAGACTGTAATTGTTTGCGATAAAATCGTCGGCCAGCAGGCTTAATAGCTTTGGATGCGTCGCCGGATTGGTGCTGCGAAAATCGTCTACCGGTTCGACAAGCCCGCGGCCCATCATGCTTTTCCAAAGTCGGTTGACGATGGATCTCGCAAAATACGGATTGTCAGCATTGGTTAGCCAATCGGCCAGTTGCTTTCGCCCATCGTTTGCATCTGAATCCAAAAACTGTTCACCAGGGATCCGCTGAACGGCAGCTTGCAATGTTCGCGGATGGATGACTTCGCCGCGCGGTTTGGCTTTGATCGTTTCGCCGGTTTGAACCTTTGCAAAGATGGCGGCCAATCCGTGATAGTCGTCTTGGGTCCAACGGTCCAGCGGATGATTGTGACAATTGGCGCACCGAAGTCGGCTGGCCATGAAAAGTTCGCTAACAAATTCGGCCTGCTGTCGTGGTCCCGAAACCGTGCGATAAAAGTTGGCGGGGCCGTTTTGAGATGTGTCACCCGATGCCAGAATTAATTCTCGCGCGATTGAGTCGTAGGGCGTTTCGCGGCGTAACTGTTCGGCCAGCCACCGATGATAGACTTTCAACCCAGCAGTGTTGCCAGATTTACCACCGTTGAGCCTGAGCAGATTGGCAAGTTTAAGTGTCCAGAGTTCTACGAAAGATTCCGACTGCAGCAGCTGATCAACCAGCTTGACGCGATCAAGTTTGCCAGTCGGTTTGTTGACCGAATTGATACTTGGCAACCGACCTGTCAAATCAATTGTGACGCGCCGCAAGAATGTGTTGTCGTCAGCGATCGGCGATGGGGTCAGCCGAAGGGTTGAGAGCGTGGCGAGAATCTGATCGTCGATAAAATTGCTGCGTGGTTCGTTGCCAAGATCAACTGGTTTGTCAGTCAACGGCACGATCAATTCAACCGGAACGACTTGATCCAAAAAACGAGCGACGACAACATGTCTGCCTGGGCGATGAACGATCGCTTTGGCCCCCTCGATTTCAACAGCCGAACTGTCTTCGGCGGTAAAAATCGTCCACTCTGTTGCATCACGCTGGCTTGAGTCGTCGTAGTGGGCAACGCTTTGGAGCATGACGTGATCGTCGACTTTTTCCAACACGCTTTTGTGCGGCGAAATCTCAACACGAACAAGACGCCGCGACCAGTGATTGGTGGCACCTTGCTGTATCCAGTTGGACAAAAGTTTTGCCGACGGAGAGTCTGGTTCGAATACGAGACCTCCGCCATGTTCCAACTGCTCGGTTGGCTTGAGCAGGACTAAGCTTGCGCTGGTGCGACTAAGATTGACGCGGCGTCCCTGAAGTTGTCGCGTGATCGCGTCGTAGTCGGCTGCAGGATCTCCGCCGTATAACGAAAGCTTGAATCCGCCACGCCCAACCGCTGCTCCGTGGCATGCGCCGGCGTTGCACCCGGATTTTGTGAGCAACGGGATTACATCGTTTGTGAAATCAACCGGCTGATCAGCCGACGATTCCCTCGCGGTCACTAGCAGAAACGCGAGCGACAAAAGGAATACGACGGTGGAAACGCGATTGGTTTTCATGGCTTGCACATTGTAGTGCAAGTGACATTGAATCCCAAAAAGGACGTGATCCTATTGATTCGCGGAGGTCACGGATCACGCCAGCTGTACGTTTGCTATTCTTCTTGGTTGTCGTAGTTGAAACCGGTTCGTTCGTCCATTGATTCAAAGAACCCTTGGAACACCGACCCAGCATCTTCGTTGCCCAGCATCATCGCGTTACGACGTTGGTTGGGTTGCTTGAAGATCTCTTTCAAGTCATCGGGGTGCGGCGAGAATGTGGTTGGTTTAACGACGTAGACAACACGTTCGGGCAAGTTTGATGCGACGCCGTATTGGTTTGCTTCGGTGGAGAAAACCGCGGACATGAATTCTTCGCCCACCGAGTCCAGCTTGGGGACGTTGCCCATGAAGGCGCGACCGAACCCAAAGGTCTGCATCCAACTGAATGGACCAAGGTCTTTTTGCAAGTTGAACTTTTTGTCTTCAGGCACCAAATCGTCAAACGTTTTACCATCGTTCAACTGGGCGACCATTTCGTCTGCGGCAGCACGAGCCAACTTGCGTGCTTCGGTTATTCGGATCGCTTGAACCACTTCACTGCGGCATTCTTCCAGTGTTGGTTCGTACGCTTCTTTTTCTTCTGTTTTCCACGTGACAAAGAATCGACGCGTATTTCTATCGCCCGTTTGCAATGGTGAGTAAAGCTGTTGAGCCGCAATTTCTTGACCACGCTGCTGGCCGAACATGATCGTGCCGAACGGGGCGCCTTGAGCATTGGGGCCGCCTGACATTTCGTTTGTATTGCCAAGTTCATGTTTAGCCATGCTAAGGATGTCAAAAGGACCTGCCGTGCCGTGATCCAAGCCAAGCTCAGCCCCCAATTTTTTGAGATCTGGTTTAACCGGTTCTGTGAGCGAATCGTCGAAAGCTTTGTTGGTATCGTAGATGGCTTTCAAGTTAAAATACGTACGCATTTCCTTTTCCGCTTTGCGTAGCGATTCCTGAATAGCCAAACCGACTTTGCGCTTAACCATCCCTTCGGCAACGCGGTCGCGAGCGTCCTCAAACGACTCAACCTTTGGGCTCTCTTCTGCTTCCGGCTCGCCCTCGCTGGCGGCTTCACTTCCTTCGGCCGCAGCAGCGCCTTCGGTCATGGCCGGCTTTGTTTCAGCAGCGGGTTTTGTTTCGGTGACTGGTTTTGTTTCGGTGACTGGTTTTGTTTCGGTGACTGGTTTTGTT
>CAZZDZ010000109.1:6723-13615 GCA_964652675.1 uncultured Pirellulaceae bacterium
AACTTGCTCGACAACTTCAGCAGGGGTATCTGCTGGCTTTGGCGTTTCGACGACGGGAGTCTCAACAACCTGCTCTACGACTTGCTCGCCTACTTGTTCTCCTTCTTGGACTTGTCCCCCGTCTTGGAACAGTACCAGTTGCACACCGTTTGGTTTTGACCAATTGGATTGATCCGCTTTCGGTTCAACTTCCTTGGCTGCTTCTTCGCGAACGGCATCGATTCGTTTCTTGAAGTCTTCGACTTGCTTTTTGTTCTTCTCCAGAATCGCCTCACCATCACCTTCGACTTTTGGTTCAGCGATTGTTTTTGGGCCATCGGTGACGACGCCAGCATCATCAGCAGGAAGGTCACCTGGTGGAACTACTTTCTTCATTTCTGCTGGCGCGACGGCTGCGGCGGCAGCATCTTTTTTCGGTTCGTCGGCGTCCTTTTTCATCTCCGCCGCGTCGGTTTTATCTTCTGTTTTTGCCGGTTCAGCGGCATCGGTTGCTGGTTTTTCGACGCCGTCACCAGCGGCTGATGTTTCACTTTTCTTCTTTGCCGCTTCCTCTTCGATCTTCTTTTTCATCGCCTCGGCTTCTTCCAGCATTTTGGCGGCCGCATCGCTGGGCATTGCAAATGCGCCACCTTCGACTTGCTTTTCGTACTCGGCGCGAATTTCGTCTTCGCTCAATTTCGCAACTTCGCGGTCGACGAAGCTTTGGTAATCGGCAACCAAGTATTCGAACTTTGCCGTCGTGCGGCGACGGAAAGCTGGTTCCGCTGACTGTCCATCTGGAAAGCGGCTTTTGCCTTGGTCGTAAACGGATTGAACCAAAGTCCCTGGTGGGTTGGCATCGGTCTCTTCGACAAAGTCGTTGACCAACAGGCCATAGGCATCGATCGTTGCTTTTCGCTGTAACTTTTGGAAGTTCGTCCACTGCTGAGCGGGTGTTGTTAACGGCAACATTTGCTGAGTCGTGATGCCAGCCGCTCCGTTGCGTTGGTACAGCCCTGCGAGCAATTGAGCACGCAGTTGTTCGTACAGGTGAAATGGTCCCATGCTGTTGCGTGACGTTTTCGCCAGCACACTCATGATCTCCTGCTGCGTCATCTTGCCGTCGGTGTATTGCTCCAACCAAGTCTTGATCGCAAAATCATCCAGCTCGAATCCAGCCTTGCCTGCTTCGGATGCCAACTGCAGCGTTCGCACGGTTCCGAATGAGCTGGGGGATTCGACAATCCCTACGGATTGAACTTGTTGGGTTTGGCTGTTGTAAGAAAACCCTGGTGTTCGTGGTGAACCGTTTCGTGCAATCGTTTGTTTTGCCAACTCGTGCAAAAACTGAACAGTCGAATTGTGATTTCGCGTGAAATATTCGACCCGATTCTGCGTTAACTGCACACCGTCAAGTGTTCCGACGACCGCATTGGTCGTGTTTGCGTTGCCGCTGCGAAGGTAGCTATCCATCGCTGGCAGAACTACAAATGCAAACAGGGAAAGAAGGGTCAAGACCACCATCGCTGGCTTGAGATTGCGTCGGAATATCTCAAAAGGACTCATGTTCGACAAACTTTCTGGTTAAACCGCAAACTTTCTAAACAAAGCTTGGGGGAGTTAAAAAATAGGGCACCTAGCTGGCTGTTGCTGTGAAAGCAAGCCAACCGCATGACAGCTTTGTGTGGAATAATACCCCGATGACATCTTGACAACGGAGCGACATCGACCAACTCTTTTGGCCAACCAATGTGATGCGGACTGCACAAACACACCGATGGCAATACATCAGTGTGGCACTTCCGAATCAACTTGGCAAACCTGCTGCTAGCGAAGTCAAAGCGTATCGCCGCCCGTTTTCTAGGGTCAAGGCGAGATTGCTGTCACTTTCGAGAATCAGCTGCAAAAGCGTCATCGCCGTGGCCGTGAAATGTCTGTTTGGACCAATCACGGTGACGAAAATCCAACCCCAGTGTCCTTTGGATAAAGGAGCCATCGGGGTGACGAACTTGCCTTTGGCGCTTGACAAAGCCTGTAAACATAAAGAAAAGAAAACAAACCGACACTTAGGTGGCGACTTAGAAACGGCTCCTGAATCGCCTTTCCTATTTTTCGCAAACCAACTGGCCTGACAGGCTGCCGTCCCGAGAATTGGACGGAGCCTAAGGGGTTTTAGACCGCATTTCCTTAACGAAACACGTATTTGAATGGCCAAAAGTAAGGGCAAGAGTCTGGTAATCGTCGAATCGCCAGCGAAAGCACGAACGATCTCCAAATTCCTTGGCTCTGCCTACCAGGTCGAAGCGAGCATTGGCCACGTGCGCGATTTGCCCGAGGGCAAAAAGGATGTTCCAGAGAAATTCAAGAAGGAGGAATGGGCATACTTGGGGGTTAACGTCGACGACGGGTTCGAGCCGTTGTATATCGTGCCCAGCGACAAAAAGAAGCAGGTCAAAAAATTAAAAGATGCCCTCAAAGAGGCCGACAGCCTCTACCTGGCGACTGACGAAGACCGCGAAGGGGAAGCGATCAGTTGGCACTTGATGGAGATTTTGAAGCCGAAGGTGCCTGTGCATCG
Source organism: uncultured Pirellulaceae bacterium (assembly GCA_964652675.1). GTDB lineage: Bacteria > Planctomycetota > Planctomycetia > Pirellulales > Pirellulaceae > K23-9. The sequence goes on from CAZZDZ010000109.1 coordinate 9,281, forward strand.
GTTGGTTTTTCACGAAATCACCAAGGAAGCGATTCAACACGCACTGACCGAAACTCGTGACATCGACGATGGATTGGTGCGTGCTCAAGAGACGCGTCGGATTTTGGACCGTTTGTACGGTTTTGACATGTCGCAATTGCTGTGGCGCAAAGTCGGCAGTGGTACCAGCGCCGGCCGAGTTCAAAGTGTTGCGGTGCGTTTGATCGTCGAGCGTGAAAGGGAACGAATCGCGTTTGTTCGCAGCACGTATTGGGATTTGGAAGCGATCTTTGCGACGGACAAAAAGGAAAAGTTGACTGCGACGTTGTCGACCGTCGATGGCCGCAAAATTCCATCCGGAAAAGATTTCGATTCGACCACAGGCAAGTTAAAAAATCCCGACTTGTTGCAGATGGACGAAAAAGAAAGTGTGGCTTTGGTCGAGCGTTTGAAGTCGGCTGATTTCAAAGTCACCAAGGTCGAAGTGAAGCCGTTTGTTGAACGCCCCAAAGCGCCGTTCACAACCAGCACGCTACAGCAAGACGCGAACCGTAAACTTGGTTTTACCGCCAGGCGAACGATGGGCGCGGCCCAAAAGTTGTACGAGAACGGTTACATCACTTACATGCGTACCGACAGTACGATCTTGAGCAAAGAAGCGGTTACGGCCGCACGTGATTTGGTTCGCAGTGAGTACGGCGAAAAGTTTCTTCATCCTGACGTTCGCACGTATAAGAGCAAGGTCAAGAACGCGCAAGAGGCTCACGAAGCGATCCGCCCAGCAGGAACTCCGTTTCGTGTTCCTCAAGCGGTCAAAGGCGAATTGGATAGCGATCAGTTTCGCGTGTTCGAGTTGATTTGGAAACGCACGGTCGCTTGTCAAATGGCGGACGCCAAAAAGCAACGCATTAGTGTTCACATCGAAGGCGGTGGAGCGCTGTTTACGGCGAGCGGAACGAGCATCTTGTTTGAAGGTTTCTTGCGAGCCTATGTCGAAGGCAGCGACAACCCCGAGGAAGAGTTGTCCAACAAAGAACGCTTGTTGCCCGCCGTCAACGAAAACGACCCGCTTAGCGCCGACGAACTGGAACCCAAGAGCCACACGACCCAGCCGCCAGCACGATTCACCGAAGCGTCGCTAACAAAAACGTTGGAAGAAAAAGGCATCGGCCGCCCCAGTACTTATGCGTCCATCATCGGCACGATTACCAATGAAAGACGGGCTTATATCTACAAAAAGGGTTCTGCATTGGTGCCGTCGTGGCGAGCGTTTAGCGTCACGCGGTTGATGGAACAGCATTTCGGGCCGTTGGTGGATTATGAATTCACCGCCGAAATGGAAGACTTTTTGGACTGCATCAGCCGCAAAGAAGCGGGCCATCTGGACTACTTGAAAAAGTTTTACTTTGGCGACGATTCCAAAGACAAACACAACGTCGGACTGAAGTCACGTCTGAAAGACAAACTGGAAAAGATCGATCCAAAAGTCACCGCAAGATTTTTGCTCGGCACGCCGACCGAAGGCGACAATCGCGGTGACGTGTTTGTGCGCGTCGGCAAGTATGGTCCGTACATTGAACAAGACGAAAGAAAGGCTTCGATTCCAGACGGCATGCCACCAGATGAAATGGATCTGGAAAAGGCGATGGAGTTGCTTGAACAGAGCGAAGTCGAAGAGGAACCTATTGGGATTCATCCTGAGACTGGCAAACCGATCTATCTGAAAGTGGGGCGTTTCGGGCCGTACATTCAATTGGGCGAACCGGATGACGAAGAGAAACGCAATCAAGGTCTGCTGAAGGGAATGGAAGTCGCTGACTTGACATTCGAGATGGCGTGCAAGTTGTTGACGTTGCCACGAACACTTGGTGTGTTTCCAGACAACGAGAACAAGGCAGAGATCCAGGCTTTCGACGGGCGTTACGGGCCTTATATCAAATGTGAAAAAGACACGCGTTCGCTGCCAGCAGGCATGTCGCCACTAGAAGTAACGCTGGATGAAGCGATCGCTCTTTTGAGGCAGCCCAAGCAGCGTGGACGCGGGACGCCAAAAGAACCTTTGCGGGTGTACGAAAAGCCGTCGCCGATCACCGAAAAAGAAGTCAAGATTTTGGACGGTCGATTCGGTCCTTATGTGACTGATGGCGAAACGAACGCGTCGCTGCGAAAAGGCATGGACGCAAAAGAGATGACGTTCGAGGCCGCGATCGATTTGTTGGCTGAACGTGCCGCCAAGGGACCAAGGAAGAAGAAGAAAAAGAAGAAGGCCAAGAAAAAGCCCGCGAAGAAGAAAGCAGCTAAAAAGAAGTCCACCAAGAAAAAGGCGGCTCCAAAGAAGAAGAAAGCAGCTAAGAAGAAAGCGGCAAAGAAAAAGCCTGCTAAGAAGAAAGCTGCTGCCAAAAAGAAGCCAGCCAAGAAGAAAACCGCAGCCAAGGATGACGAGTAAGAGGCGTCTTGGTCTGTCCGTACACAGGAGTCGCCAGGCTTCGGTATCTGGCGAATGGCCTGAGCGAATCGCCTGAATTGGGTGAATCCAGCTGCGTCAAACCTGAAACAGTGGTCGCTTCACCTAAAAACCGCGTAAAAACCTTAAAAAACGCGTTTCACAAGAATCGCTTTTACCATATACAATCACAACTTAAATGAACGCGGAGAACGTCCGCAAAACGGTACCTCGGAGAAAAACATGTCGGCTGCTGGAATTGAAAGAGTTCGCGAAATCAAACGTTTGAGAACCCGTCGTAAGAAGACGGCGAAGCTGATCGCTCGCGTCAAAGCTGGCACAATGGACAAATCCGAAGCCTGCCGAAAGCTTCGCCGGATGACTCCTGGTGCCGAAGTGATCATCAAACGCGAAGGTTGGGCGTAACCAAAGCCCTCCCATCGAGGGCCAACGAGGACGCCGACCAGAACCGGACGTCCACCGAAGGCTCACCGCCTTGCAACGGGGCCACTTCGCACAAAAATTTCTTTTCACGTCCGAACCGCAGGCTTTTATCGGGCGTAACAAGTAACCTGAGATTCACTTGGGCGGCGACTCTCCTCGCAAATACCGGCGATTGATGGGTTTTCGTTCGTCCAATAGGAAGTGATCCACGCACGTGATAAATTTCCCCTCCATAACTCTCCACGGAATTTCCTTTTCACGGAACCGCAGATGACTGAAGACACTCGACGCCCCATGATTGAAGCCGTGGGGCTGAGCAAGTTCTACGGCCCGTTTGCCGCCGCCCGCGACGTGAATTTTTCAGTTCGCGAAGGTGAATTGGTCGCGTTTCTTGGCCCCAATGGTGCTGGCAAAAGCACCACCATGAAAATGTTGACCGGCTATATCGCTCCCAGCCAAGGCGAAGCGCGGATCGCAGGGTTCAATATGTTGGGCGATCGTATCGAAGGCAGCAAGTTGCTTGGGTACCTGCCCGAGAGCGGACCGCTGTATTACGAAATGACTCCGATGGGCATGCTCAGCTTTTTTGCAGAAGCCCGCGGGTTGGCAAAATCGATCAAAAAGGACCGAATCGATTCGGTGATCGACATCTGCGACTTGTCATCGGTCGTCTACAAACCCATCAGTAAACTATCCAAAGGTTTCAAGCAGCGTGTCGGAATGGCACAAGCTTTGTTGCACGAACCGGATGTGCTGATCATGGACGAACCGACCGCAGGTTTGGACCCCAACCAAGTTCGCGGTGTACGAAAAACAATGCGACGCCTAAGTGAAACCAAAACCATTTTGCTCAGCACGCACATTCTCCAAGAAGTCGAAGCGATGGCCAGTCGCGTTGTGATGATCAACGAAGGCCGTTTGGTGTATGACGGTGACGTTGACGGGCTGCGTGATCTTGGCAAAGAAAACTTGGACGACGCGTTCCACACACTGACCAACGGCGCTCACGTATAACCTGCGAAATCAGCGGATCGGCATTTGATTTTCCGAACCAACAGCAACTTCATCGCAAATCTCTCCAACACGTATTAATCCAACGAACCAACCATGACGCTCAACAACGTCGTTTTCGCACTCCTGAATTTGCTTGTCCTGGACGCGATTTTCTTGTGCTTTTTGCTTGCGATCGTCGCCTTGCTTGCGGGCACCAAGCGTGCCGCGTTTGCGGTCATGAAACGCAACTTCATGGCGTACTTTAGCAATCCGACCGGCTACGTATTCCTTTGCATCTTTGTCTTTTTGACATCGCTCGCTGCGTTTTGGCCATACGACTTTTTCAATCAAAACTTGGCCACGCTTGACCAGCTGAACTACTGGTACCCGTGGATCATGCTGGTCTTTATTCCAGCGATCACAATGAGTATTTGGGCAGAAGAAAAACGCCAAGGTACCGACGAACTACTGCTGAC
>CAZZDZ010000109.1:13715-15979 GCA_964652675.1 uncultured Pirellulaceae bacterium
CGTCGTCACTGGACCGGTGGCAAAGACGGAACGTCGATGGCGTGGCATTACTTGGCGCGTATCTTGGCCTTGGTGGTTGTAACATTCGGCGCGGTTACGATTTTTCGTAATTGGGATCTGATGCGACGCGATATGACCGAAGGCAAAGTCAGTTCGCTGGCCGAATCGACCGTCAAATTGATCGAGAACCTGGAGTCAGATCGACCGATCAAAATCGACGCATTCATCAGTAACGATGTTCCTGAGATCTACGCACGGACTCGGTACGAATTGGTCAACTTGCTAAAAGAATTCGGCAGCAAGGGACGCCAAATCGAAGTCAACTTGCACGACAACATCGAACTTTTCAGTGACGAAGCCGCCCTGGCAGCCGATCGTTTTGGAATCGAACCGGTCACAAGAATGGTTCGCGAGAAAGGATCGTTTCAGCAAAAACAGTTGATCATGGGGGCCGCATTCCGGGCTGGACTTGAAAAAGTCACCGTGCCAGCGTTTGAATACGGAATCCCCGTCGAGTACGAATTGGTTCGATCGATCAACACGGTCGCACGTGGCGAGCGAAAACGGATCGGCATTGTCGCCACCGACGCACGGCTGATGGGTGGTTCGGTGATGCAAGGGATGAGTTTTCAGCAGATTGAAAAACACCCACTTATTGACGAACTGGCCAAACAGTACGAAGTCGAGCCAGTCGACTTGAACGCCCCGATTAGCGTGGGCACCTTCGATTGCTTGATCGCGGCCCAGCCATCGTCGCTGGCACCACCCCAGTTCGATCGTCTGTTGGAAGCAGTTCGCGCGGGCGTCCCTGTTGCCGTGTTCGAGGACCCCCTGCCGTTCCAGCGTCGCGATATTCCTGGGACAGGTGCCCCCAAACAACAACAAGGCGGTATGTTTGGCGGTGGTCGGCCGCAACCCAAATCTGACATCCGCCAATTATGGGAGTTGCTGGAATTGCAAGCGCCTGGTCGCGCTGGCATGCAAGGCTTGTACGATCCAGACTTGATTTGGCAAGACTACAACCCGTATCCGAACTTGGATATGAATGTTAATCCGATGTGGGTTTTCATCGACCAAAACGCACCGGGTGTCGACGGCGATAACGCTTTGGGAGCTGATAGTGAAATCACCTCCGGTTTGCGGCAAGTTCTGGGATTGTTCGCGGGTGCCATCGAGGCCAAAGGAGAGACAACTCTGACACACACACCGCTACTTACCACCGGTGCAATGAGCGGCACGATGGCGATCGCGAAACTGCGTACATCGGGAGGCGATATTCGTTCTGCAATCGAAGGCGTCAATCCGCGTCAAACGATTGCAATGACGATCGAAGGCAAATCGCAGGCACCTGCCACCAAGGGCGACGACGCAGAAGGGGGCGACGCGAAAGTCTCCACTGCCAAGCCGGGTATCAAGGTCGCCTATGTGGCGGATTTTGACATCATGCTGCCTGTCTTCTTGCAAATTCGTGCGGATCCCGATCAAGCACAGGACATGCAATTCCAGTTTCAAAACGTCACATTCCTGCTAAACACCATCGACTGGCTTACAGGCGAAACGGATTTCATTGACGTACGAAAGCACGAACCAACTTTTGCAAGTTTGAAAATGATCGACTCGGTCAAAGAAGAAGCCAGTCGAGATGTGCGGACCAAGACAAAAGAGTTCAAAGACGATTTGGACAAACTGCTTTTGGAAATCGATGAAAAGCGAGATATTGACTTGAAATCGCTTCGCGACGAACTCGAAGATCTTCAGAAGAAAAGTGCGGACGGTAAGATCGACCGCGCCGTCATACTGGCGAAACAGACGGAGTTCCGAGTCAGGGATGAGCAAATGCAACGTTTGAAAGCGGTTAAGCAAAGAAAATACGAGCGTGATCGCGAACGAAATGTCGCAAAGATCCAGCGGCTGGCGGACCAAAAAGTGACAACGATCCAAAACAAGGTCAAGGCATACGCCGTCGCTTTACCATGTATCCCGCCGTTGATCGTTGGCATCATCGTATTCGCGTCGCGTCGATTGCGAGAACGAGAGAACATCAGCAAAGCTCGATTGAAATAGCGATTCAAAACTGGGCGTCATCGCCTAGTAGTTAGGTTCCAGCGGCATGTTGTATTTCAACGCCGCTCGCCGATTCAAATCAAAAGCAAACAAGACTTACGAAGAGAGAACGTGGTGAACGAAGGCAAAAAGACTGGCATCTTCTGGGGTGTCGCTGGCGTCGTTGCATTGATCGCAATCATCGCATCCTGGAAATCAGA
>CAZZDZ010000110.1:0-15880 GCA_964652675.1 uncultured Pirellulaceae bacterium
GTTTGAGGCCCACGTTCCAAAAACCGGCGGCGGCTTTCATCAACAGAATCGTGCCTAGGCCGCGACCACGATGAGACGCTTCGATGCCCAAGTTTTGAATCGCTCCCCAGCCATCCAACTGCAGTCCCTGAACGGTGCCGACGGGTTGAAAGCGACCACTTTCGTCACGGTGTCGCAACAACCAAGTGGCTTCGGGGACAAACGCTGACCGTGATGCGATCTCGCGCATCAAACGCAAACAACCATCGCGTCGCCCCAGGCACGGGAACACGTTGGTATCCAACTCTTGGCGAAAGCTATCGAATTTTGCCGTTGCGTGCTCACGCAACAAATCCGATCGAAATGGCACCAGTTCGTAACCGGCGGGGACGGTTCTAGGTTCCGGTAGCGAATCGCGAAGATCGCATTCCATCCGAAAACGTTTGAAGTATGTCAGACCCACGATGAGTCTCCCCCAGAAAACAATTGCTGCCCTGGGTGAGCCATTCCAACAGAAATCGCTGCCAAAGTCCCAGTCATTGAAGCTTAGCACGTTCGAATCACCGAGACGCCTTTATCCGGTCGATTTCCCCTCAAACGCCATGACCGGGCTGTTTTTTGAGTAGCCAAACAATTATGTTGGAGATGCCTCAAAGTGCTGTTGCTTGGGGGTTTACTGCGTTTCCATCGGATCTACGTCCAGACAAATGACTTCGAATTTCCAGCCCTTACGTTGCATCAATCTCACCAACCGTTTGCGCCCAACTAGGTTCGCTTTTTCATTTGCGTTTACTTTGCTGGCTGCCTTGCTTTGCATCGGCGGGTGTGATCGAGGTGAAAAAGCGTCCAAGCCAACCGCTGGCCCGACTGCTTCTGGCAAAAAAACAAGCATCGTCGTGACCACGGGGATGATTCGGGACATGGTCGTCGCGTTGGTTGGTGACGATGCCGATGTGCACTGGATCATGGGGCCCGGCGTTGATCCACATCTCTATCAGCCAACACGAACCGATTCGGTAAAAATGTTGCAAGCTGAAATCGTGGTGTACAACGGTCTGCACTTGGAAGGTCGCTTGAGTGAGACATTGCGTCAGCGCGAAAAACGTAGTGGTACGACGATTTCGGTGGGTGATTTGTTGCCACAGGATCGGTTGGTCGAAGCCGACGCGGGGACGTACGATCCCCATATTTGGATGGATGTAGATTTGTGGGGCGACGCAACGCTGCTGGTCGCCGACAAAATGGCTGATGCGATGCCGGCTCAGGCGGACTCGATTCGCAAACGCGCACAGGAGTATCACGACAAATTGGCTGCCTTGGATAAATGGGGCGCCAAAGCGATTGAGTCGATCCCCGAAGAACGGCGTGTTTTGATAACGGCACACGACGCGTTTAATTATTTTTCCAGACGATACAAAATCGGTGTTCACGCACCCCAAGGAATCTCGACGGCAAGCGAACCATCGATCAGAGAAATCAACGACTTAGTCAAACTGGTTGTGGACAAGAAGGTGCCCGCGATCTTTTTCGAGTCAAGCGTTTCGCCGCGAGCGGTTGAGTCGATCGTGGAAGGCGCGAAGCAAGGTGGCGTGGATGTCTCGGACGACTACGAATTGTTCAGCGATTCGCTGGGCGCCGAGAATTCGCCACAAGGAAATTACATCGGCATGCTGAGGCACAATTTCAGCGAGATCACACGCGGTTTAGGTGGGACGATTCCTGAGTCAGAAACGGAGCCGCCGGTAGCAGAGGAAAAAACGGAACCGGTTACGACCAGCGCGTTGTCTGCCTCGGAAACGGGAGCGTTTTCTTGAGCGAGTCCACCAGCGTTCCGCCGTTTCTAGCCGAGGGTGTCACGATCGCTTATCGATCGACTGCCGTATTGACGGATGTTAATTTTTCCACACCTGCTGGTACGCTGACCGCGATCGTTGGGCCAAACGGTGCCGGAAAGAGCACGCTGATCAAGGCGTCACTTGGTTTGATTCAGCCAGCCGCTGGGCACTTCGAATTTTTCGGCAAGTCGTTTCGTGATGTGGATGGCCGTGTCAGTTATGTTCCACAACGAACGAGTGTCGACTGGGATTTTCCGGTCACGGCATTGGACGTTGTTTGCATGGGACTGTATCGGCGAATCGGTTGGTTCAAACCCGTGCGTGCCAAACACCGCAAGCTGGCGATGGAAGCACTTGAAAGTGTTGGCATGCAGGATTTTAAGAAGCGTCAGATCAGCCAACTATCGGGAGGCCAACAGCAGCGAGTGTTCTTGGCCCGATCGTTGGTGCAAGGCGCCGAGTTGTTTTTGATGGATGAGCCGCTTGCTGGCGTCGACGCGGCAACCGAAACCACCATTATCAGCACACTCAGGTCGCTGCGTGACGCTGGGAAAACCGCGATGGTCGTGCACCACGATTTGGACACCGTTGCTGACTATTTTGATCGTGTGCTACTACTAAATGGCCGTGTGGTCGCCGAAGGCCCAGTGGACGAAGTCATGAAGCCGGCTTTGTTGAAAGAAGCTTACGGTGGCAAACTTCTGATCCTCGAAAACAAATAGCCAAGCGTTTTATGTTTGCAACTTTGATCGAGACGTTGACTTCTTACAATACGTTGGTGGTACTCGCTGGGACGATGTTGCTGGGAGTCGCAGCCGGCGTAACGGGAACGTTCTTGCTGCTGCGTCGTCGAGCATTGGCGGGAGATGTGATCGGGCACGCGGCGTTGCCCGGCGTGGCGATTGCGTTTTTGATTTATTCAGGAATATATCCTGACGCTCCCAAAAGTCTGCTGGTCATGCTGGTCGGCGGAGCGATCGCCAGTGGGCTTGGGATGTTGTGTGTTTTGTGGCTGCGCAAGTTTGCAAGGTTGCCCGAAGACGCATCACAAGCGATCGTGCTGAGTACGTTCTTTGGCGCCGGCGTGATTATGTTAACGATCGTGCAGGCGTCTCCGACAGGAAGCCAAGCGGGAATCCGCGATTTCATTTTCGGGCAAGCCGCTGCGATCCGATTGAACGACGTCATGTTGCTGGCTGGAATCGCAGTCACCACGATCCTCTCCAGTTCGTTTTTGATGAAAGAATGGACGTTGATGTGTTTTGACGAAGGTCTCGCAAAAGTCCTTGGCTATCCATTGCACCTGTTGGATTTTCTGTTGATGGCTCTGGTGGTGGCCGTGTGTGTGGCGGGAATGCAAGCGGTGGGACTGTTGTTGATCGTTGCGTTGCTGATTATTCCCCCAAGTGCCGCAAGGTTTTGGAGCGATTCGATTCGGCCAAACATATGGATTTCTGCGGGGACTGGCGCACTTTCCGCGGCAATGGGCGGGATTGCCAGCGCGATGGCGCCCACGCTCAGCACCGGAGCGGTCATCGTGGTGGTTGCCGCGTTCCTTTTGGTCTTAAGCATGCTGTTCGGCACAAAACATGGTCTGGTTGGCCGAATGAATGCGAGGCGCAAAATGCGCGAAGACGCGGCTTGCTTGAACACACCCCGTTCGGCTTAACGAGATAGCCACCAGTGCTACCAAATTCCGGGGATCAAACGCTTGGAAACTTTGCTGCGGTATCGATCGTACGCCAGAATATTGCCTGCCAACAATCGCTCTTCGGCTTGGATGCGGATCACCACCGCTGCGATCGCGATGATCAAAATCAATCCTGCCATTAAGTCAGGGCGCGCGGCAAAACAGGCAACCACCAGCAGTGTTTCGCCAGCGTACGCCGGGTGACGGACCATTCGGTAAAGCCCCGTCGTCGTCACGCCGCGAACCGCTGGTAGCACCGCAAAGTTTCTTGCCAAAGACGCAAACGCTGCAATGGCGACAATCGTCCCGACCAAGAAAAGCCCGATCGCAACGTTATTCCATTGTTGACAGGGTCCGGCATGCGCGAACGCGAACCCGCTACACAGTAAAGCTGGCATCGCCGCCAAAAGGCTTCGGATCTGTCCGGCGCGAACAAGTGGCCGCCTGAGCAAAAACAGCAACCCGACCACCATGTGCAGCGACGCAATGCAAATGCGTACCAGATGAAACTGCTCCGCTTCGGGGGCCGCCCAAATTGTCAACACACCCCACGCCCAAACATTTAGCCCGAAGCAAACGTTGGCAATTCGCTCGCCGTTATTACGAGATTCGGCAGGGCGGCCGTAGGTTCGGGGCACGGGCTCAGCTTTACTTGGCAACACAGATCTCGTTAGCAACACGGAACGCGGAAAACAAAAACATCGTGCTACTTGGACTCGACCGTGATTGCCATCACCAACGGCACGCTTAGGTCGGGGCCTTTCACGAACTCGATGTCTTTGATCACACCATCGCGTTTGGGCATTACAGCCAAGTAACGCAATTGCTGGCCTCTTAGCGCGAACGCAAACTCCGATTCGGGCACATCGACACGGCGAATGTAGTCAGCGAAGTGGACCGCGTTTCGCAACGGGTGATCTTCCTTGCTGCCGTCTGCGTAGTGCAAACGTACGATCATCGAAACGGTTTTGCCTTGTCCGGCTGGATGGCCCCAACCACTGACGCCACTGAGCATGTGAATCGCTCGCGCGGGACCGTTTAACGGCACTGATACGTTCTTTGGCATTTTGCCGACGTAGTCATTGCGTGAACTGTGCAACATGATCGTGTTGGGCACTGTGCCTTGTTTGGGATCCGTCAGTACAAACGGGACGTTTTTGAATGTCTTGGGTTTCCAGTCCGCAAAGATCATTCGTTCAACATCTCCTTCCTTGTTAAAAAACATGCCCCGGTCGCTGGCGATCGTGGCGTATCTGCCCATCTCGATTGGCACAAACTTGCCTCGCTTGGTCAGAAACTCCAGCAAGTCGGTCATGTCTTTGGGTGGAATCTGTTTTTCAAATCCTTCCGGCATCAACGATTTGGCCGACGCTCTCAATCGCTCGACGTCTTCGCGCAACACAACTTGCTTTTTACCTTCGGCGTCGTACATCTCGATCGACGTTTTTGATTCCGATGCAAGCAGTCCGTTGAAAACGGTTCCGTCACTGGTCAGCACGGTATAGACGCGATAGTTGCCTTCCACATCGCGACTGGGATCCAAAATATGAGTCAACAATTCCGCCTTGGGATGAACCGCCATGCCTGTCAGATCAGGCCCGACCTTCTTTCCTTCGCCGCTGTGCATGTGGCAATTCGAACACTGTTTGGTGAAGATCGCTTTTCCGGCAACCGCGTCGCCCGTTTTCTTGGTCACCGACATCATGCTGGCCAATACGGCTTGTCGGTCCGCGCTGGGCAGTGCTCCGCCTCTAGCCAATAGCTTTTTTGCGCGTTGGGCGATTTGTTTGTTGGGGTGATTGCTCAGAGACTGCTTTTGCTCCAGTCCCAATTCGCTCAGCAAAATATCGCCGCGATCGATCGCGGTCAGCAACGCATTCGTCCATTCGGGCCGCGTCATCAAAACACGAACGCCAGCGGTTCGCAGTGTGGGCGTCAGATTTTCATACTGATCCACAAGCGTTTTGCCCGCCATCGCGGCTTGGCTTTGGCTGATCGCGTTGACAATCCCCGTTGCGACCTCCGGATCAATTTGCGGAGTGATTCGCTCCAAGATTTCGCCCACCACTTCTGATTCCAGCGATCGAAAAGCAACCAATTCACGAACCGAATCGCAACGTTGCTTGGCGTTTAACTGATCGTTGTCGAGTTGCCCGAGTAAATCTTCAGAAACTTCGATCGCGTACCGCTCGAACTGTTTGCTGCCCCAATTGCGGCCAAGTTTCACTAACAACGCTTGGCTGGCGGTCGGGACGCGATCGGCAAGCTTCTTCATGCTTTGCTCAAATTCGGGAGTCAGTATTGGCTTTACATCGCTTGGCCAACCCGTTGCGATTCCGTTCAAGATTGCGTCGGCGGTCGCCACGTTCGCGCTGGCAAGATTTTCAATGACTTGGGCAATGGATTCGACTGGCCCGCTGCGACCATAGTGATCGGCAACGACCTTCAAATTTTCCAGTACTTTGCCTGTCGGAGGCGTTTTCGATTCCGCGATCGCACTCAAAAATCCGCTCGCGTTGTTTGCAGCGGCGCTGACCATTGCATCGGAAATCCATTTGTCTGTTTCGCCCGCCATGGACTTTGCAATCAGCTTGCCCGCGTCGTCGCTGGGTGGCAGGTCAGCCAAAGCCAACATTGCAGCCAATCGGACTTGTGGATCTGGGTCGCTTGCCAATTCGGACACGACAACCAAGGTCGTGCCGTTGGGCGTTTTTTGTAAAACCTGCAATGCGTTTCGTCGAACGCCGGCCGACGGGTGTTTCATACCCGTCATCGCGGCCACGTTTGCGCTTGGATTGTTCCCATCCATTTGACCGAGTCCGTGGAGAGTCCACAAAGCGTGGATCGCGCCCACGTTCAACCCAATCTCGTCGACGTTTGGATCTTGCACCAACGCAATCAAGTCGTCCACCACATCGGTCTGGCCGCGTTCGACCAACAATCGCTGTGCGTGCTTTCGCCATAGCATCGTCGGGTGCTTGAGAGTTTCCACCAGCTTTTGCGGTGATGCACCGGCCAGCGACATTGGCTTGTCCGTTTCACCGTAGACAACACGATAGATGCGGCCGTGTTTTTTGTCGCGCAGTTTTGTTTCATACGCGTTACCCTTGCCGGTCTTGAAACCTTGGGGTGTTGGGTTGTGCTGGATGATGTAGTTGTACCAATCGATTACCCACATGTTTCCATCCGGGCCGACTTCGGACATGATCGGCGCGGTCCATTCGTCGTCGCTGGCAAACAAATTCCATTCGCTGGACGAACTGAAATCGCTGCCGTTGGGTTTTAAAACAAACCCGCCTACCAAGTGACCGGTTGGACCGTTGACAAACGCAGTTCGATTCCAATATTGCTGTGGATATTGCCGTGCGGTGTAAAGTGCGTGACCGGCTGCGGCGGTATAGCCACCGTGATGATCCATCTGACGAACGTTTTTGGTGATCGGTTGGAACAAGTGGTTGTCTGCGATCGACCCCAGTCGCAATGAAGCGGTCCAACCGCGAACCCGTTCGTAGTAGCGATTGGGAATCGGCATGTAGACGCTTGGATTGCGGTTCGCTGTGGAGCCAAAAATGATGCCTTCTTCGCTGATCCCAAGCCCCCACGTATTGTTGTTTGTGCTGCGAATGAATTCGATTTCGCTGCCATCGGGGCGGAAACGCCAGAAGCCTTGGCGGAATGTTTGAGAGCGTTTTCCGTCTGCGTCGGGAGTGGAATTGTTGTAGCCCTGCATCGCCCAAATCCAGTTGTCCAATCCGTACTGGAAATTGCTCACGCCGCCGTGCGTATCCCCTTGGTTCCAGCCAGTGAACATGACTTTTCGCGTGTCGGCGACGTCATCACCGTCGGTATCTTTGCAATAGAGTGTTCGCGTCCCGTCGTGGACAATCACGCCGCCTTGATGAAACGTCAGCGTGCTTGGAATACTCAGTTTGTCGGCAAACACAGTGAACTTGTCCGCTTTCCAGTCGCCATCGGTGTCTTCCAAAATCCGGATTCGGTCTCGCCCTTTGCCTTCTGGTTGCAGTTCGTTGGGATAGTCATACGTTTCGGCAATCCACAACCGGCCGCGTTCATCCCAAGCCATCGCGATCGGTTTGCCGCCGATGTCTGGTTCGCTGGCGAACAGTTCAACATGCATGCCTTCGGGAACGCTAATGTGTTTGATCGATTCTGAAGCGGGAATCGGTTTTTGCATTTTCGTAAAATCTTCGCCGCGCGTTCCCCATTTGTTGCTGGGCGTGTAGTTGGGAATTTTGCCGCCAGCATCCATGTATTCAAACGCGGGCAAGTCTTTGTCGATTTGCGTCATGCGTGGAACAGGAAAGGGCAGATCGGCTTTGTACTCGGGGACTTGAGTAACATTGTCACCAGCGGCCCAGCGAATGCCGCGCTCGACCAAGTTCTGAAAACCTGCGTTGCCCCAAGTTCGTTGGTCGTGTCCCCATGCGGTATAAAAAACGCGACCCGCCCCATGAGTCCGCACCCAAGTCCACGGCTCGCGGCCTTCGGAATCGACCCGGTATGCCAGCACGGTCCGATTTTCTTCGTTGTGCAAATGGTGCACGTAGGTCTCGTCCCAACTTTCAAAACCGCCGAATCCTTTCATGATCGGGTGGTCGGTCTGATCAATCGTGGTGCGAAAAACGCCCGTCCCATGACGCTTGAACTGGCCTCCCATGAGAGCAACGACCGCGTCCGAATTCCTGAAACAATAAGTCGCGCAATGAATCGGCACGAAACCTCCGCCGTCGTTGACGTAATCCAACAACGCTTTCTCTTGCGGCGGTGCGATCGAATCGATGTTTGCAAAAACCAGTAGAGCGTCGTAGGTCGCCAAGTTGTCCGCGTTTAAATCGGACATCTTTTCGGTGTAGACCAAACGAATGCCACGTTTGGCCAAGACTGGTTGCAGTTGTTCGAATCGGGGACGCGGTTGATGGTGACCTTTGTCACCTAAAAACAAGACGTCCAAGTTGGCAGCGTCGACCGAAAAAGAAAGCAATGCGAATAACGAAAACAGGAGTGCTTGAAAAAAACGCATGGAGGGCCTGACGATGGTGGGAGTTTTCGCAGCTGCGGTTCACTAAAGACCGAGTGTAAAGTCGGGCAGGTCGACTCGTTCGCCGCCTTTCAGCGCCGATTCGTGAGCACAAATGCCGACGCAAGTCCAATTGGCACTTGTGACAGCGTTGGGACTTGGATCGCGATCTTCCAGCAACGCGTTGACCATTTCGTTGACCAAGTGGGGGTGCGAACCGCCGTGACCACCGCCTTGGATAAACGATAAGTGTTCTGCGTCGTGAATCTCTTGCGGAAGCGTGAACTTCTGAATTTCTGGCGGCAACAAGTGGGCAAAGTCCGTGACTTCGACTTTTTCGGCGATCTCGTTTTCTGGTTTCTTTGCGGTGTGCAAAACGTGCGGTTCGTTTTCGATCAGTGTCCACTCGAAACTTTTCTTCGTGCCGTAGACATCAAAGCTTTCGCGATATTGCCGCGCCACGTCGTATAAGAAACGCCAAATATGGGCGGTCACGTCGCTATCTTTGATTTTGATGTGGCACGATTCCACCGCAAACTTGTTGCCGGATTTTTGGGCGATGTCGTCTCGGACTGTTCCCGATCCAAAACAGCTCACATACTGTGCCAAGCCATCGACTAAACCCAAGCACGGGCTGACCACGTGGGTCGCATAGTGCATCGGGATCATTCGCTGCCAATACTCGGGCCAGCCATCCATGTCTTGCGGGTGCGATGCGGCGAGGTGTTGGATTTTGCCAAGTTCGCCTTTGTCGTACATCTCTTTGATAAACAGATACTCGCGGCTGTAGACGACCGTTTCGGCCATCATGTATTTCAAGCCAGTTTCTTTAACTTTCTGGACGATCTGCCGACACTCGTCGATCGTCGTCGCCATCGGCACGGTACACATCACGTGCTTGCCAGCATCAAGGGCTTTCAACGACATCCAAGCGTGATCGTTGATGGGGCTGTTGATGTGGACGAAATCAATGTCGGGATTCGCCAGCACTTCGTCGTAATGGGTGTAAAGTCCTTCGATGCCAAATTGTTCGCCACACTTTTTCAATTCCGCTTCGTTGCGACGGCACAGCGCGGTAACGTTGGTGTTTGGATGAGCTTGATAAATCGGTATGAACTCGGCGCCAAATCCCAAGCCAATCATTGCTACATTCACTGTCTTGCTCATCAGAAGAAATATCCTTTTCGTTGTTTTGCTTTGCCGCGGACTACTTTACCTGAGAAATTTGGCGCAAACAAATGAACACCAACCAGCGTCAAATGCTACTCGTTTTCAAATGCAGCGTGTTGCAAATGTCGAACGGATGGCCGTGGTTAACGAACTGATAATGTGAATCGCACGCAAAGATCGTGGGATTCCGGTAGAGGGGATCGAACCGCTACCATATCGGCATGAATCGATTGACCACAGGAAACACGGAACTTGATCAACTGCTTGGTGGCGGATTGCTGCCGGGCACACTGACCGTTGTGATGGGGGCGTCAGGAATTGGCAAGACACAACTGGGCGTCAACTTTGCTGACCAAGGTCGTCAACAAGAAGGCGAACCTGGAATCATCTTTGACTTGACGTCGCGAGGGGATTCGCAAAACCAGGCCGATTATGCGCAACGCCTTTGCGATTGGACATTGTCGCAGCGAGACACAGCTGATCGAGCGGATATCAGCCAAATTTGGGATTCCCAGGCGACCCGCCGTGACTACATGCACATCTTTAGCCGTAGTGGTCGCCGCGTGACATCGTCGGATATGAGCGATGACCAATGGCGAGAATGGAAGTACGAGCAATCCAAAAAGCTTGACCAAGCCATCGCGTTTTTCTATGGAAACTTTGCCCATGGTGTGCGTCGCTGCGTAATCGATGGGGTCGAGCCGGCCGACAAGGCTGCCGAATCGATTCAGTTTGAAATGTTCGAGTACATCTATCACCAGATTTTGCACAAAGAACATGATTGGGTCGCCCGAGATTTGTTTCGAATCGACTTTCGCGAAAACGCCGACACGATTTCCAAACACGCATACGATCACAAAGACATCGGGTGTTTGCTGTTGTACACCAGCCACGAAGTCATGCTGGACGACTTGTTGGTAAGACCGATCGAGAGCGGTGATGTTTTGTCCAACGCAAATACGATCATCTTGATGGGAAAAACCAGAGACGGAAACAAGATGGGTCGAGCCCTGAATGTCGCAAAACACCGTGGCAGCGCATGTGATGATTCAATCGTGCCTTTCACCATCAACGAAAACGGCTTGCAGTTGTCGTAAACGTCAGCCATCGAAATCCTCTACCTGTCCTGGAGCAAGACTATTTCCCATGACAACCAAGTACCCACTCTTGTCGCTCGATCGGCCTGACACGGTCACCGATGCACTCAATGCCGTCGAAGTTCTGGAATCGGGCGAGCAGATCACCAATATGGAGATCGCCGGTGAAGGCAATATGAATTTGGTGATTCGAGTTACGACCGATCGCCGAACATTGATCGTCAAGCAATCTAGGCCATGGGTCGAGAAGTACCCGCAGATCGCGGCGCCAGAGCAAAGAATCATCGCCGAGATTGATTTTTATCATCGCATTGGAAACTATCCATCGCTCGCGACGATGATGCCAACCATGATCGCGGCGAAGCCCGATCAGTTCATGATGGTGATGCAGGACTTGGGCGAGGCCTCTGACTACTTATGCGTTTACGGCCAAGACAATGATCAGGAAATTCCGATCCAAGATTGCTTGCAGTATCTGGTCGCGTTGCATGGTGTCCAGATCGTTGGTTCAGAACCAATTGGATGCGACGCACTGAAGTTGTTGAATCATCAACACATTTTTCAGATACCGTATCAAACGCCATCCGCGATCGATTTGGATTCCGTTTGCCAGGGAATGGAATCGTTGGCAAACGAGATACGTAGTGTCCATCGTTTGCACGAACAGGCTAAACGCTTTGGCGAGCTGTTTTTAGCGAAAGGAGACTTCATGCTGCATGGAGATTTTTATCCCGGTTCGCTGCTTAACACCGGCGATGGACTGCGAGTGATTGATGCAGAGTTTTGTTTTGCAGGGCCACGAGAGTTTGACGTTGCTGTATTCATCGCACACTTGGTCATGGCTGGAAGTCCAGACACGATCCTTGAATCAATTTGCGAGCGATACAACCAGGCATCCAGCGGCCCAGACCTTGAGATGGAATTGATAAAGAATTTTGCAGGCTTGGAAATCATTCGACGTTTGATTGGAGTCGCCCAATTGCCGCTCGCAGCGAACTTGCAAGAGCGACGCGACATGCTTGAAATCGCCAAAAATTGGGTTCGCTAACAGCAGGGCCGATGGCAATGTGTTTTAAACAATGCGATCGGCATAGTGTTTGCGCCAGGCAATGCAGTCTTTCCCGCCGACTTTGAAATCACGACAGACGTTTGGACGATGTTCGTGGTGGGTGCAAACGCGTTTCTGCGGATCAAACCAAACACAAGGCCCATCCAATTCACCTTCCGCCGGCGGTTGGTAACTCCGCATAAAATCCGTCAACTCTTGTTTCAATTCTGCAGGCATCGAAACCCAGTGTTTTTCGGCTGCCTGAACTTCGTTGCCCTGCACATAGCTTGGAAACCCCATGTGCAGACAACACGCCCCGCAACCTTCGCAGTCATCGACGATCGGCAATCTGGATGGTTTTGAATTCACGTCGAACCACTCACAGGGTCATCGGGGGAAGTTTATTGGACTCCGATAGAGTAACCACTTTTAGCCATTTGGTCACAACCGATGAAAAGAACCGCTGGTAAACCTCTTGTTAAACCTTTCGGCAAAACTACAGCCCGATCAAATCCGCGCCGTTCCCCCACCGCCCAAGCGGAGATTGGCTCGGCGTGGTCGCGTCCGACTCGTTTTCTTTTTCGATGCCAAATTTGTTGATGTCGATGTTGCTTCCAAAGAACGATGGGTGGCTGCCGACAAGTTCCGTTGGATTGGATATGAATTCGGCTCGGCTCATCAATGGGTTTCGCATTGTGAATCGTGCGTCGCGCAGCATTCGATTGGCGCCAATGTCTCCCAAAATCGGATTCTTGGATAACGTAAAACCAAGATCGCTCGGGCTAAACCCCGTTTTCATTTCTTCAAACTCACTTGGGTTGTAAATCTGATCCTTGGAAAACCCTAAATCACTCATGCGTTGCGTGTGGATACCGACCAGTTTGCCCGTTGCCCGTTGTGGGTTGGAGTCCTGAATCGCATCATAAGTCCACGATGCAAATTCCAGTTCGCCCATCAGATCGTCCGACGATAGATAACCGGTGGCAACATGAAAGATCTTTCCACGCGGCGTCAAAAAGATCGTCTGAACATTCTGTCGACCAGCTCCACGCCCGCACGATCCGGGTGCATCTTGGGGAGCATGCTTAAACGATTTTCCCGTATTTTTAGTGCCCGTGATGTCAGTGTAGCTACACAAGAATTCGTTTTCTAACTTGGTTTGCACGGGAGCTTTTGAGAACGACACGGTTCTCATTCGATGCCCCGCGCTTCACATAAACCCTTTCATGTCGCCCAAGACACGGAGCCACAAAATGGGTTTGTTCTCTGTCGTCGCAACCGATTCAGCTTGATCCAATGGGAGCCAGTTGACCCCGTAGAGTTTTTCGGCACTAGCGGTCGATGCTGTCAACGTGGGGCGAACGGCTTTTTGACCACGAACGATTCTCGTGTTGGATTTTGCTTTCAGCGGCTGCCGCTGTGACAAAGACAGCTTGGCTCGCGCTGTCTGGATTTTTCGCATCGCGTAAACTTGGTCAGGCTTGCTGACTTTATCGATCGAGATGGAAATGGTTCGACCGTCGGATGTCTTTAGCGTCAAATTCCGTGACGCGTACGAGACCAGAGCCGCGTTGATCGTGTGCGATTTCGAACTGTCTTGCCAAACACGTGAATCATCCGCAATCATCAATTCGCTGCCCGCCGCGACGTTGGCTGTCACCATAAGAATGCTGCAGATGACGACCCGCGTAAAAACGCTGCCGCTGTTGCTTAGTGATTGGATCATGAGCCGACTCTCCGGACAAGTTTGTTGTGAAATTCGCGCGTTCACAAGTGAGTCGGAGCCCAGACGCGATTCGTCACAAGAAAGTCAGAAAATTCCGACTCTTAAAAATTCAAAAGTTGTTTGTCCTGAGCGAGTCCTTGAATTGCGATTGAAAATCTTTGATCCATTCAACTGGCGAAGCAAACTGAGTTGCATTGCTGGACCGTTTTTGCAGTTGGCTGGTCAGGAACGATCGAACAGCAATCAGTTGTCGCACAGTGTGGAATTTCTGTTGGATATCATCGACAAGCACCAAACCGGTAAATCTCTCACCCCGACCCATCAATTCAATCTGCTGCGCGGCAAAATCAAGTTGCTTGTCGAGCATTGCATTGGCAGCCGTTCGGTCCCGCTGATCGTGCAAGCGATAGTCCTGGTCGTCAATCGAGATTATTTCTGGCTTCGCTTGGTCGGGGGCAAGTTTCAAACGCAATAGCCAATCGTAAGCTTGTCCCTCTGTCGGAAACCACTTTGCACGCCCCGCAACCAAACGCGTTTTGCGTTCGCGCCCACGACGCTTCAGCGGCTTTTGAAACGCCTCCACCACGCCTTCGGTGACCCTGACAACGGTGTAGTGACTACCAGGATTTGACGTAACAGAAAATTCGGTACCCAAATCAACGATACGTGCCCCTCGTACCGTGATTTGGAATCCCACTGCCTCCTCTGGGACACGTACCTGAACCGAACCTTGAACCAATTCCGCCTGATTGGGGCCATCGATCTGCAATTGTGTCGGACCACTCAATCGAACCACCGCTCCCTGTGCCAATCTGATCGAGGCCTTTCCCGAGATCAATTCAATCGGGTCGCTGAAGTCCCCGCTGGGTTTTCCGCCCTCTCCCCATCGAGCATTTTCAGCAAGCAAGATGGTTGCACTGGAGCCAGAATCAACCGGTTTCGTCGACTGAAGTGTCGGCTTTTGCATCGCACCCGTATCGTCAAGATCTTTTACATGCTGATCGGTCGTTTGCACAATCGCGTCGTCGCGAACGGCTGGTGAATGCGGATGATTGGCAATATCGATTTCGTTTTGCAGGTTTTTGCGAATTGGAGGAGTCGTCTGCGCAGTGATATCAGCATTGGTGACATCAGCATCAGTGACATCAGCATCGGCGACATCAGCATCGGCGACATCAGAAATCGCATTGTTTGGTAGAACGTTCGTTGAGGCAAAATCTGAATCTGGAGTGTTGTTCTTGTTGGGATTTGCTTTATCCACCTTCGCCGTTGTCTCGGGAACAATGACTGGCGATCGATCGGTTTGTTCGGCGATCTTATTCGTGTCCTTGCTGCTTGACGAAAGCCACAAGTAACCAACGCATGACGCAATCAAGGTTGAAGCGGCAATGGCCAACAGCCAATGGCCTGTCGCCATCGGAGCGGAGTCGTCCGCGGGACTTATGAAAGGTGTTGGATCGCTTTGCTGTACGAGTGGCGGCAGAGTGGGCGGCGGTGAAACAATCGGTGGAGCAGGTATTGCCGCAAGTATTTGAGTTTCGGCGTTCGTTCGAATTCGTTGCGTCAAACGCGACGCGAACTCCGCCGATGCATCGTCGCTGATACTCTCCATCGCGCAGAGACTGCGCAGGGCCTGATGAGCGGACAAGTCGCGTTGAAACGTCGTCGCGGAAAGTCGTTCTGGGTTCCGGAGCAACTCCAATAGCGCATCGGTTTCATCTGCAGTCAGGCTTTCACCTGCCAACATTCGCGTCCAAGCATCTTTTAGTTCACTGTCTTGCACGTTTGTCAATCAAAATGATGTATTCATGAATCTGAACCCAGATTCATTTTTCGGTTAACACACTCGGCCAATGCCGTTCTCAGTCGCATGAATATCATTCGTACCGATGCAGCTTGACGATTCATCGTTTTTGCGATCGATGCGATTGATTCGTTGTCTTGATACCGTCGATCCAACAGCTCACGGTGCTTCGGTTTTAGATTCTCGATGCAAAGCTGCAGCGCATCGATCTGGTCCAACTGGTTCGATCGGCTTGCTTCGGCACACTCAAGTTCCCAGTGGCGTATGATTTGTTGTCCAGCGATTGCCTCGCGATGACGCCTTGCGTTTTGTCTTCGCAGTGCGGATATCGATTTGTTTCGAGCGATTCCGATTAGCCATGTGACGAAACTGCTGCGGTGATCAAACTTTTCCAACGATTGATGGGCCGTTAAGAACACTTCCTGCGCAATTTCGTCCGCCATGTGACGATCGACGACCAGCCCGACGATATAGCCAACGATCCGGCGATGAT
>CAZZDZ010000111.1:0-15833 GCA_964652675.1 uncultured Pirellulaceae bacterium
ACAGCATATAGCCCCATGCGTCAGCATGGGGTTCAAGTCGCCGCACCACCAACTCTCGTTTTTTTCCGTCCTTCATCGCCGCCGCAGGCGGCGATGAAGGACGGAAAAAACGGAACCGATAGGGGGGACGCCCGTAACCTCGGGCTAATGCCCGAGGCTATATGCTGTCGCCACTATGTGGCTGGCTTCATGCGGTGCAATATCATTTCCTAAACTGTCAATCTTTTGTGACGCAACTTCAAAACTCACGCGTCGGGTTGCCAAAAAGACTCGCAGCCTGGCGCTGCGTGCTAGTAAATTCTCTTGCTTCAAACATTGGCATGGATGTGCTTGATCGCCTACGCTAGAAGATAGTTAGGTCCTTTATATCGGTGCGGAAAATGAGTCTGTCTGGAAAACGCCGTTGTTTTCAATTTAGCTTGAAGTCGCTTTTGGGGATTTCACTTCTTTGCGGGATCCTTGTTGCGTGGGTGTCGCTTAGCTATCAGCAATATCGGGTCGAGCAAGATTTGATTGAATCGATCGTCGATGACTTGCCCAGCAGAACGGTTGTGAAGGTTTCGACCAATGGGCATGTGGCGTCCGTCTCTGCGGGCGCCGTGCTTATGTGAAGCCCCGATACGGTAACGGTAGTGGTCAACTACCAGGGCCCAAAGATGACCGTTGGCTTAGTCAATCGGCTCCAAATCCCATTTTTCAATCGCATCGAGGAAATCGATTTTTTTGTTTCCGATGTCGACAAGATCCCTCTGGAAACAGATGACTTGGCAAAGCTATCTCGCTTGGAAAAATTCTCGGTAAGGTACAAAGGCCAAGTGCTTTCCGAATCAGATTTGCAGACGATCGAAAGCAAAGTTCCAAAGTGCAAGGTCGCGTCGATCGAGAAAACAAACAAGCAAGTCGACATTCAATTAGACTCGACGTCGCCGCTTTGTGTGACGACCGTTAGTTGCGTGAGTGAATGAGGACGCGGAACGATGATCAAAATGAAACGCAGAACTTTTCTTCAATCGACCGCGTCCGCTGCGATAGCCGCACCGCTCATTGCATCTGAATCAACCAAGACTACATTGGGCGACGCTGAACACTGTGTCATGATATGGCTTGGTGGCGGAATGGCGCAGATCGATACCTTTGACCCCAAGGAGATGGGCGACGCCAAGGCAAAGAAAGCGGGTGGCTACTATCGCAGTATCGACACGGTGGTTGATGGTGTTCAAGTTTGCGAACACCTTAGTGAAACGGCCAAGGTGATGGATCGCGTCACCGCCGTTCGCACGGTGCATCACGATGTCGTCGACGAACACGCTGCCGCGACCAATCGCATGCACACAGGTCGACCGACAACTGGCACGGTTCAGTATCCGTCGATTGGTTCGATCATCGCCAGCGAGCGTGGTGCGGCGGTCGACGGAGTGCCGGCTTACATGCTGATTGGCTATCCCAATATCACTCGCGGTCCAGGATTTCTTGGACAGAAAGCCGGTTATGTGTATCTGACCGACATCCAAAGCGGACCGGCGGGATTGGCGCGACCAGTTGGAATTGACGACGCGAGACAAGCGAGACGTCAAGAACTGCTGTCGACGGTTCGCGAATCTGGCCGCGAGCGATTTGGCAACGATAAACTGTATGCCGATTATGACGCAGCCGTTGGAGAGAGTTTGCGCCTGAGCGGACCCGATTTCATGAAGTCGTTTGGCTTGAGTGGTGAATCGGATTCACTGCGAAATAAGTATGGTGACGGATTCGGGCAACGCTGTTTATTGACACGACGGTTGTTCCAATCCGGCGTCCGATTTGTTGAACTTTCTCACAACATGAATTTCCGAAACGGAACCGGTTGGGACACTCACAATGATGGCCAGCTGAACCAGCATTTGTTGATCAAAGAGCTGGATGTTGCGTTAACTGCGATGATGGTCGACTTGGAATCGCACAAAATGCTCAGCAAGACATTGATTGTGATTAGCGGAGAATTCGGCCGACCGGCGCAGTTTGATTCCGGTGGCGGACGTGGTCACCACAGCAAGAATTTCAGCGTCGTCTTGGCCGGTGGCGGTTTGAATCATCAAGGTGCCTACGGA
The DNA here is from genome assembly GCA_964652675.1 of uncultured Pirellulaceae bacterium. Taxonomy (GTDB): domain Bacteria; phylum Planctomycetota; class Planctomycetia; order Pirellulales; family Pirellulaceae; genus K23-9. The sequence continues at coordinate 2,088 of CAZZDZ010000111.1, forward strand.
GTCAGCGATAATCTCGCTATGAAAGCCGTCGAAAACCCAGTCTCAGTGCCAGATTTGTTCGCTACCATCTTTGCGACGATGGGAATCGATCCAACAAAGAACTTGTATAACGGTGATCGACCCGTGCCAATCACCGATGGCGGTCAAGCAATCGCTGAATTGCTAGTTTGATCTGGCGGTCGATCCGGTAAAAGCGCCATTGGATTTTGTGCCGTTGTGGAGATACAACTCCATCACTATTGTCTTTCAATGCAAGCACGTGACAGGAGCGTGCTCGTTTCTTGAGAATACAACCGCGTAACCAGTCCTCTCTTAAGGCTTGATAGCAAGACCGCCGACGCCAAGGATGGCGCCACAATGATTCAACGTTTTTGTTCTGCCGCACTGTTTTTGGCGTTGCTTGTTCCGATGGCGGGCTGCGCGGCATTCAAAACAAAGAACCAGGTCAAGCTGAGCGAGATCTACGACCGACAAGCACAGCTTCCGGATCATTTGCGGAATCCGGTGATTGTGATTCCCGGCATCCTTGGCTCAAAGCTGGTTGATAAAAACACTGGCAAAGTCGCTTGGGGCGAAATCGGCCTGTCGACATCAAGTCCACTTCGCACATCAACGCTGACCGCGGTATCGATACCGATGCGTTACGGGGTGCGGCTGTCGCAATTGCGTGATAATACGCACGAGGACGGGCCGCTGGATCAATTGACATTCAAGGTGTTGGGGTTTCCCATTCGCGTCAACGCGTACGCGCATATTCTGGCCGCGTTGGGTGTCGGCGGTTATCGTGACCAGCACCTTGATATCAATGAAAGTAACCAAGTCGACTATGGTGACGAACATTTCACTTGTTTCCAGTTCTCTTATGACTGGCGTCGGGACATCAGTGAAACCGCCGCACAACTACACAACTTCATCGAACAAAAAGAGGCCTACACAAGGCAAAAGTATTTAGAGAAGTACGGGATCGAGAACGCGAACATTCAATTCGATATTGTCGCGCATTCGATGGGTGGATTGGTTTCTCGATACTATCTGCGTTACGGAAACCAACCGTTGCCGGAAGACGGATCGTTACCAGAGCTGAATTGGGCCGGAGCCAATCGAGTCCAACGCGCGTTGATCATTGGGACGCCCAATGCTGGTTCGGCTTTATCAATTAAAGAGCTGAAACATGGCGTTCAGTTGGCGCGAGCGTTGCCAAGGTTCCCGGCGGCGGTGGTCGGGACCATGCCGGCAGCGTATCAGTTGCTTCCACGCAATCGCGACAACCCGTGGAAAACAGCCAGCGGGCGAAGCTTGGATGTGTACGATCCCAACGTCTGGAAAAAGCTTGGCTGGGGACTGGCCGATCCCAAGCAAGATCGTACGCTGAAGAAACTGTTACCCCATTGCGACAAAGACACTCGCCGCAGGATCGCATTGGAACATCAAGCCAAGTGCCTTGCACGCGCAAGGCAGTTTAACAACAGCATCGATACATTCGCGGTTCCACCATCAACCCTTCAGTTGCATTTGTTTGCAGGTGACGCCATGCACACGCTGGATAAGCTGGTGGTCGACCTGGACAATGGAAAGATTGTCCAGGAAATAATGGCGCCAGGCGATGGCACCGTCACCCGAACAAGTGCCGTGTCGGAAGAACAGCTCGGTGACGAAACGAACCCTCGAGTCATGTGGAACAGTAGAACGTTCTTGTCGGCTGATCACTTGGGTTTAACCCGCGACCGAGCGTTTGTGGACAATGCACTAAGCCGATTGCTTGAACGAAAACCGGCTTCGTCATATCAATCAACGCCGATCTTGATTCCACAATCTCCGGTCGTGATCCCCGAGCCTCCGTTGACGATTCAAGAGCCGACAGACGATATTGGTAGCCACTGGGAAATGTTTCTTCAGAACGCACAAAGTGGTGCGGCGAATAGCGATGGAACGCTTCAAGAGGTTTTTGCTGAACCGGTCAATGTGGCCCCCGGCGGAAAGTAAAGCGGCGCCATTTTAGATGGGGCAATGGTTACCAAATGATAGAATCACAGCAGTTTGTCCCCGATGCTCAACTGGTCGATTGGCTTTTGAATGCGTCCGAGTTGGGGGCGTCCGATTTGCACATTGTGCCCGGGTACGCGCCCACGATTCGGCTGCACGGGGTGCTTCAACCGCTCGCAGTGGAAATCCTCTCGGCCGAGCGGACCGAAGAACTTTTGTGTTCCATCTGTAGCAAAGATCGGATTGAGCAGTTTCGTCGTCGGCGCAATTTAGATTTTGCGCCCGTTGTGAACACTCAGTCACGCGGCGTTCATTGGTACGTCGACGCTGGCACAAGTACTGACGCGACAGTGCTGCAACGTTTTCGTGCGAACTATTTTTTGACGGGAAACCAGATGGCAGGCTGCTTTCGCGTTATCCCCGGTCAGATTCCGGATTTTCAGTGGGCTGGTTTTTCGAGCGAGTTGGCAGATCGACTTGGCAAGATCCGAAACGGGCTGGTGTTGTTTACCGGTGTGACCGGATCGGGCAAGTCGACTTCGTTGGCGATGATGATTCGCAAGTTGATCGATGAAGGAGGGCGCAGAATCATTACGATCGAAGAGCCGATTGAGTACGTGTTTTCACAAAAAGATGGTTCGCTGGTAACGCAGCGCGAAGTTGGCCAAGACGTTGATTCGTTTTCGGATGGGCTGAAATATGGATTGCGGCAAGACCCCGATGTGATGTTGGTCGGCGAAATCCGTGACCGCGAAACGGCTCAAATTGCATTGAGCGCCGCAGAAACTGGGCATCTTATCTTTGCAACTTTGCATACACGCGACGCGAAAGGAGCGGTCAATCGATTCACTGACTTGTTCCCGCAAAACAACCAAAACGAAATACGCTCGCAACTGGCGCTCAGCTTGCGTGCGGTGATCAGCCAGCATTTGTTGCCGAGTAGTGTGGTTGGTGAAAAACGCGAACTGGCGGTGGAGATTCTATTCAACACGTCACCCATGTCGGCCGCGATTCGCATGGGCAAAATCGAGTCGATCGACACGAATATCCAAACTGGTAGGGCTGATGGGATGCGGACGATGGATGAATCGATTCGACGATTGATGCAAGATGGCAGAATTACTCGAGAAACAGCGTTGGAGTACGTCGTTGATCCTACGCATCTTGATCGCTAGCCGGGTTTGGACGCTCTAGAACGTCTGGTGATCGCGCAAAACACAGTACACTTTGGATTCTGTAATCCGGTTGTATGTTTTGGGAAAATGTGTGATGCGAATTCTGTGTGTTGCGTTACTGGTTTGCCTGTTGAGCCCGTTGTCATTGCCAGCACAAGAAAAGCGAGGACAAGAAAAACTGTTGGCGGCGGCTGCGACGGCAGACATCACGCCGCAGAAATGGCCGTTACCGATGGTAGGTACGTTTAGCGAACGTTTGGCGACTCACGCTTGGGATCCGCTTAACGCCCGCGCTTTGGTGCTGGACAACGGCACAAATCGAATCGCCTTTGTTGTGGTTGACAGTTGTTATTGTCCACGTGAACTGTTTGATGAAGCGAAGCGGCGGGCTGCGAAGATCTGCGACATCCCAGTCGAAAATATTCTTGCGTCGGCCACGCACACCCATAGTGCACCGGCGTCACGAAATCGACACGACGTCACGGCGGACCTGGACTACGTGGAACATGTGACTCGAGGGATCGTTTCGGCGCTGCATCAAGCTGCATCGAATTTGGTACCGGCCCAGATCGGCTGGGGCTCCTGTCAAGTGCCAGAAGAAGTCAACAACCGACGATGGTTTTTGAAACCACTGAACATGCCAGTCAACCCGTTTGGCGAAAACACTGATCAAGTCAAAATGAATCCGCCGCGCGGAAAGGGGATTCTTGATCGACCAGCGGGACCGGTGGATCCGCAAGTCATGTTTCTTTCTGTGCAAACGCCCGCAGGACGACCGATCGGGCTGCTGGCGAACTACTCGCTGCACTATGTCGGTGGCATTGCGGCTGGTGGTGTGTCGGCGGATTATTTTGGCGAATTCGCACGACAGATTTCCTTGCGACTTTTTCCCGATGGACAGCAAGACGCGTTACGCCCATTCGTGGGCATTATGTCCAACGGCACCAGCGGCGACATCAACAATATTCAGTTCGACAAGCCACGCGCGAAAAAGAAAAAGTTTGAACAAGTCCGCCACGTCGCGAGCTTGGTTGCCGATCGAGTGGTCGAAGCGATGCCCAGTGTCAGTTATCAACGCAACGTTAAACTGGCGATGGCGCAAAGCGAGCTGACTTTAAAGGTTCGCAAGCCAACGAAGGAGCAGTTGGCAAAAGCCCGGGAATTCTTGGCTGAACCAGACGACAAAAAGCTTCCGCCGCGCGCCAAATCCTACGCAAGGCGGACTCTCGCGTTAAAAGAACATTCGGGTACGGAAGACTTGATCTTGCAAGCTGTCCGCGTTGGTGATGTTGGAATCACCGCGATTCCGTGTGAAGTTTTGGTGGAGATCGGTTTGCGATTAAAGGAAAACAGTCCGCTAAAACCGAGCTTCACAATCGAACTGGCCAACGGTCATTACGGCTATTTACCTGACCCGAGGCAGCATCGCTTGGGTGGTTACGAGACTTGGCTGGGGACCAACCATCTGGAAATCGAGGCTTCGCAGAAAATTGAATCCGAATTGATGAAGCTATTGCAGAGCATTGCAGGCGACTGAATCCGCCAAATCGTGCGAAAAACTTGTTTATGGGAGGTTTGCAACGTAAAATCCGCATTCGGTTTAGCTGTCACAATCATTCCAGACAGCACAGCCATTCCAGACAGCACAGCCAACCAACTTCGCCGCTATCCAGGATATCGGCCCTATCCAAGACATTGAATCCGAAGCAAGGTAACTAGTCTTGAGACCTCCCGTTGCATACCACTTCATTTATTGATTGACGCCAAACCGGTGAATCCGACCTCAACAGAATCTGGCGAAACACGTGTCGAAAAGACGGCGTCGTCGCGTTTGGGCTTAAGCGAAATCAATGCGCAAGTTCATCAGTGCGCGAGCGATTCGACGACGCAATCTGAATTTCTGCGGCTCTTAGCATCTGCGATGGCGGATTCGTTTGATGCCGGCATCATCGCCGTCGAGTCTGCGCAGTGGGCCGGGCCAATGATGTTCGTAAAAGACGAATCGTTGGCAAAAAGCGTTGATCGAGACACGATCATGACTCTTTTGCAAAATGCGGCCGTGGTGCCGATCGCTGCGGACGTCAATCTGCAAACACCAACAATCGATGGCACGGACAAGACACGTGCATTGCGAGTCGAACTTTGCGAGTCACCGTCCCGCGCGGCAATCCTGTTGATCTATGGTCTGGCAGCTCAACCGTCTGCCACCGACCAGCTTTACGATCTAAAGCAGCTTGATCTGTATGTTGATTCGATTCGCAACGAGATGATGTCGGTTCCCGTCGATGCATTAAACCGTGACATTGCAGTTTCGAGTGAAGGTGTCGCCGGTGCCCTGCGAAATCGTCAAACCCTGTGTTTGTTCCATCGCGATTTGGATATTGATTCGACGGCTTATCGGATTGCCAACGAATCCCGGCGTCTGTTGAAATGCGATCGTACGACCGTTCTGATCCCCAAGGGAAAACGATTTCGCGTCCAAGCGATCAGTGGCGTATCGGTCATTGATAAACGCAGCAATTCGATCAAAGCCGTCGAAGAGTTGGCAACGCGGGCAGCAGTGCTTTCACGCCCGATTATGTTGCCCGGCGACGAACCCTTGCCACCACAAATTCAAGAGCCGCTGGATACGTATCTGGATGATACGGGTGTGACGACTGCAGTCATGTTGCCACTGCACGCACCGAGCACAGACGATGATGTCGTAGGGATCGACGCCGACACGGTCAATCCGTTCGAGGGCGCTGGCGATATCATCGCGATGATGTGCTTGGAGTATTTCGCTGGCGAACCGGTCGCACCGCTCGGGCCAGCGACAACGTTGGTGGCCACTGAAGCGATGGTGTCGTTGCGAAACGCACAAGAACACGAACAAGTATTTGGACTGAAACTGTGGAAATCCATTGGCGGTGTCACACGCCACAGCAAGTTTCCGTTGATGGTCGCAGGAAGCCTACTTTTTGTGGGGCTGATTGTTGCATCTCTGTTCATCCAAACAGAACATCATGTCATCGCAACAGGCAGCGTCGAACCGGCTCAGAAACGACAGGTGTTTGCCACCGTCGATGGGGTGGTAAAGAAGATCTTGGCGACCGATGGCAAAAAAGTCCAAGCGGGCGATCCGCTATTCGAGCTTGAAAACGCCGACCTGGAAAGCCAAGCTGAAACACTTTTCGGCGAGATTCAGACCGCGACCAAACGGCTAAGCAGCATTCAAAGCGTCCGCTTGAGTTCTGCTGGCGATTCAACTCAATCGGGCCGCCTGGCTTTAGAAGAACGCCAACTGACAAGTGAGCTTGCGAATCTGCGGGCACAGCAAGAATTGGTGCGACGACAACAAAAAGACTTGGTGATCACCAGCCCGATTTCAGGGACGGTCGTTGGTTGGCAATTGCAACGTCGTTTGGTTGATCGGCCCGTTTCACGTGGCAACTTGTTGGTCAGTATTGTCAACCATGACGGACCTTGGTCGTTGCGATTGCAGGTTCCCGACCACGATGCCGGCCCTGTCTTGGAAGCGTTCCAGGGGAAAGGTGATCTTCCCATCAAATTTGCCGTTGCAACAAACCCCAACGCGTCGTTCGCCGCAAACCTACAGGACGTATCCACTGCGGCACGCCTGGACGCAAACGGCGACCATGTAATCGACGCAACAGCGATGGTTCCTTTGATAGATGCCAAAGCGTCCGTCGACGACAACGCAACTGAAACTCAGGTGTCCTTGGCCGGCGGCGTTGGTAGCTTTGATGTCGAAAAATTTGCGATTGGCGACGGAGATTTGGACACGTTCGATCCACAGAATGTGCGGATCGGTGCGGACGTAACCGCCAGAATCGCGTGCGGCAAACGTTCGATCATGCGAAGCTGGTTCAGCGACGTTTTTGATTTCGTCAACCGCAACGTCCTGTTCTACTTTCGGTAGGTCCAAACGCGCTGGGGGACACGTTTTGCGATTGCTACCGGGCAGTCTTCCGATACAACGTTTTGACGACGTTCCATGAATTTCCCCAATCCCCAATCGACTTCGCACACGTCTTTGGGCGTGCGTCGGCGCATGGATCTGGTCAGCGTGGAAACGCATCACAAACATGAATCCGCCGTGGTGGTTAAAGACCCGATCGCGTTGAAATATCACCGTATGCGGCCGGACGAGTACTTTGTCCTTGAGATGCTTGATGGAAACACGTCCCTGGAAAAGATTCGAGTGGCGTATGAAGATCGTTTTCCGCCGACCCGGGTCACCGATGCACAGCTAAACCAGTTGCTGTTTCGTTTTCACCAAAACGGACTGACTTTGTCGGATGCTCCGATGCAAGGTGACCGCCTGACGGATCGCCGCAACAAGGAAAAACGCGAAAAGTGGTTGCAATACATCAACGGCATCTTGTTCATTCGTTTTCCAGGCGTCGATCCGGAACCGTTGCTACGACGACTTTATCCGCTCACGCGACCTTTTCTTGGACGCATTGGCTTGTCGACCGCGTTCCTGATCTGCATATGCGCTTTAACACTCTTTGCGGGACAATGGGAACGATTCGGCAGCGAGTTTCCGCAGATGAGTCAGTGGTTGCGGTTTGATTCACTCCTGATTCTGGCGTGCGTGATTGGCGGAACGAAAGTTCTGCATGAACTAGGCCATGCGATTGCCTGTAAACACTTTGGCGGCGAATGCCATCAGATCGGCCCGATGTTGTTGGTGTTCACGCCAGCACTTTACTGTGACACGTCTGATTCGTGGATGTTGCCAAGTCGTTGGCAACGTGCTGCGGTTGGAATGGCTGGTATTGCGACCGAAGTCTTTTTGGCTGCGATTGCAGCGTTTGTTTGGGCGTGGACTGCGCCGGGTATAGCGCACTACATTGCGATGAACATCATGTTGGTGTGTGGCGTCAGCACGTTGCTGTTCAACGCCAATCCGCTCTTGCGATACGACGGCTACTATGTTTTGTCCGACATTTGCGACGTGCCCAACTTGGGCGAGAAATCACGGCGACTGCTGTCCAGTCGTTGGTCAAAATTGTTTTTGGGAGTTGAAGAAGACACGCCAGATTTGTCGGACAATTCCTCGCACTTTTGGTTGTTCATTTACGCAGTGGCGGCGTTTTGCTACCGCTGGTCTTTGACGGTCCTGATTCTCTGGTTTGTCTCTCTTATTTTGCGACCCTACGGGCTTGAATCTCTCGGTCGTGTTCTTTGTCTTTTCGCGGCGTGTAGCATGGTCTACACGCTGCTTCGCGCGCCATTGCGGTTTTTGCGCAATCCCTCGCGACGAAGGTTAATCAAAATGAAACGTGTAGCTTTCTCACTGGTCTTGCTTGTTGGTCTAATCGCGCTGGCGTTTTATCCGCTACCAGCAAGCGTTTCTCAGTCGGCGCGAATTGTGCCTCGTGAAGAAACGCCCATTTACATTTCGACCGCGGGTCAGCTTGGTGAATTGTTGGCGCATCCAGGGCAGAGCGTGTCCGAAGGCGACGAATTGGTCCGGTTGATCAACCCCGAAGTAGAACTGCAATGCACTCAGGCCAGTGGTCGACTGGAAACTCAGCGAAAGGTCGTCGAGTCGGTTCGGCGTAGCCAATTTGAACGCCCCGAAGCGGCCAACGAGTTGCCAAGCGCCGAAGCGCTCTTGGAAGACTTGCAGAAACAATATGACACCCGAAAATCTCGATTGGATGGTTTGGTGTTGCGTGCTCCCGCATCGGGGAAATTGATCGCGGCGCCGCGCCGTGCCGAGTCACCACCGAATGAATTGATCGAACAGCGTTTGGTCAGTTGGTCGGGCTACCCGACGGACCCCGAAAACCAAAACTGTTTTTTGCAGTCCGGTTCCGAACTAATGAGCATCGCTTTAAGTGACGATTGGGATGCCGAGATCACGTTGGATCAAAACAGCGTGCAGCGAATTGAAAATGGGGCAACCGTAAAACTGGCGCTCGAATCGAATCCTTCGGTGATCTTTTTCGGAAAAGTAAGCGACATTTCGCAATCGCAATGGAACGAAGACGAAAATGCCCAGCGCCGTGACGATCCATCAGCGACGCGCAGTGTGAAACCGGCGGCAACGTCCTACGTCGTCCGAATACAATTAGACAAAAACGACTTGGATCTGGTCACCGGAACCAATGCGATGGCTAAGATTGATGCCTTGCCAATCTCGTTGGCCGGACGCGCCAGGCGATTGATAAACAGCATGTTCCGTTTTCGATAAACGCGTCTTGGCCGTTCTGCTTACGCGTCGTCTTTAGCGAACTTTTTCAGCTTTCGATCCAACGTGCTGCGCTCGATCCCAAGAATCGCGGACGCACGACTCTTGTTGCCTTCGGTGTGACGCAAGACTCGTTCGATGTGCGACCGTTCTAATTCGGCCAGGGTTGTATCCACCGCCGCAGCGTTGCCAGCGTCTGACATTCCTGCTGGCAGTTTTCCGCCGTGGATCGCTGGGGACAGCACCAAGTCTGACTCTTCGATTGTGGTTTTGGTGTTCAGTACCACCGCGCGTTCGACCACATTTTTCAGTTCGCGAACGTTGCCGGGCCACGAATACTCGACCAGGCGTTTCTTGGCCGCCTTGGAGAACCCTTCGATTTTGCGTCCCATCTTTTGGTTGAACAGGTCTAGGAAATGTTCCGCCAAGCTGATGACGTCCTTGCCGCGTTTGCGTAGTGGTGGCACCAGGATTTCGACCACGTGCAACCGATAGTAGAGGTCTTGGCGAAACTTGCCTTCGGCCACCATCGCTTGTAGGTCGCGGTTCGTTGCCGCGACGACACGAACATCAACCGTGATCGGCGACTGGCCGCCCACGCGCTCGAACGGATGGCCTTCCAAAACTCGCAAAAACTTAGCTTGCGTCTCGGCGCTCATCTCGCCGATCTCGTCCAACATCAATGTGCCGCCGTCGGCCGATTCAAACTTGCCACGTTTTCGATCGGTCGCACCGGTGAAGGCACCTTTTTCGTGACCAAACAACTCGCTCTCAAGCAAACTGGGCGACAACGCCGCGCAGTTCAAACAGACAAACGGGCCATCGCGTCGGTTGCTGGCGTAGTGCAATGCGGCGGCCACCAGTTCTTTGCCGGCTCCGGATTCACCTCGCACCAGCACCGTCGCAGTCGTTGGTGCTGCCAAAGCGACTTGTTGGACGACTGTTTCGATGGGTTCGCTGCGGCCGATGATTTTTGCTTTGTCTTCTAGCAACTCTTGCAATTGTTTGACTTGCTGACGACTGCGACGCAACGATCGGCTTAATCGTTTTCGCGTCGCCAATCCTCCCAGTGATTCGGCCAAGATCTCCGCAGACGCGACGACAAATTCCAAGTCATCACCGGTCAACGGCGTTTCGTCCGCGATCGTGGTGAGATGCAATAGACCGCGCAGCTGGCCATCGCGGTCTCGTACGGGCGCCAAAATGACGCTTTGAACATCGATTTCACCGCGGCTGTTTTCGGTAGCCAATTCGCGGTCACCCAAAACATTTCGTGCCAGGATCGCTTGCCCGTCTGGGTTGGCAACGTTCACGACCAGTTGATCGGGAGGACGACGATAGCTTCGCGTGCCACTTTGGCGAGTTCCAACAAGAGTCAGGTCATTGACACCTTGGATCGACGACTTGGATTTGAGATCGACGACGTAGGCACCCGCTGTGCCAAAATTGACTTCATCTGAAAGCAATTCCAATACCGTCTCCACAGCAGCGCTAGTCTTTTCTGACCGGGCCAACGCGAAAGCGAGTTGCAGAAGCTGGCGTGCCGATTCATCGGCCGACTGTGATCTGGAACCGGCGCTACGACTGAGATAGTGACTGTGTCGTCGTCGATCCGTGATCGCGCTGGCGTCCATCTCCATCGTCAACTGGTCGTCAGTTACTTGGCTGGACTCGGCTGCGACGGGGCCCTTGGCGGTTCCATCGATTTGCTTGGTGAACTGAATCGCAAACCCGGCGATTTCGATGGTGTCGCCATCACTTAGGGAGTGATCGGATTCGATCCGCTGGCCATTCAGGAATGTGCCATTGCGGCTACCGAGATCTTGGATCATCCACGAATCTTTCGACCAGAAAAAGCGGGCGTGACGTCTGCTGGCTTGGTCGCTACGGATCACGATTTGCCCCGATGAAGCTCGCCCCGCGACGGCTTCGGCGGGGGGGGAGAGCCGGAACACATCACTCCATCGCCCGGCGGTTCGCAGTACCAAATAGGCACCGTTATCGTGCTGGGCGTCTTTCGGGGGAGCTCCATCTGGATTCTCTAGCAAGCTATCACCTTTGTCGCGATCTGGCGTATTTGTGGGGCCTGAGCTGGTTTTGGGTGCTTCTGAGTTCAAACGAGAACTTCCGATCCGAGTCAGGGAGTAAAGCTGAGTAGTTTTAGTAGGACGTTTTCTGTGAAATTCTGCGTGCAAACCCGGCAACAGCCAAGACTTGTGTTGCGACCAGATTTGGACGCAACTATTCTATCTTACGGTTACTTTTCGTATGTAGCCAAGCGAAGTTCGTTCGCCTCCTCGAACTTCGCTTACCTTTTCAACCGAATTTCGTCCTGGTTTCTATCAGGCGTCCTGGAGAAAGAACATGGAATTGGGCATCGCTCGTCTAGTCCGCATCGTCGCATCCGCATCGTTAGGCATCATCTGTCTGGCAGCAACCGTTCATGCGGGAGGTTTCCAAAATCAAAATGCCGTTGGTGGTGTGATGATCGACGCTTCCGGCGTTTTGCGTACTGCAACCGTTGACGAACGCTTGGACGCTGCAAATATCATGCGTGGTCTAGTGGACCAAGCTGATGGTGACATGGCGAAAAAGACCGAACTGCGGATGGTCTCGCTAAAACGACTCCAAGCTGCCATCGTTGAAAGCTCCAAAACCGGTGACGCAATGCCCGACGAAATATCGTTGATGGCTGGCTTGCAGAGAGTCGAATATCTCTTTGTTGACAAAGAAAACAACGACATCGTGATCGCCGGTCCTGCAGAGCCATGGAAATTACTGGATGACGGGTCCGTCGTCGGAACTCAAACCGGCGGTGCCACGATCCGACTAGAAGACCTTGCCGTTGCAATGGGATCGGTTGAACAAGCACGTCGCGAAGCTATCTCGTGCTCGATCGAGCCAACCGAAGAAGGCCGACGTAGACTGCAACAATTGATGCGAAAGGTAAGACTGCGTCCTGGTCAAAACCCAGCGGTCTACGAAGCATCGATGAAGGAAGCGTTCGGGCCACAAACGATTCGCCTAACAGGCATTCCAACCGATAGCCGCTATGCTCGTACATTGGTCGCCGCTGATTATGAAATGAAGCGAATCGCAATGGACTTGGTTAAATCTCCGGTACCGGAATTACCTAGCTATTTGCAAATGGCAAAGAATGGCCGCCACACGGCTGCACAGAATCCACGTTGGTGGATGGCGTGCGACTACGACGCGCTGACGCGCAGCGAGGATGGTTTGTCGTGGCGAATCACAGGTCAAGGCGTCAAGACGCTGACCGAGCAAGACGAAATCGGCAAAGACGGTTCCGCAAAAGGCACTGGACGCAAAGACAAGTTGGCAGAGCAATGGGCTGGCAAGATGACCGAGAACTACGCGGGCCTTTCTGAAAAAGTGACCGTGTTTAGAGACTTGCGTAACATCATGGACTTGACCGTTATCGCGACTTTGATCAGCCAAGAACGCTTGGATGAAAAAGCAGGTTTGGACCTTTCCGTTTTGCGTGGGGCCGAACACATCGAAACCGGTGGCTTTCAAGTTCCAAAAGCCGTCTCGCCGCAGTGCAGTTTTGTTCGCGGTCGCGCTGGTTGGGTCGTAACGACATCCGGCGGTGTTGATATCAACGCATTCGGTGTTGTGCAAAAACAGAAAACGGACGACTCGGTTGGCGAAACGCGTCGCACTGCACTAGCCAGCACGGATAAACAATGGTGGTGGGACAAATAGTCTTTCTGTCGCGTTGATAGTGACTCGGAGCAATCCAGACAGGCAAACTCAGACACAACGCCACGCAGCTTCGGCTGGGTGGCGTTTTTTGTTGATTGCGGCTCAGTCACTGGGCGAACAAACCGGACGCCTATGCCGATTGGGATACGTATCGCAGCAGAAATCGCTATTCGGGCTTGGAATAGGGTTGATGCCATCTAGTGGTGCAGGTGATAATCAGGCGTCGGGGTTTTTCATCATTTCCAATACAGATGTTACCCACGATGTTTCAAATGCGCTGCTCCAATCCTTCACGTAGACACACTTGTCTTGTTGTCTTTCTGTTCTGGGGAATTGTCGCGTGCCCGTCGGCCGATGCCACGCTGACAATTAATCTGACCGAAGGCGCTGGGCTGACTGCACTGAGGACTTCCAATCCGACCTTGGCGGCAGACTTTCGCGCAGGCTTCGACGCTGCCGCTGCCAATTGGTCCGCGCAATTTACGGATGCGATCGTATTGAACTATGAGATTGATGTTGATGCGTTAGCGCCCAATGTTCTTGGTGGTGCGAACCCAGAGATTGCGAATCTGTCGTATTCAGCGGTCAGGTCAGCTCTGATTGCCGATCAGACGACCGCCACCGATGCTTCGGTGACCAGCAACTTAGTCAACGCGT
>CAZZDZ010000112.1:0-7846 GCA_964652675.1 uncultured Pirellulaceae bacterium
GGTTTAGGTCGACGTAAATTTTGCGTCGCTGAGCTTGGACGCTTTCACCCGTCTTAGGATTCACGGCATCTTTGAGGTAGCTTTGCCAATAAAGGCCTGTTCCTCGCTTTTGCCAAGCGGGTAGGTCATTGAAATTGATACCGAAATCAGAGAACAGCAATTCGTTTTTCTTCGCAACGTTCATGCCAGCTAGGCGAAGTGTTGCCTGTCTCGCAGCGATTCCTGATTTTCGCAGTGCCCAATAACAGTGTGCGTTTAGGGCGTTGCGGACTGCGTCTTGGTTGCGCCAGCGAAAGTAGTCGCACACCAGTTCTTTGTTGGGTAATTGCGATACACGGCAGTCAAAGGTTGCCGGTTTTCCCAACGCGATCGAAAAATGTGAACTTGCTTCTCCAGGCAAGACAGAATTGAGTTTGCGAAGCTTCCGTCCGAATGCTCTTTCGTCACGTCCAAGCAGCAGGGAGATTTCGTCGCTTTGGGTGTATCCAAAAACAACATTGAACCCACACTGCATTAGCGAACGTGTTGTGCTGACCATCAAGTCGCGAAACCGAACATCAAACGGTGCTTCGTATTGGCAAGTCTCCTTTGTCAATCGCGTAAAACTTCGGCCATCCAGACGCGCGACGATGTACATCTGTGGAAGGACACAAGTGTCGGCGTACGTTTCATAGGCGCGCATCTTTTCGTCTATCTCTTTAAACTTCATCGTTCCATTTCTCCACTACAAAACCTTGGCTCTCAATTCGTACATAGTTCAGTTCGGCGAACCCCTCTGCGTATTCAGGCAACTCCAATCGATTGATGGTGCCATAAATCGCTTGGTCAGGGACTTGGTTTTTGTCATCTCGCATCCGATTCCGCTGGACGCACTGCCTTGCGCGTGATTGAAAATAGAATCCGCGCACATGCGATCTAGGACACAGGTTGCGAATCCAGCAAAAATAACGCTCGCGACTGGCGCGTGTAGCGTTGGTGTTGTCGATGACAAAGGGCTGGCTGCAGCGCAAACAGGCTTCGATAAGCGTGCGCTCACGATGACGCGTTCGTAGCATGTCCAGATTGACACGCACGTGCGATTCGAAAAAACGGTTCTTACAGAAACTGGATTTGCCGGTAGCCTGAGCCCCAATGAAAAGAATGATTTCCATCGTTGCGACTCTGCGGGGTATTCAATCCGACGTTTCCGTTTTTTTCGCCAGAGTTCTTGGTCTCAAGAACACCGGAAAGCGTCTGTCGGATAGACCAAAGACCGCAAAAAAGGTTCGCGCATACGCTTCAGTAACTGAAAAGACTCGCGAGCTAGCCAGCAGTAGTTTCTGCACGCAACGATGGCTATTTTCGATTTCTTCCCCTTGCTTTTTGATCGCGTACAGAGCTTGGGCACGGGGTTGTGGCAAAGATCAGCTGGATCGTTGCCGCGATTCGAACCAGCGGGCGAATTCATGATTGCCTTCACTGATGGCAATCTGAACTGGGTTGTTTCCTTCACATTCTGCTTGAATGTCGACGCCTAACTCAATAAGTGCTTCGGCTGAATCGCGATGGCCAAGGCCAGCAGCGATGTGAATTGGTCGATAACCTTTTTGAGTTTCAGCTTCCAGATCGGCACCTCTTTGTGCGAGAAAGCGAACCATATCGGCGTCGTCCACTTCGACGGCTGCGTGGACAGCGGTGAACCCATCGCAATTTTCCGCATTTAACTTGGCACCCGCGTCCAACAGCATCGCGACGTGCTCGGACCCTGCTTTACTGACGACCCCCATGTGTAATGCCGTTTCGCCATGATTGTTTCGGGCTTCAATATCGGCTCCGAGCTCTAAAATAAGCGTGCAAAGATCTGTATGGCCAAGTTGTGAAGCAAGAAGCAATGGCGGTGAGCCCACCACGCTTGTTCGGGAAAGCCACGCTTCTTCGGACGCCAACTGCCGGACTTTGGCAAGGTCGTTTGCATGCACCGCTGCAGCCATGTCACCATCACTAACAAGATACGTTTCGGTAGGTGGCATTCTGTAGCCGACGCCTGCGCAAAACAAACGGTGGCCAAAAATGCTCATCGCCATCAAAGGAAACTCAGCAAGCATTTTTGCTGTTTCTTGATCTACCGGAAGTGGAAGCCTTTCCTGCATCGCGTGGCTCCGGACAATCCAATCAACAACCGTTGCAACATCGCCAAAACTACTAACAACATCGTGCCTATAAATTCGTCTCAGGCAGAGTTCGCTGTTCTCAACCGTGGCATCGGCAGTAATCTCGGTTTCGCCAGTCCAACTACGAGCAAAAATCACAGTCTCATCACGCAAGGCAATCACCCATTTATCTTCCATCGCACTAGGAATGAACAGCATTCCGTCTGGAAGAACACCGTCTATTGGGTATCGTAAATCGCATGCAATCCCGTCACCACTTCGATCAGGACTGATTCGACGCTGCTGGCCAGGCCGCCACGATATTGCCATGGTCGCCGCCTCTTGATCCTGTGACATCGACTGGAGTTCAAGGTTGCCCATCAAACTAACAATCGGAACAGGAAACGGGTTTTCAGGGTCATCAGGTGACAACCATGACGTGGCTGGGCCGTTGTTGGGTTGTTCGCCAGAAGAGCCTTGTGCCGTTTCGGACGGATCAGATTGTTTCTTCGAGGGTCCCGAAAAGATTCGTTTCAACCACTTCATCTTTTTCCTGTCGAAATTGAAGACCGAAAAATATTTACTTTTTCAAACCGCCGCCAAGGACTCGCGGGAGTAGCTCGAGATCGTCGCTTTTGTGAAAGAACTTCCGACGAGCGCTGCCCCGATTCAAAGCATGAAAAACACCACTCTAACCATAGATCATATACGGCATGATCAGCGGGTGAGTTCTTAGGAAACAAAAATCAATCGTCGCCTTAGCGTGGCGCGACTTAGCGGCGGATGTTTGCGACCGCGTCTACCATTGCGTTGGCAAAGGTTTCGATGTCGTCTTGTGTGTTGTACATCCCCAGCGAAGCCCGCGTCGTTGCTGGTACGCCCAAGCGTTCGTGTAGCACCATGGCACAGTGGTTTCCATGCCGCGTAAATACACCTTGCTGGTCCAGCCGATACGCCAAGTCTTCGGTGGCAATGCCGTCAATCGAAAAGCTGACAATCGCTCCCTTGCGATCGAGCGCTGGCCCATGAATTTTCAGCCCATCGATTTTGGATAGTTCAAGATGCGTTTGCTTTAACAATGCGTGCTCGTGTTGGGCAATCGCATCGAAACCAACCGACAAAACAAAATCGATCGCTTCGCCCAACGCGATGATCTGGACGATCGGCATCGTGCCCGCCTCGAACTTTGCGGGCGCCGCCGACCAAGTCGATTCGTCGCGACCAACTGTTTGGATCATGTGTCCGCCAAACATAAACGGATCCATCGCATCAAGTAGCTCGCTGCGTCCGTACAAGATGCCGATACCCGATGGCCCATAAAGCTTGTGCCCCGAAAAGCAAAGGAAATCGATGCCGGACGCTTGAACGTCAATCGGTTGGTGCGGTGCACTTTGGGCTGCGTCCACCAACACGACAGCTCCATTCTCGTGGGCTCTGGCGCAAATTTCGTCGATCGGATTCACCGTGCCCAGCACATTGCTCATGCTGCTGATCGCGACCATCGCAGTCTTTGGGTTGATCACTTTTTCAATCGCGCTAGGATCAAGTACGTATTCGTCATTGATCGGCAGAATACGTAACGTCGCGCCTGTTTCTTTGGCGACCGACTGCCATGGGACAAAATTCGCGTGGTGCCCCATTTCCGACACGACCACTTCATCGCCCGGCTTCAGAAACTTGCGTCCCCATGATGTCGCAACCAAGTTGATCGACATTGTTGTCCCGCTCGTAAACACGATCTGGTCACTGCTGGACGCATTGATCAAACTTGCCGTGGCCGCGCGTGTCGCTTCGATCCCGTCATCAATGCGCTGGCCGAAATAGTAACGGCCACGAAAGGCATTGGCGTAATACTGCTCTTGGACTTGGCGTTCGCAGTCAATCACGGCTGAGGGTTTTTGTGCAGAAGCTCCACTGTCCAAAAAAACGGGACGTTTCCCAGATGGAAGCGTTTGTTGCAAAATCGGAAACTCGCTGACAATCGTTTCGATGTTGCGTGATATCTTGGGCACCGTAGTCTTGGTTGCCTTAGCAGCCGGTTTTGACGCAACAGGATCGTTTTCTGATTGGGTCGTCGATTCACCAAGTGATTGTGCAGCGAAACCACGAATCGACTGGACCATTGCATGCAGGCCATTCTTTCGCTGCGGCGTGATAAGATTGGACAAACCTAGTGAATCAAAGATGTCCACATAGTCGACATCCATGACCTGCTGAGCTGTCTTGGTCTGATACATTTCCAGCAACAGAGACACGAGGCCCTTGACGATGATGGCGTCACTATCGGCCTGAATCTGGAGCTCCGCTGTTTGATCGTCGCCTGGGTTTTTGATCGCCCAGGATTTCACCATCCAAACGCGGCTTTGGCATCCCGGCACAATGTTCTCGGGCACATAAACTGATTCAGGAATCTTGGGCAACTGTCGGCCAAGTTCATCAAGCAACTGATAGGCTTCGGATTCGTCCAAATCGGCGAACTCTTCGATCAGATCGTCAACACCACTCAAAAATTCATCTCGGTTGGGGTGGGGAAACAGGAGAGAGAAACAGTTGAAAAGAACAATACGATTCGTTTTCAACTTACGTTGGAACAGCCATCTTTGCTGTTAGCACTTTTCGCTCAGACTAACACTCTTCGCTTAAACTGGGACCGCCAAAGTTAACGGCATCATCAGCGTCTTCGTCAAAAGTCGGTCGCTCGAGTGCGCTTTGCAATACTCTCCAAGAGAGCAAACAACACTTCTGTCGGTTCGCGACCAAAGTGGGGCCGTACAGTTCCAGCATGTCTTGGGGCGAGAAATTTCGCACTTCGTCGATCGACATCCGCTCCACTTTTTCCATCAACATGGACGCAGCGGATTGGCTAACAACACAACCTTCTCCCTCAAACCAGCCTTCTTGGACGATTCCATCAGCGATCTGTAACTGGACACGAATTTTATCTCGACAGACCGGAATCTCAGCCTCGGCGGCGTGAGTCAAACACTCCAATGGTCCGTAATGGTACGGATCCTCGAAATGGTCCATCACGCGTTCATGGTGAACTGCTTCATGGTGCACTACGTCTGCGGACTCTGGCGTAGGCCCTTTCTGAGGTTCGTGCGTTGATTCGTTCGGCGGATTAGTTTCCGGCATCTTTCTGGTGGAAAGGATTTACAAAATATCGACCAACGTACTGCCTAATTCCTGCGAACAAGGCAGTCGGAAAAACTACGATCCAATCATTGGATGATTCCAGTTTAGGGACAGGGTCAACTACCGGCGAGGCCCCGCAATCGGCGTTCTCGCCAGCATGGCGGAGCGTTTTCTGGGGTTAGGCCCACGCCACAAGCCAACGAACTGAGAA
This sequence comes from uncultured Pirellulaceae bacterium, assembly GCA_964652675.1. GTDB lineage: Bacteria > Planctomycetota > Planctomycetia > Pirellulales > Pirellulaceae > K23-9. The sequence goes on from CAZZDZ010000112.1 coordinate 5,476, forward strand.
TCACAGCCGGTTTAATGGGATTAACCGATACACGCCATCCGTTTTAACTGCGAATCGTCCGCATAAGCCCTGGGAATTGAGGTCTGCGAACTAGCCTGAAAACCACTACGGAACATCAATCGTTTTAAACATTTGGATAGGTCATAAGGTGAACTTACGCGTCGAGTCCCCGCCTGAGTGCGCCGTTACGATTGTCCCCATTACAGGGCAGCCAAAGACCGGCATTCGTCGCGAAAAACCGCGTCTGGGGCGCCAGGTACACGTCCTCCGTTTTGATCAGCTAACAGAACACCATTTGAAGTCATGGCAAGCGATTCGTTCGCTGCGTGCTGAATTCAACACGCCATTCTTTTCGACTCAATTTAGTGCTGCGGTGCATCGCGCACGCGGTGACGTCGAAGTCGCGATCGTTTCCGAAGACAACCAGATCATCGGATTTTTACCGTTTCAACGTGTCAATAACGTTGCGCATCCGGTCGGCCGTTGCTTTAACGACGCACATAATTTGATTGCCGAAAAAGACGCTGGCATCGATTGGATTTGGCTGTTGGAGCAGATCGATGTGAAAGCGTACGACTTTCACGCCATGCTTGGCAGCAGCCCCCAACGACTGGGACCAAAAAATCACATCGGAACGATCGCATCGTTTTGCGCCACACTTGGTGACGACAGCCAAGCGTTTTTGGCCAAGATAAGTAAACGTCACAAAACGATAAGACGCCAACCGCAAAAGACCCGCAAAATGGCTCGCGAAATCGGCCCCGTCCAGCTTGAGATCGACTGCAGATCAAACGACTTGCTGGACCAAACGATCCGATGGAAACGCGATCAATACAACCGCACCAACATTCTGGATTTCTTTACGCCCCAGTGGACTCGTGATCTGCTATCAGGACTATTCAATCCTGAATGTTTAGGAGAGTTGCCAGGCAACGCGCGAGGATTGCTGAGTGTGTTGCGAGCTGGTGAAAACGTCGTCGCGGCGCACTATGGGATCATCGAAGACGACTTGCTGCATTACTGGTTTCCGACCTACGACCCCAAGTACGCGCGTTACTCTCCTGGTACCGCTTTGTTTCGACAAATCGTTGCGGCCGCATCCGACCACGGAATTCGCTATATCGACATGGGCTACGGCGAACAGCCTTACAAGCTGAAGCAAACGGACACCAAATCTGAAATCACTTATGGGTGCATTTCGCGATCGAGTATGTATCGGCGCTGGCGGAATTTGGAGACGGCGGCGGTCGGCATGATCAAACAGGCGCCGATGAAGGAATCTTTAAAACGCGTGTGGCGTCGCATTCAACCCCAAGCGGGAATCTCCAAGCTGCGATAGACTATCGCTTTCTTGAACCAGCAAACGAAACAGCGAATCGCGATGGTGATCCGCAGCAGCGATTTGCAAACAGTCGATTTCCAAACAGTAGATGCTCCGTGGACGAACCGGCGATCAGTGAAGTGATGGGCGAGCAGGAGTTTGCAGCTCTTGTGGCAGCATTTTATCGAAGAGTAAAAGTCGATGATTTGATCGGCCCCATGTATCCAGACGACGATTGGCAGGGCGCCGAAGAACGCTTGCGAGATTTTTTGATCTTTCGCTTCGGTGGCTCAGATCGATACATCCAACAACGCGGCCACCCTCGCTTGAGAATGCGTCACGCACCGTTTGCGATCGGCCCCGAACAGCGCGACCGTTGGTTGCACTTGATGGACGAATCCATGGTGGAAACAGAAGTGCCAAAATCAGCCGCCGAGCCATTGAGAGCGTTTTTTACGAACGTCGCTGAGTTTATGCGTAATCGAGACAGCTAATGGACATCTTGCACTTTAAAGGTGGCTCAAAACGGCTCGATAAATACTGCTAGATGCAGCTCCAACGCCATAACGACCACGGTGGTAAAAATGGTGACGACAGAAAAATCGACAGGGTCAATCGCCAAGCGTTTCTTTCGCACAAAGTAGATTACCGCGTAAATCGCGAGGCCCAACAACATCACAAAAACGAGCCACGCTTCTGTGATCGCATCGCCAACTGAAAGTGGTCGCGACAAATTCATGACATTGAAAACGGCCCCCAAAGTGCCGTAGCCAGCAAGACCTATCCCACACACGCTGGCAACGCAAATAAAGACTCCGTCCAACGAAACCGTGCGTCTTATTGTGCGCCAACTATTTGCTGATGGAACAGAATCTTCGTTCGGAGCCTGATACGGATTCATCTCGTTCATTTGCGACTCGCTCGGTACGACATTTTCTTTCGAAAGACCGGCTGATGCAAAACACGTACAACAAATTGCCGAACGTTTGTCACCACCTTTGATTCAATCATCAGCCTTACGTAAGTTCGGAACGTAAGGTTCGGTTAAGA
>CAZZDZ010000112.1:7946-9268 GCA_964652675.1 uncultured Pirellulaceae bacterium
AAGCCTGGACTCCAGCCTTGCGGGGATTTTTACCGGCGGGGGCCGGTGACGATTCCGCTGCTGGCTTGGCCTCGTAGTGTGTCCGCTCTTGAGACGACGTCTTCGGTCGCCTCGAATGTTCTTGGCGAAAGCTGAACGTCGATAATCCGTTCATCACGGATTTCGCCAGGCCAAAGTGTTTCGGAAACAAAGTCTAAACCAGGCCACTGATACCAGGGTGGATTGAATTTTCGCCGAATGGTCTCGGTCTTGAATCCGTCTTTTTCGATCCGAAACTCGCGAGTCCCGTAGTAGGTAAAGCTGGACGCCGCAGGTGATGTCCCAATGACTTGGTTGTCAACGGAAATCGTTGCCCCCGGCGGACTCGTTCGGACCGTCATGCGACGACGCACACAACCCACCGTGCTGATCATCAGCAAGGCGGTGCACACAAGTAGCAATCTTGACTTAGTGATTTCTGTCAAACCGGAGCCGTCGAAACGTTGGTAAAGTTTTGGCAAAACAGCGGAAAACATTGGACAAGACATGTCACTAACAAGCTGGAGCCGGTGAGATCTAGTGCATTGTCGAACGAAATTTGGCCTTGAGATACTTAGCGACCGGTTCAAAGCCGTTTGCTGCTTATTAAGCATCGAAAATGAGATTTTCCGATGCAGCACTCGGCATGAAACTGCTGTTGTTTCACGATCAGATTAAATCGCAGCAACAACTTTCGCCGTGTCCACATCGCCCACCAAGTCGACTGAGCCGATTTTGGTCGGCAAGATGAATCGTAGTTTTCCATGGGCGACTTTTTTGTCGCGCTGCATGACGGGGATCATTTCGTTGGCATCGGCCGATTCCAACGTAATGGGCAAATCGGCTGCGACCAGCAACTTGGTCTGTCGGTCCAAGAGTTCTTCGTCACACATGCCCAAATCGATTGCCAGTCGCGCTGCCATCTGCATACCAATCGCGACGGCTTCCCCATGAAGCAACTTGCCGTAGCCTGCGGTGGCTTCGATTGCATGCGCGAAGGTGTGTCCGTAGTTCAAAATCGCGCGACGTCCGCTCGTCTCGCGTTCGTCTTCACCGACCACGTTGGCTTTGCTGATGCAGCTGCGAGCAATTGCAGTTCGCATCGCTTCGTTGTCGCGTTGCATCAAGGATTCGATGTTGTTTTCCAGCCATTGAAAGAACTCGGCGTCGTCGATCACACCGTACTTGATGACTTCGGCTAATCCGCTGACGTAGTCACGCTGGGGCAACGTCGAAAGCACTTTCGTATCGATCCAAACCAGAGACGGTTGCCAGAACGCACCGACCATGTTTTTGGCTCCGGG
>CAZZDZ010000112.1:9368-14385 GCA_964652675.1 uncultured Pirellulaceae bacterium
GTAACGTCGGTCGCGTCGGAATCGAATACCATAAGAAATCGTGAATCTGTATTTGCAAAGACGTTGTGAATGCGGATGATAGCGTGTCCACCAACACCACATAACTTATGACCGACTCTAAGAACGATCCAGAGCGTGCTGATTTGCACGCCGACAAATACAACGATCCGCGTGCCAAAATTACTCGACGAGGAGTATTGATGGGGCTGGGGGTGTTGCTGCTCGGGATGATCGGAGCCGCACTGAGCATCAGTGCTCGGAAGACTCGACTGGTAAAATCACGTAAGTTCTGGGGCGATGCAACCATCACCGCGTTGCAATTGGGCGAACGAATTCAGATGACGTCGATCGGTGATCGCGAGTTTGATCCGGTTGAACTGACGGCCACGCCGGGGTTGGGTCACTTGCGCCATGCGCTTTTGGACGAGCGGAATTATGACTGGAGTACGGTGCAGTCAACTGGATTCGAGGACGCTTGTGCACAGGACGAATCGTTCTGCGTGCAACTGCTTTTGACAGACCCGACCGCTCATCGATTCGAGCCGGTTGAGATTAATATCGATCTAAAGGGTGGTTGGATCGGGCCCTCTGATGGCTCCAGTTGTGTCCAGTCCCTCAAAACAAAGGCTTTGGAGAAATTCCTGGGGACACTCGTCACCGTCCAGCAGTTGCGTTACGACCATCGGAAAGACCAAGAGTAAATACCCTAAATTGCCCGGATAAACGAAGAAAAACGGCATCTTCAGGGGGGGTGGGGCGAGTACAAGTTGGCGGTCCATGCGTTTTAGGTGTGGTGAAATGGAATGGCTTGTTGCGAAAATTCAAAAACTGGGATTCGCAAGCGTTCAATGCTGTGAAATTCGCCTATAATCGGTCCAATGGATCAATTGCCTTTTGTGGCTGATTCAACCCTTATCCTTCAATTATGTCACGCGCGTGACAACTAATCCATCAAGGTCATTTGATGTCGCATCCTGAATCTGAATGGGCGGACGAAGAAGTTCTTGAGGCCGAAGTAGCCGAAGAGGAATATGAAGAAGAGGAGGAAGGAAGAGTTGCGGCGAGACGCCGTTTCTTGTTCTTCCAAGCTGCCCCGGCTTGGCTGGTTAGCACTCTGGTTCATGTTCTGATTTTGTTGGTGCTTGGTTTGATGACGTTCGCCAATCCCGTCAAGATTATTAATGTGCTGACGGCGAGTGCGACGGCAGAAGAAGGCCCCGAGATCGAAGAGTTCACGATCGACGACTCCGAACCGTCTGAGATGGAAGAGGAGATGGAGGAAGTCACCGAGCCGGTTGATATTTCTGAGCCGGTCGAGATGACTGAACCAACCGCTGTCGAAATGCCAATGGACGTGGCAATGGTCCCACTTGATGTGAGTGACTTTGCTGGAGACTTGGCTCCTCCCGCTACGACGCTTGCATCACTGTCAAGCGCTTCGTCGGCTGCGCCAATGAGCAGCCGAAGTAGCGATATGAAGAAAAAACTACTTCGCGAATACGGGGGAACCGAAAGTAGCGAAGCGGCTGTTCAAGAAGCACTCAAGTGGTTCGCGCGACATCAGATGAAGCGGGGGCCTGCAGCCGGCGGTTGGACGCTTGCACACAACTTGGTTTGCAACAATCAATGCGGAAACGGATGCAAATCGGAAAGTCGAGCAAAGCAAATCAATGGTGCGACGTGTTTGGCGCTGCTGCCCTTCTTGGGCGCTGGCCAAACACACATGGAGGGCGAGTTTGACAAAGTTGTCTTGCGCGGACTTCAGTTCTTGATCAAAAACGGCAAACCTGGAACGGTAAATGGTTTGCCGGTGATGGATTATCGTGGCGGAGGCAACATGTACGATCATGGGTTAGCCGCGATTGTGCTTTGCGAAGCCTACGCGATGACCGGTGACCCCGTCATTGCAGCACCCGCACAAGCAGCATTGAACTTCATCGTTACTGCACAATGCCGCGACGGTGGCTGGCGCTACTCGCCGCGTCAAGCCGATGGCGGTGACACATCAGTGGTTGGCTGGCAAGTGATGGCGTTGAAAAGCGGTTACATGGGACACCTTGCTGTGCCACCTGCAGCCATTCAAGGTTCGATCTTGTTTCTGGACAAGGTCCAATCCAAAGGCGGTTCGATTTACGGATATGCCGCTCCATCGACCAACGTTCGCTACGCTTGCACCGCCGTTGGTCTTTTGTGCCGAATGTACACCGGATGGGACAAAGAGCATTCGGGAATCCAAGATGGTATCGCAAACTTAGTGAAAGCAGGCCCGTCCAAAGGCGGAACGAATCTTTACGGTGACTACTACGCCGCTCAAGTGTTGCGTCAGAACGGTGGCCCAGAATGGGAGAAGTTCAACAACAAATTGCGAGACTTTTTGGTGTCAGAGCAGGCAGCCAAAGGCGACGCAAAGGGTAGCTGGCATTTCACCGACAAAGGTCACACAAACGAAGCGGGGCGGCTATGCCAGACATCACTCGCGACGATGATTTTGGAAGTCTACTATCGCCACTTGCCGCTTTATGCGGATGCGGCTTCGGAAGACGATTTCCCGCTGTAACCCCTTATCGTTCAAAGCGACACCTCACGAGCAGCGAAAGAGATTGCTTGTGAGGATTTGTGCTCCGGCATTTTCTATCGCGCCAAGCCAAAAGTTACCGCGGCGGCAAGACGCTTGTTAGCGCTGGTTGATTTGGCCCCACCACGTCACTAGACATCTTTGATTCGATGAATGGTGCGCAAAGAAAGAGAATGGAATGAGAGATCACTGTTTTCAGATGCTCTCGCTGCTGGTTTGCTTCGCTGTCGTGGAGACAGGCTTGGCTTTCGTGGTGTCAGACTGTGCAGCCGCAGAGCTTGTCTTGCCTGAATCCGGGCGGCTTGCGTTTCACAGCTACACCGCATACGACTTGGATGATGCTGGTGAACGGCATTTGGATGGAAGGATTCACATTTGCGATTTTCCTTCCGATTCGCCGCGTAGAATTCCCGAGATTGAACGCCATGTGCGTCACGCGATGAACCCAATTTTTTCCGCTGATGGGGCGATGCTGACGTTCATGGCTCTGCCCCTGGGCCCAGACTACAAGGCTGACTGGGTGACCGGACTTGACGTGTTCGTTTATGACTTTCGAACCGACACGTTGACGAACGTGTCGAAACGGGCGGGACTGAGTCGCACGATCGATGAAGACCCGATTTTTTCTGCTCAAGGTGATGCGATCATCTTCAAACGTGATCGAGCGGACCTTTGGCAGATCAACCTGACTTCGTATCACGCCACAGTAGTCACAACAGACGGGAAGCACCGCGAAGAGTCGGGGCCAAGAATCTCACCTGACGGTCAATGGATCGCCTACTGGCACAGCGGAGGCAAAACCGCGGACGTTTACCGCATACCGATTCATGGTGGGGAGGCCCAATTGCTGGCTGGCAAACCAGGCATTCAGGAAATGTTCCCGGTGTACTTGGACAAGAATACTCTGGCGTATACCCGATGGACCAACCAGGATTGTCACGATGACGAAGTGTTTTTGTTGGACCTGACCACGGGAAAGCATCAAGGCGCTGCATTTAACAGCACCAATGGAGCCAACGATTCCGATCCTTTCTCGATTTCCGGTCTCGTTGGATTTTCAAGTGATCGGCGTGAAAACGGAAAAGGCGGCTGGGATCTGTACTTGGGCGACCCAAACAAGCCGAACCCTCGATTGCTAAGTGACCTCAGCACCAAACGTCACGATCTGGGCGGAACCTATACGCCACACGTTGTGAATCGCCCAGTAGTCAGTCCAGCGGCAAACTGAGGGCACGTAAACTGAGTCCACATGGCAGTTCGTTTCTTGCTCCGGCCTACCTAGTGCTGCCTTACAGCTTAAATTTAGGATCGCACAAATAGTAGCTCGACTCTCCGAGTCGAGGATTCACGGCTGGGACAGCCGTGCTACGAGAGGCGACACCCCAACTTTTAGTTGAAACACAGCACTAGATTCGCAAGCGTGTTAGTGCGTTTGCTGGCCAGGTCGTACTGCGATCCGCAGATCGGTTTTGTTTCGCACGCCCAGTAAGAGAAGTTTGATTTTGGTTTCGGCCAGCGATTCGCCGGGAACTTCCATGCCCGGGGCGCTGCCCCATGTAAACGTGCGGCCATCGGCGGTTTCTAACTCCATTTGTGGGACAGCGTTTTGGCGTAAGTCGTTTTTGACATGCACGACCGTAATCGGGGCTTTTGCGCGCAAGGGGGCGACGATGGCGGCGACCCGGGCAGCTGCTTCGACGCGTTGTTCACCGAACTTGTTGCCAAAGTTGGCTCCCGTCGGATAGGCGCCAGGCACGTTGATGTGGATGTATTGGTTGGATTCTTCGGTTGTGAAATCACCGGTGGGCAACAAAATGCCATCCACGTCGACTGCGAATAGTGACCCGCCGCGAACATCGCGATGACGACTAATCACACGAACCATCGCAACAGGTTTGCGATAGTCCAAGCGTACATCGATCAGTCCACCAGGGAGTTTTCGCACGCTGTTGACGCGGCGCACCCAAGGATGCGTTGAAAATGCGGATGCGATCTTGGCCGTTGCCTGCGTATCGAGCAGCGTGAGGCCTTCCATCGCGGTGTCTTCGTAGACCTTTTTGACGATATCGCTGCGGATGTAGTCCGGCGGCGGCGAAACTTGGATTTGTGTTGGTTCCAGAGCATTGAATTTGCTCGTCATGTATTGGGCACCCCATCGGTCCCAAACCACATAGCCGCCGATGATCAACATCAACGGCCAAATGAACGAAAGCATTGCTGGTGCGCGAATCAATCGACGCATCAAGCTGCGAATGGGGCGACCATCTGAAGTTTCTTCCGAGCGCATTCCCACGACAGTCTCTCGCTTCATTCCATTGAAGCACAGCTTTCTCGATAGCAAACGTTTTGCCGAGATGTGTGCACTAGTGTTCTGACACTAGAAGAACTACCAAATCTGGAGATTCAGTTGCAAGTCGACACCGCTTTGCAGCAACACCTGCT
>CAZZDZ010000112.1:14485-15817 GCA_964652675.1 uncultured Pirellulaceae bacterium
CCAAGTGGTTCGTCGGTACGAACAAGGTGTTGTAGATCGTCCGGAAAACTCATGCGTCGTTTATCGTGGCGAGAAAGTTCATCGTGGCAACAAGGATCCGAGCGAGAATCGCTTACGAATTTCTCTGCTTGGGCACCGCTCAGGATAGCGAATTGCGCACAAAAAAGCGTCGGTGGTGAAAAAATCTTCACCACCGACGCAGTTATTTATATATTCAGAGCGAAAGTACCACTAGCCTCGAGTTTTCGAGACAGCACGTGCGACAAGTCGACGAACGGGCTGTTTTGGTTGGTACCCCATTAGTTTCTGTCGTTCCCACTGCCCAGATTCATTCTTGGTGAAAACGATGATTTGGGGAAGCATTTTCACTCCCTTGGTCAATTGCTCGGCCAATTCAGGCTCGGCATCACGATCTACTACCGCGACATTCACTTGGTCCAACTCTCCTGTTCGAACCATCGGCTTGATCGTCGTATCCTTGAGGATGTGACAAGCCGGACACCATTCTGCCCCAACAACCACCATCAATGGCCTGTTATTGGCTGCAGCATCTTTGTAAGCCGTTTTGTAATCGTGATCCTTCGCTGATTCGCTCGTAGTAACACTCGCGAAAACGACGGCCAGTAGCAACGAAACCATTCCTAACTCCTTGTTTCGAGGATGGACCTATTCCCTTACAGAACCGACACCATGTCGGCGAGTGGAAGACGCCACCGGTTTTTGATAGGTGACGACTACCTAGATAAGGCTGCTTGGGCTTTGTAATCCATGTGCCCAACACGGTCCCTCATCTTTTTCGCCTGCCACAAAAGTGACAGTCTGCTGGGCTCCACGGCCCTTTACCAACTATCGGCAATGATTTGCTAGTAAAGGCTCAAAACTTAAATCGACACGATTGCAGATAGCTAGCAAAAGGTTTCCGGTCAGGTGAACAATTCAAGTTGCGGGGAGTATATGGCTGCGGTTTCCCCGTTCAAGGGCCGCGAACCAGATTTCCAAAGATTGCAATGATGTTAAATATGCACTTTTCGAGATCATAATGGAGGTAAACTGCCATCGCGTCGCTAAACTATTGTTCGTAAATGGTTTGGGGCGTGCCAAAAACGTGCGACAAATCGCCCCTCCCGTAAGGCAGGGGGGTGAATATTTTTGGTTCTCCATGGCTTTTTTCCATTGCTTCGCCCTAAACATGGCTTTGCAGTCAACGCTGAAACGCGACAATTAGCTGGTATTTACAATTTGTCAGCTTGCTGAAATTTCCCAGCCAGCACACGCACCTTGTCTCCCTCATCTACTTTTCATGAAACTTCGCGTTGGTCTGATCGGTTTGGG
>CAZZDZ010000113.1:0-2873 GCA_964652675.1 uncultured Pirellulaceae bacterium
GCCGTCTACGATTCGGATCGCTATGAACCGAGCGGTGTGGAACGATTCCTGCGCAACGCTTCGTTGTATCTACTAAACAAAGACGAACACATCGAAGAAGGCGATACGGCCGACGGACCCGGAGAAGTTACTTGGACGGCGATGGAATGCGAAGATGCGCTCTCCGATCCCCCGCGATCAACCATTCGTTGGATTCCCGATGACGGTTCCGACCCGCCAGACGAATTGCTCGTACGTGGCGAAGACATTAGCGATCTGGATGAAATGGACGACATCGATTTTTCCAACGAAGAAGACGAGTTGGATGATGAACTAGGCGAGTTTGATATCACCTAGCTGCATTTCCTACTGTTGAGCTTCGCGAAGCTTTTCTTGCAGTTCGTTGTTCTCTTCTTTTTGCTTGCGCAATTGCTCTTTCATCTCCCGCAGCTCTTCTTCGGTATCGCTGCGTTCGATTTGCAAACCGCCGAACCCTTTCGGCACGAACATTTCTGGCATGCCGTCGAATCCTGGGAAACCTTTTTGCATTTCCTCGATCATCGCTTGAATTTGCATCTCTCCGCCATTGCCAGGGTCCATCGGAACAAGCTTGCCATTTTCCAACTTCCAAGCTTGCTGGCGAAACATCCCGCCGTTTCGTTTTTGATTGCCCTGCTGACCCAAATTATTGCCTTGCCCCAGCGGTTGAAGGCTTGCCCTGGGAGCCGAGTATTCTCCCAGCTTGATCGTTCGCTCGATCGTGTCACCCTCGCGTTCAATCGTGACTTCGATCGAGTCACCAGCGCGAGCCATTGAAACGGCCGCAATCACGTCTTGTGCGCTATCGACTTTGTGATCGTTGATCTGTTTGATTTTGTCGCCATCGGTCAAACCAGCTTGGTCGGCTGGTGAACCACTATTGACGCCACTTACCAACGGTCCGGTGTTTCGGGCGAATTGGATCCCCACGACCCCTCGCTCCAAATCTTTGGCGTCATCGGCCAATGCTAAATCAATCAAGCGATTCAACTGTGCCGCTGGCATGCAGACTACCGATCCATTCTCGGCAAACACAGTGATACCAACCAAGACGCCGTCGCTGTCGACGATGGGGCTACCGGCGTGTTGCATTTGATCACCCGTATCGATTTGCTGAGTGAATCCGAGGCTAGCCTGTGCCGAATTTGGTTCACACGCAATCATTCCGCCTTTGCTGACACCAACTCCGTTGGCCAACCAAGTCGTCACGATCGGCAATCCAGGCTCCGGGCTTCCGTCGCCCGAAACAAGACTGACTAACTCCGCACCATCGACTTTGACAACACACAACCCAGTCACGTTGTCTCGCGCAACAACGGTTCCGTCATGTTCTGTCTTGTCATAGGTCTTCACAACGACCTCGTCCACATCGCTGCTCAGTTGAGTAATGATCTGGTCGGCACTGATCGCAAAGCCGGCCGGGGCGGTTGATCGCTGGGGAGCCGCGCCAAATCCGCCAAACATTCCTTCCTGCAATCGATCGAACTGCCGAACCCGAATGCGAGCTTGCGGATTTTGCTGAAACCCATCTTGTTGACCTGGGACACTTACCGAAACCGTGGCTGGAAAGGCCATTCGCAGCGCATCGCGAAAATCAACGGCCTGTTGCCCATGCGCATTGGTTATCGTCAGCATGCAAACACACGCGGTCACGATTGAAATCACTCTCTTCATCACTTGTTCCTTTACTACAAACGCAGCTACTAAAAAACGCAGCAAAGCAATTGGTTACTTACAGACTTAAATGCCAGTCATCTTGATTGTTACTTGACAACACAGCATGGAATGTTTCTTGGTGGCTCTCGGGCACATATCGCATGTCCACCGGAACCTTTCGTTCTGATTCAGCCCAGCCGACATGCTGGATCAACTTTTTCTCTGCATCAATATCAAACACGGGAACAGCGCCACGCACTCTGGCGTAAAGCTGAATTTTGGGCCCACTGACTACCGGTGCCTGATCCGATTCGACAGCAGTAGGTGTTGGATCAACAGCGGCTGCGACGTGATTGTTTTGCGGCATCACTACATCATTGGATTGGTCGTTTGACCGATTCAGCATCGCAATGCTGCCTACGACACACATCAACACTGCCGCAGCACCAGTGACGGACCGCAACATCGTTCGTCGGCGTCGAACTTGACTGACTTTCTGCTGCAACGATTCCATACTGGGCGCATGGGATGTTGGCACGGCCACATCTCGTTCGTCTTTCAATCGTTGTTTGGTTTCGACTTCGTTCATGCTAAATGTTTCGTTATCTTCATTGGATGAGTGACCGCAGGTGGGTTTCGCAATTCGTTGGCACTCCTGATGTCCTTTAGTCGTTTCAGAGCATGGTGCACGCGCGTCTTTGCCGTCCCAACCGCACAACCAAGTGCACTGGCAATTTCGTCATACGACATCTCTTCGGCAAACCTCAACGTGACCGCGTCTCGCTGGGCCTCGGTCAGTTTTGCCACGTCCGCCCAAACACTTTCCTGCCATTGTTTCGTCGCAAGTTCTGTCGCGGGATCGGAAACTTCTTTGGTGGGGTTTCTATCGGCATAAGTTTGCAAACGACGACGAAGTCTTGCCAAAGTACGTCCGCGTCGACGGCGCAATTGAATCAAGATTCCGTACAACCAAGTTGCTCGCGAACTGCGTCCATCAAATCGCTCCCATTTGTCGATCGCCACCACAAATACTTCTTGTGCCAAATCTTCGGCGGCCCAAGCGTCCCCCGTCATCATCCACGCCGCACGATGGATCCGTTCGTAATGCGCACGAACCCACGAATCGTCAGGAAACTGACAATCTTCTCGCTGGTCTTTCGTTACACAGTTTGTATTCGCCGGCATCAGTGCGTCTGGAT
>CAZZDZ010000113.1:2973-8640 GCA_964652675.1 uncultured Pirellulaceae bacterium
ACAGTTCGGCATCAACACAGGAGCAATGAAGATCGCGTAGAAAACAACATGCATCGTCGATACAGCGGATCTAATTGATCGGTTTGATCTCGATCTCGTCAAAATCGGCGACCCCGGTGGCTCCGAACAGCCCGACCCGCAAAATGGCTTCGCGCGTCGTCACGGGGACTCGAATCAACCGACTTTCCTGTCGCCATGGTCGTGTCCCCCGAAAAGGGCCCACCCTAAACGTTCCCAAATCGCTCCGTAATTCGTCATACAAAGTAATCGCGATCATCGGCATCGCATCTTCGGCAGGCCCCTTTTTGATTTTCTCGGTTCGTGCCCGACCGCCTAGACGAATCTGCGATATTTCGCGGCCATCGATTGCGATTCCCTGCAACAAGTGTGATGCCAATCCTGGCGTCTTGTTGGAGAATCGAACAACGGTCTTGCCCTTGGGACCGTTCTTGGAAGTTGTTCGCTGCGATCCAATTGGGACCTGCTGAACTTGACGTCCGTAATACCAACCAGGAACGAAATCGACGATACCTGCATGCTCGCGACTTGGGACCACTTCGAAGTTGCCGTTCACAACCGCGGGGTTTGCCGGATCCGGTAGCTGCTGACGATTTTCTTCTGCTTCACCCGTCATCGGAACAAACAACGTCGGGCGCAACGCTTCACGTTCCAGTTTCCCGTTCTTTTTCGTCATCCGATAAAGCGTCTGTTGGTAACGTTCGCCGACAGGGATAACCATCTGACCACCTTCACGCAATTGATCCACCAGTGGCTTGGGCACTGTTTCGGGGCTACAGGTCAGAATGATTTTGTCAAACGGTGCCGCATCGGGCCAACCAAGAAACCCATCGCCAATTCGCGTCGAAACATTTTCATAGTCCAAACGCTCCAGCACATTGGCCGCCGTCTCTCCCAGTTCGTGAACAATTTCGATCGTATAAACATGTTTCACCAACGGGCTCAGCACGGCCGCCTGATAGCCGCTGCCAGTTCCGATCTCCAGAACTTTATCCGTTTCCTTTGGCTGCAATGCTTCGGTCATCAACGCGACGATGAACGGGCTGCTGATGGTTTGCGAACTGCCAATGGGCAACGCCATATCAAAATAAGCGCGCGGACGTTGGCTCTTGGGCACAAATTCATGTCGCATCGTATTGCGAATCGAATCCAAGATGCGTTTGTCTGTTACGCCTGCCGTTTCGATCCGTTCACGCACCAACCTATCGCGGTCTTTCGCAAAAGGGTCTTTGGCATTCAAGTCTTCCGGCAAAATCAAAAACGTCAAAACAGTCGCTCCCAGCCAAGCTGAAAACAGCCCGCAAACATTCGGCAGATTGGATGTAAGTTTCATAGTAAATGGGCCCTGGATTCCCTTTGTGTTCCACACGCTATTCTAACGAGTCGCCCCATCATCATTCACGTCCAAAATGGATCAATCCAACAGAGAAAGTTGCCTAGCACTCGCTGGCGGCTTGGGCAAAATAAGATGGCTGTCGTCAAGCAACGGCCGCAACCGGTCGATCAATCGGCCCGCTAACTGCGGCGCCAACGCGTCATCAGGAGTGTGCGTAAACACATATGGCTGCAGACCTTGCGAAATCCACCCCGCAACGATCGGTGCCCATTGATCCAAATACTTGTCAGTCATTTCAACGCGATTTCTGCCGACAATACGCAAAAACGGATGCCCCGCGGTCACGGTCTGACGAACGGGTGTCTTTGGCTTGCGGCCTTGCGACGCTCGTTCTATCTCGTCATCGGGCGGCGATTGATACAGCGGCCGAGAGTCAAAGAGGACCTTGTCGATGCCCATCGATCGAAGCAGTTCGTTGACTCGCTGTTCATTCGATCCCTGATCAAACCAATCATGATGACGCAACTCCACCGCCCACTTTCGATCACTCGGCAACTTGCGCAAGTATTCTGAAAGCACATGAAAACGATCGGGGCCAAAACGCGGTCCAAGTTGCAAAAACGTGGGACCCAATCGATCCGCAGCCGCCAATGGCTGGGTACAACTGAGGAATTTTTGTGTTTCTTCGTCGGCACCAACCAATTGCAGATCGTGCGATATCGTTCTTGGAAATTTCAAGCAAAATCGAAATCCAACCGCTGAGTTTTCTGCCCAACGCTGCGACATCTCGATTGTTGGCAACGCATAAAACGTGCTATTGCCTTCGACGGTATTAAACGTCCGTGTGTACCAAGCGAGCCAATCCTTTCGCGGTGTGCGAGCCGGATAAACGGTGTCGGCCCATCGATCGCAGGCCCAAACCGGACACCCGATTTTCAACGGCCAATTCGGTGAACTCGCGTCGGTGGGCATTAGGCGTTACCAGGACGCAGCAAGACTGACATTCCGAATACATCGCGAAACAAGCCCGCGTTTTGTCGCATTGCGATCTGCTCCAACGAAACGTCGTCGACACCAGGCACGTTGATGATCAGTTTTTTGCCTTCATGGCCGCACTCGATCTCGCGGATCCGGCCACTGCGAGTATCATCCAGCGCGGTCGCCAAACGCAAAATCGCAGCCATCTTGGCAACTGCCACACGTGCTTCGCGTGGCAGCGATCCGTACTCGTCATGAGACGATTGGGGTGACGCGCGGCGATAGTATCTGGCCACCAAACCGACTTCTAACAACTGGCTTTTGGACAACCCGAATAGATCGCTGTTGCGGATGATGTAAAGCGCGTGTTTGTGGTTGCTACGAACGTTGATCAACATGCCGATTTCGTGCAACAACGATGCAATGTACAAGATGACTTCGTATCGATTGTCCAATTGATGATCCGCAGAAAGTTGCGAAAAGAGTTTTCGCGAAAGCTCGGCAACGTTTCGCGCGTGCATTTCATCAAAATCAAACTTACGCCCCAGCGAAATCGCCGAGCGCACGATCTGGTTGCGAAACTCACCCGTCCAACTTCCGCCGACCGCCATGTCGTTCAACAAGCCGTCACGCAAATTGGTCTCGCAAACAAAAACTTCCTTCAAATCAAAGTGTTGTGCCAACATGCTGTACGCCAGCAGCGCCGGTACCAACGTCTCTGCCTCGATAAAGCTGGCACCGAAACGTTTGACAATCGCATCCTCGTCAAGCGATAACACTTCGTCAGTGAAATTTACCAAGTCCGAAGTGGGTAGTTTTGCCAAACTGACTCCATCCCAATCCTTTAACAGTCGATGCGCGGCAAAACGAATATCGCCACCGATTGCGACCAATTGAATTCCTTTATCCGCGTTGACCTGTTCGGCGATCTGCACCAAAGTTCGCGCGATGTGGCTACTTAAAATCGTTCGGCGGCGTAGCGTGGTGATGCGGCCCGATTCCAGGGTTTTTAACAACCGCAATGAACCCAGCCGATACGATTGGCTGTGCAATACGTTGCCGCCACGAACGACCAATAGTTCCGTGCTGCCACCGCCAACTTCGACCACGATTGACTTTCCGTTAGCCAAACCCTTTTGTGCTTTCAGATGCGGCATCACCCCCATGTAGGTGATCCGATTCACTTCGGCTTCTTCTAATTGCTCGACGTTCAATCCCGTCACGACAAAGATTCGATCGGTAAACGCCAACCGGTTGGACGCTTCACGAACCGCCGACGTCGCCACAACCCGAACGTCAGAACCTGATGTGATTCCGTATTCGCGCAACACTCGTTGGTACTGTTTCAATACCGACGCTGCCTTTTCAATTGACTTTCGCGACAATCGTCGCGACTCGAATACGTCGCGGCCAAGATCTACACTTTGGACAAGTGTGTCCAAAGTTCGGACTTCGCCACCACTGCGTATTTCGGCGATCGCCATTCGAACACTGGTCGCACCGATATCAATCACCGCGACCATACGTGGTGATTCAGTGACTGTCGATGTTCGACGAATGGGTTGAGCCATAGGGGGTCGCTTCAATGAAAGTTGTTTCAACTTTCCCTATCATACGATTTTGTCACGCTGGGGCACAGATGAGCGTGTGTCAATCGTCAGCAAGCCGCCGAATTTTATGATTGTTGTCAAAACGCTGCCACGCGGTCGCCAACAATGTTCCGGTCAGCATGCATCCAAAGGTGTACGCAGCCGTTGGAATCGTCGCGATGGTTCCTTCGCCATAAAGTGTCACTGCCAGGGCGGTTCCCAATCCCGCGTTCTGCATACCGACTTCTAGCGACAGGGCCCGCGAAAACGACGAAGGCAATCCGGCCGACTTGCCCAACAAAAACCCCGCCAAATAACCCAGTACGTTCATCAACAGCAGCGCGGCGATCAACAAGGCCCCAACTCCCAACAGTTTCTCTCGGTTGCCAGCGACAACACCAGCAATGATCCACAACAATGCAACCGACGCGATTTTGCTGCTGGAGCGTATCGCGAACTGCTGCAATGAATTGGAACGTCTAGCGGCGACATAACCCAATACCGTCGGCAGCGCGACCAAGAATGTCAGGATCAATGCTGATTTCGTTGACGATCCGGCACTGTCACCCGCGACGATCGACAAAACCGTCGGCACGGTGACCGGCGAAAGTAAAGTCGCGACGGTCGTCAGACTGACGCTGTAGGCAACACTGCCGCCTGCGGCGTGCGTCAATACATTGGACGCCATCGCGCCGGGAACACAACCAACCAAGATCACGCCAGCAGCCAAATCCGGCTCCATCGGAATCATCCGAGTCACCAGCCAAGCCGCCAGCGGCATCACCAACACTTGTGCCGCAACGCCCAGCACGACCCACCAAGGTCGTTGCCGCAGTGGCTGCAATTCTTCGGGGCGCACCAGCGTTCCCAGGCAGAACATCGTGACAACAACCAATCCCCACAACAAATACGTGGGTGTCACAAACGGATCCACACCAAGATCTTCAACCGGCCAAGCAAAAGCCACGCCCGAGGAAAGCACCAACCAAAACAAAAGAGAGCGATGCATTAAGAAGGATTACCAAAGCGAAAGTAGATCGTTTGGCTGCAATGCTAAGCACCAGCCAATTGTCAAAGGCGAAACAAAACAGACTAGAATTGCTCCAACACAAATCGCATGGTAGCAAATAAGACTTTCAACTCAGCGAGATACTAGCCGACGCCCAAGGTCTATGTTCAAGAAGGCGGACATATTTTCAACGCTTTCAGGCGACCAATCTGCTTTCACAGCCCAGGGCTGGGACAGAACGAACGAGTTGTTCTCACCTCCCACCCCTCTAGAATGGGTGGAGTAGTTTTTCTCAACCAACCACCGGCTGAAAATCACTAGCTACGCAAAACCCCTAAGTTCGACGAAACGTGCCATTCACACGAAGGACGTTTTGCAAATCGAAATCACATGGGCTGTGCGTCCGTGAGTGTCGGCCGTTATCGGACCGAAACCGTTTTGCGTCAAATTCGATTCTCACTGAAAACTGTGATGATCCTCACCGCGAGCATAGCGTTCGTGCTCTTCGGTCTCCGGCATTGCTTCGGTCCGGTGATTCCGGCATCGACTGCCTCCCAAATACAACCTGGAATGACACATCAAGATGTTCACTCCATTCTTGGCTCGCCAAACGATGGGATGACCGACGAGTCCTGGGCATACGTCCGCGCATTCAACCCCGGTTGGTTCGTGGTGCATTTTGATTCCAACCAAAAAGTATCCTACGTTGACCATGAAACCGTTTTCTGAATGTCTCA
>CAZZDZ010000113.1:8740-15552 GCA_964652675.1 uncultured Pirellulaceae bacterium
ACTACACCGATTCCGCCTAAACGCGGCACCACAAACAAAAACCTCCCAACTGAGGACGTGACGACGGCGATCCCACGATCACAACTCGAACTCAATCATCGAACAATGACCATTTCACCAGCCAGTAGATTCCACCGACGATCAAAAGGACACCGAATTTACCGAATCGAAACAGAAGACGTCCGGCACCACGCGACGAAGATTGGCTGCCGTCATCGTAGCTACTGCTATTGTCGCTATACTGCGAACTTCGGTCAGGCGCGTAGTTGCGGCCAGGTTGGTTTCTTTGTGCCAACAGGCCAGTCCCGGATGAGTACGACGACCAGGTTTCTATCCCAAACGTGCCGACAACGTTGGCTTGCGATTCGGACGCCAAAAAGACAGCGGCACACACAACAAAGCATAAAGAAAAACGAACCACAACAATTACCCCTTACAAAACAAGAAACTGACCTAAATTCTTGAAAAGGAATTTATCGCGTTCATTTCGCGAAGTCAACAATTTTCATCGCAATTAGACCGCCAGCCGTCTGTGACAACGCAAACCACCGACTACTCCGGGCAATCCATTGACCAGAACGGCACGACGGAAGGTGGGCTATCGGTCTTCATGATGGGCGATCTATCCTTTTACGGTCATGATCGGTGTCAGCTCGGCAACTGGCCTAGCCATTGCTGCATCGGTGATCGTTTGTATAACAGGGCCGATTCCTTTGTAGGCGAATGGCGCTTCTTGCTTTAGATCAGAAAGTTTCTTGGCGATGATATCCCGACGTTGCTTGACGTCTTGACGGCGAAAGTCCAGCGGCGTGACAACACGGAACTCTTGCAGGAATTTTTCGAACTCGCGATCAAAACCTTTCATCGCTTTCCCGCGCGAGATCGCTCGGCCCGCGCCGTGTGCAGCACTACTGACTGTTCCTGCGAAACCATTTCCAGCAAGAATGAAACTGCTAGCTCCCATCGATCCAGGAACCAAAACCGGTTCGCCATAATATTGAAATGGCGTATCCTTCATCGCATCATAACCGCGTGCAGGACAAGCTCCCTTGCGGTGAACAATGCCACCGTCGGGTTGTTTCCAGACCATGTTGTGAGGCGCGTCGTACAACAGATCACACGCGACTTCGCCCAGGCAATTCTCCAAGCTCTCCCAGGCCATCAAAGCCAGGAACATGCGATTCGCGAACGCAAAGTTCGCTGCGTTGTGCATCGCGTCCCAGAAAATCGCGGCAGTCTCGGCGTGCTTTTCGCCAAACGGCAGTGGGAAGATGCCGTTGTCGGGATGGCGCACATCGTCCGGAAAGATATCTCGGACCTTGTCTCGGTAAAATGAACCACAAGCGGCTCCGACCGACACTGATCCGGTGTGAACCATGATCGCCAGCATGCCTTCGGTTAGTCCCCAAGCATGAGCGACTTGGCCGTCGATAATTTTTTCGACGCGTTGAAATTCGACAAAGTGGTTTCCGCCACCGATGGATCCGATTTGGCTGTCGCGTGAAAGTGTTGCAGAATCACCAAGCATATTGTCGACGCGCCACACACGATTCGCAGGTAAAGTACCGCATTGTTCGATCCGCGCAAGCGTCGCGTCTTTTTCGCAACGATGAAAATAGTTCCAAAGGCCTTCGTCTAGATCTTTGCCGACCGTCTGGTAGAGCCCGTCGATGCCGCCCAGAAAAAGAGATTCCCGCATGCTGGAGTTCATCGGAATATTGCGCCCGGCCTCGAAATAGACTCGGCGACATTCGGTCTCCAATTCATCCAGGTGTCCAACAACATCGGTGGCGTCAACATTGGTCACGTGAAGCCGCATCCCACAATTGATGTCGTTGCCAATCGCTTGAGGAACGACAAAGCCACTGGTTTGCAAAACGGTGCCCACGGGGATTCCGCGAGCCTTATGAAAGTCGGGCGTCAACGCCACTCGTTCAATACGCGGCGGCTCTTGAAAGCTCTCCGGGCTGGCTTTTGCAAACGTCTCGACGGTCCCTTGCAAACCAAGCATTTGATCGAGCTCTTCAATGGCAGCCCGCTCAATCGGAACCTCTTCATTGGCAAACACCGACACATCAATGTCGTACGTATTCGGATATCGCAATCGAGTGGAATCGACGCGATCAAGATCAGCAGGAGACGGCATGCATTACTCAGGAGTCCTCGGTGAGTGATCAGATTGCTCCGAAAAGACATTCCCGGAGGTCAAAAGGTTCACTTATCGCCCACCGCTGACTGTTTCTTGTCCAAAAATCGTGCCACCGACCTAGCTGATAAACCAGTCACTTGCTCGAAAACTAAATCACGTCGTCATCCAGAATCGCACCGGTTGAGATTAATTGTTCTCGCTGGGAATCGTCGAACTTGGCGGCTCGCAAATCGACCAAGTAGAAATCGACGCCATGGATATTGGCGCCTCGCAGATCACAGCCATACAAGCAGGCTTTGCGAATCAATTCGGGTGCCTGGAAATGCTGGTCGTTGTAGTCATCGGTATAAAAACCAGTTCGTGTTCCATGCGATGGATACGGACTGTTGACAATCCCGCTGCGGGTCGAACCCATGTGGAATGTGCACCCGCGAAGATCGGCCTCTCGTAAATCGCAGAACTCCCAACGAATCTCCGCCAGCCGTGCACCCGACAAACCCGCATCATAGAAACTGCAATCAGTCAGCTTGGATCCGCTCCAGGTGCTCGTACCCAAACCGGCCTCCGTAAAATCAACCTTGCCTGCCTCGATATCTTCAAAGCTTACTTTGCTGAATCGGGCACGGCAGAATCTACAACCATCAATGGCGACACGGCTCAGGCTGACACTTTGAAAAGCCGAACGACTGAAGTCGGCACCAACCAAGTCGACGTCATCCATGTTGGTATTGATAAAGATCGATTCGCTCACTAACGCTTCAGACAATAAAGCACCTCGGAAATCTGTTTCATGAAATAGGCAACCGGACAAATTTGCGCGTGATAAATCACTGCTACGAAAATTGACTCGCTGAAACTGATTGATCGCCCCCATACCGACACGCTCCAATCGAATGATTGCATCCATGGCATCACGATGCTTTTGCACGGCGTCATCAACTCCTTTATCACGTTTACGACGCTTTTTCCTGTGACGCATCTTTTTCATACGTTGCTTGATTGTCGACAGCGGTCCTTCCTTTGGCTTGACAGGTTCGTCAGCTAGCTCATCTTCTGAAGCTGCTGGGGCTGCAATTACCACTTGTGTATTTGGCGGCAGCGAAAAACGTTCGGAGTTATGAAAGTCCGCGCCGATCAGTTTCGCTCCTGAAAAATTAGCTCCGGACAACATGCAACCTCGCAAGTCGGCACCTGACAGATCCGCTCCCGCAAGCGTGGCCTGACGCAGATCGGCGTCTTGCAGATTCACGTCCGGCCAAACGACTTCGTCAAAACAGGCTTCGTAAAGATTCAGAGTCTTTCCACGCGGTCTCCAATTTGGATCCGACAGTGCCAACAGCGTCGCACTATTGGTTGCTTCCCAACGTCTGTTTCGCTTGAACAACAACGCAAGCTTTGCGTGCGTCTGTGTATCTCCAACAATTTCTGACGCCAACCGCACCAGCGCCATTGTCCGAATCCGATGTTGCAACAGCAAACGAACTTCACTGTTGTCACCGTCTCGCAATCGCTGCGCGATTCGTTTGATGGCGAAAGCAAACTTCACTCTTTCATGCGACAAGAATTCAGCCGCCGCACTGTATGCGTCGCCAGTGAAAACGTTCTCGTCGGCGCTGGGGCCATTTGTTGAATGCCCCAACACTCCGATTCGGTCTGGTTCCGTGGGGAAAATCAATCGGTCTGCGACCGCGGCGGAAAGTGCCGGATTGTTGATTCTCAGATCGATCTCTTCCAAGACAATCGTTTCAACATCTGTCTTGGATTCGTTGCCCGCCATCCGATCAAGCACCATTGCCCACAGAACCGGCGAGCCACCGGCATACCCAACATCCGCATGCTCCAAACGCGCCATCACGCTGGCACACTGCTTTGGATGTTTGGCGAGAAGGTATTCGATAAAGTCGTCGCGGCCCCAAGGAGCCAAACGCAAGACGATGTCAAATTCGCCGTCGTGAATCTGCTTGCCGGTAGGAAAGAGAAATAGAAACGACGGATCAGTACAAATGGTGACAAGTGGATCGGCCTGGTCCAACGACAACAGCGTTTTTGATTCCAAACGCAGTTGACCACTGGTTACTTGGTCGGCAAAGACGGCTCTTAGATGAGACAGAGCCGCCACATTGCCTTCGCCATCAAGCCGCACTTTGATGTTCGCGTCTGAAGAAGCGAGCAACAATTCAACTTCATCAGTCAGTTGTAGCACCGCGCCACTCTCGGGCGAAAAGACCCGAGGTGCAACCGGAGAAATGGCTGGTTCGATCATAGGCACTCCTGTGGAATGTATTGTTAGGCACAGGATGCCCGAAAGCAAGAATTTTCTTGGGCAACTAGCGTTTGTTGCGTTTCTTCTTTTTCTCGCGACGTTCGTGCTTGCGTTTTGCCTTGTACTTTGACATTGGCATTTTCTTCTTGGCGCCCTTTGGCACGCTGCGGCCGGCTGAGTTGTTTTTGACAACCGTCAAATATAACTGACGTTCGTGCATGTCGACTTTCGCGACTTTGACGCTCAGTTGATCACCCAATCGATACCGATTGCCTTCTTTAAACCCGATCAACATTTGACCGGTTCGTTCGAATCGATACTTGTCCTTTGGCAACGTCGTGACGGGAATGAAACCGTCTACTGGCAAACCGACACACCTTGCGTGGATACCATCGGGATAAACACGGCTGACGATCGCTTCCATCGGTCGACCAACGTGTTTTTTCAAAAAGTGCAGCAGCTTTAACTCAATCAATTCGCGTTCGGCCTGCGCCGCGTTGCGTTCCATGTCACTGCAGTGAAAACCCATTTTCAATAACGCTGCAAACGGATCGTCTGGCGTCTTCTTGCCTTCAAGCAGCTTTTGCACCAAACGGTGAATCGTTAAATCCGGGTAGCGTCGAATCGGGCTGGTAAAGTGACAGTAGTGTTCCATGTCCAACGCATAGTGACCGTCTTTGGCTGGAGCATAGACGGCTTTGTTCATGCTCTTTAGAACGGCAAAGTTGACGGCGTTTTCTAGCGGTGTGCCTTCGACTTTGTCCAAAGCCGCTTGAATCTCGAAACGGCTCTCGATCGTCCCCACATCGATCCCCAAATCTTTGACAAACTGGGTCAACTGCCGCAGTTTGCGGCGTTCGGGTGACGGGTGGACTCGTGACAAGAAGTTCAAACCCAAGTCGTCCAGCCAAGTCGCGACGGCTTGGTTGCCGGCCAACATGAATTCTTCGATCAACTGGTGGCTTTCGGTGTGTTCGACTTCGTGGGCGCCTTTGACTTTGCCGGATTTGTCTAGATCCAGTTTGATATCTGGCATGTCCATCGAAAGCGCGCCGCCTTTGAAACGTGCCTTTCGCATCTGCATCGCCAACTTGTGCATGTTGGTTAGCAATTCGCAGATTTCGGCACCCCATTTTTCGGTGTACTCATCGGGCTTGGCCAAGAACTGATCGACTTGTTGATAGTTCAAACGCAAATCGCTGTGGATCGCGGCGTTGTGAACTTCGGTGTGCGAAATCGTCAGGTCGCTTTGCATTTCGATCTCGACCGTTTTGACCAAACGCATTTTGTCTGGCTGCAAACTGGCCAAGTGGTTGCTGATGATTTCGGGAATCATCGGCACGACACGATCGGGCAAGTAAACACTTGTCGCTCGCTGGCGGGCTTCTTCGTCGATCGCGCCACCAAGTGGAACAAAGCTACTGACGTCAGCGATGTGAACCCACAATCGCCAGCGGCCGCCTTCTTCCAGTTGCAGCGAAATTGCATCGTCAAAGTCACGCGCGTCGAACGGGTCGATCGTGATCGTCAACATCTTTGTCAGATCTTTGCGATCCGCTGGGACTTCATCGTCGTTAAACGCGTCGGCTTGCTCGCGAGCGGCGTCTAAAACGTTTTCGGGGAACTCATCCGGCAACGCGTATTGTCGCATGATCGAAAGCGTGTCGATCGCGGGATTGGTGCTGCTACCAAGGCGTTCCAAAATTACCGCTTCGCCGCCGTTGCCATGGTCGTCGGGGTAGTCGACCATTTCGACAAAGACCTTGTCGTCTTTATCCAGTGGCAACCCGCGAACATCGCCAACGGTGACGGGTTTGTCGTAGGGGGTGCCGTCTAAAAACACGACGGGTTTTCCATCGACCAACTGAAACGTTCCCGTGAATTGTCGGCGGGCGCGTTGTAAAATTTCCAGCACTTCGCCTTCGTTGCCGCCTTTGCGGCTGGGTCGGACGGAGACTTCGACCAAGTCGCCTTCGAGGGCGCCGGCGGTTTTGCCCGGGGGCACGAAGAGGTCTTCTTGAGGTGCTTCATCCGCATCGCCGCCACTATTGGGACGGACGAATCCGAAGCCACCTCCGGAGGAGAAACCGCTTCCACGTGCGCGGCGAAACGTGCCGCGTAATCTGTCGCTCGGTCCACCGATCGAGCCTGTACTTAATACCAAATGATTTGATCCATAGACCAATCGACCTTCAAGAACCAATTGCTTGATCACTCGGCGAAGCTCACGATAACCATCAAGGTCAAGCTTCAGTTGCGTAGCGATTTGCTTGGGTTTGCAAGGCCGATAGTCGGCTGAGACGACCAATCGCATCAAGCGATCAGCCAGTTGAGTTGAAATATCCATAACAAAAACATACCGCAAATACCGTTTTGCCGACACGATAGAGCGTGCGGAAC
>CAZZDZ010000114.1:0-1537 GCA_964652675.1 uncultured Pirellulaceae bacterium
TGATGGATACCGATTCCGAACGATTGATGGCCGAAGGCATTGCGACTGGCATTCGAGGCTTTGAAAAACTGTTGGCGGAAACACAATGGGACCGATCGAAAATCCAAAAAACCGTTTGCCACCAAGTTGGATCACGTCATCGCGCGGCGATGCTCCAAGCGATGGGACTGAAAACTGAAACTGACAGTGTGACGTTCCCGTTTTTAGGCAACACCGGATCGGTTGCCTTGCCACTGACGCTGGCGTCGGCAGGCGCAAGCGGTGAACTGGATCAAGACGATCATGTGGCGATGCTGGGAATCGGATCGGGAATCAACAGCGTCATGCTGGGAGCGACTTGGGGCCAGACTGCGATCGCTGGTAACCTGGTTGATGTCGTTGCCAAAAAAACGGTACCAGCGCCCAAGCAAAGACAACACGCAGAAGAAAAAGAAGTCGTGCCCACGCACTGATCCCCCTGGCGACTCTTTCCGATCCCGGGCTCTTTCCGGTCCAGCCGATTCAAAACGGCTCCGCCATTGCTCACCGATTGGCAAATATCGGCTTGGATGCACGGGTGTCCAAAATGCCAGTATGGATTTTTTTATCCTCAGGAAAGGCTGTAAAACACGGCAAGTAAGCCGCCGCTGAAAGGCTTTACGGTAAAAAGATTTGCCTTACCGGTCGTCTGGGGCTACAATCCCCCTCTCTTTTCGTCAGGAGCCATTAACCAGGAGCACACCATGCCATCGAGTACCTCGATCCGCTTTTCGCAGTCTTGCCCAACCTGTGGCCGACGTGTTGAAGTTCGTGCGACCTTGCTTGGTCGTACTGTTGCATGTCAGCACTGTACCGCACAATTCGTGGCAACCACATCCAATCATCACCAGATGTCAGACGAACAGCACAACCTGATGGCCCGCGTGGATCGAGCTCTTGAACTAGGTGGTAGTTCTTCGGTCGCCTAGCGATAATCCTTGTTGTGTGAGTGTTCGTTGATGCCGACAAGCCGGTTCGCCCCCGGCTAGGGAGCCTGTTCTTAGTAGCTCCGATTCTGCTCCTACATCTTTCGCTCCCCGTATTTTTCGCCACCGTCTTTCGCTTGTAGGGACAGTGGCTTGAAAGGCAGATCACCGGGGATTGGTGTGACGAAAAGATCTTTCCAGGGAGCGGTCCATCTGGTTCGGCGTGTTACCGCTCATTGGGATACCAGTTTACTGGTGGAGAAAAAATCTCAATTGCGCAGTAAGAAGCCAATCGATGCGGGCGTCTGAAGGTTGTCGCAGCATCCTCATCAATGGGGGGCGCAACAAATTCTCACGTTTGAGCGTATCGATTGAAAGGCCACCAAGATGAAGACGAGCTTGATTACCCAGCGAATTGCATTGGCTCTCGCTGTTGCAGCCCTGACCACTTCGTCACTGACAATCCCATCGTTTGCACAAGAAAAGATGATGACCGATGGCGACAAAATGATGAAGCATGATGCGATGAAAAGCGATGCGATGAAGATGAAGTCGGCCGACAAGATGATGAAACACGACGAGATGGCCAAGCA
>CAZZDZ010000114.1:1637-9582 GCA_964652675.1 uncultured Pirellulaceae bacterium
CCGACAAGATGATGAAACACGACGAGATGGCCAAGCACGACGAGATGGCCAAGCATGACAAGATGATGGAACATGGCGATGCGATGGAAGCGAAAGTCGGTCTTAGCGGCTACTGTCCGGTTTGCATCATTGACGCCAGGAAGTGGGAAAAGGGCGATCCAAATATCAAGTCAACGTTTGACGGAGTTTCTTACCTGTTTCCAACCGCAGCGATTAAGGCCAAGTTCGATGCCAATCCGCAGCAGTACGTCCCCGCGCTCAATGGTGACTGCATCGTCTGCTTTGAAAAACATGGCAAGCGCGTCGCGGGTAGCGTTTTTCACGCGGCGCTCCACAAAAACCGCTTGTATCTATTTCCAGGCGCCGATGAAAAGCAAGCGTTTGTTTCGAGCCCAAATCAATACGTGATGATGAAGAAGGAGTCCGGCATGGTCAAAGAAGCCGGAATGAAAAAGGATGGCATGATGAAAGAGGCCGGCATGATGAAAGAGGTCGGCACGATGAAAGAGGCCGGCATGAAAAAAGACGCAAAGGACGCCATGATGAAGAAGACAAGCATGACGGGTGATTCAATCAACGGTGTTCGTTTGGTAGGTCGCAGCGGGTGCGCGGCATGCGAGTTCGGCGTCAACCCGATTGGCGCTCCGGATCAACTGGGGCTGGCTGTTATTGGAGACAACGGACAAATCACTGTCATCGAAGGCGCCCATCAAGACTATCCACAAATTTACAAAAACCGATTTCAGGGCCAACGATTGGCCGTCGCCGGAGAAGTCGTCAAGACTCAAGGCAAAATCAGTTGGTTAAAACCCAGTTCACTGGCTTTGGTCAACTAAACCAAGTTATTTCGACAGCTCAGGCCGCATTCAGCTCCAAACGCGGCAATTGCCTTTGACGGCAAAGTAGCTTTCTTTGATTCATGGATGTGGTGTGATTCCGCTCGCAATGCTTCTAGCGAAGTATTGCGAAGCGGTTTTTTTTTAAACCTCTGGCAACCGTGGGATCCACTTTTCTCTTTCTCCCTAAACGGATAGGCTTTTCTACAAAACCTAGCTGCAGTTAAACCAAACGCTGCGAGAGAGACCACGTGAGCAAGTTTAAGCTGTTACTTCTATTCGTTCTTTTTATGACGGTTGGCTACTTTGGCCGTCCATGGGTTGATCAATTCATACCGGGACAGGCGTCCAAGAAAACGATGCCGGATCTGGGGACGATCTATCAACGAAGTGCAACTCAAGAAAACACGATCCGAAATCCTGTCATCGTGATACCTGGAATGATGGGATCGAAGTTGGTTGACGTAAAAGCCAACCGAACGATATGGGGTGTGTTCAACAACGAATCGATTGATCCTGCGATTCCCGAAGATGTGCGATTGCTGGCTTGCCCAATCGATGGTGCCGATTTGGATCTTTTCGATGACGGTGTAAAGGCAACCGGAGTGCTCGATACGCTTCAGATTAACATTGCGGGTTTGCTCCTTAACCACAAAGCGTATCTGAACATCCTCCAGATGCTTGGCGTGGGTGGTTATCGCGACGAAGAACTTGGAATGTCTGGCGCGATTGACTATGGCGACAGACACTTCAATTGTTTTCAGTTCCCTTACGATTGGCGTCGCGACAACGCATACAACGCGCAAAAACTGCATGCGTTTTTGCTACAACGAAAGGCTTACGTCGAAGCCGAACGCAAACAACGCTACGGAATCGATGAACCGGTCAAATTCGACATCGTTGCCCACTCGATGGGTGGATTGCTTACGCGATACTACTTGCGTTATGGAGACCAGGGTCCAGCAGGCAATGGATACGCGCCTCAATTGAACTGGGCTGGATGCGAGAACATTGATCGCGCCATTTTGATCGGCACTCCCAACAATGGCTCTGCAAAGTCGATGATTGCCACACACGAAGGCTTTTCGTTTTCATTTCTGCTGGGCTCGTTCCCCAGTGGCTTAGTCGCTTCACTACCGTCGATTTACCAACTGCTCCCCAACGGCCCAGAGTACATCATGTATGACGATCAATCTGGTCAGCCGCTGAATCTTTTCGATATCGAAACATGGGATCATCGCGGATGGGGATTGCTAAACCCTGATCAAGATTCTGTTTTGCAACAGCTTCTTCCCAACATCTCATCACCTCAGCAACGAAGAGCGATCGCCAAGGCCCACGTGCATGCGTGCCTCGCGCGTGCCTCTGCGTTTCATCGATCTTTGAATGTGCCGGCCAATCCGCCGCCTGGTACGACCATTCATTTGTTTGCTGGCGACGCGATTCCAACGATGGAATCAATCTCTTCCAATCTTGAAAGTCGAACCCTTTCGTCGCGAACCGAATCGCCTGGTGATTCAACTGTGACACGAAAGTCAGCGATGGCCGATCAGCGAACAGCAAGAAACTGGGTGCCAACTTTGCAATCACCCATTCGCTTTAGCGACATCCGGTTTTTGTTTGACGACCATTTCGGTTTGACCAGCAACACCGAGTTCACCGACAACGCTTTGTACCTGTTGCTAGAGGATCCCAGCAAATCGTCACCCGCTAGAGCTCTGCAGGTAGGCATTTCGCCCGGCAATGGCTCAACACAAATGCCCGGTAAATCGCTTAAGCAAATGCCCGGCAAACAGATGCTTAACCAATGATTTCTTGAATCAGCGCTGTGAATGAGAGCAACTTGTCGAGAGTTCTGGTTGGTTTGCAAGAGCCGGTCTCAATCACTACAGTGAACATATACTTCGTGGTTTCGTTTTCGTCTGTTAAGGCTTTGCAAATGACTTTTTCTCACCCAAAAGGACGGGGGAAAATTCGTTTTTCGCATCTTGCCATTGCCATCTGCAGCGTGTTGTTGATCGGTTGCGATTCAAAAGTAGAACCGACGCCCAAGCCCAAGACGATGATGAAAGAGTCCCAAGCTTTCTTGGACAACGTCAAAACCAATACCGAAGTCCCGACCGACGTTCAAAGTCTGGTATTCAGCGACACCGACGGCAACAGAGTTGCGTTGGCAGATCTCCAAGGCAAAAAATCTGTCGTGCTGGTTTTCACTCAAGGGTTCTCAGGTTCGTTGTGTCCCTTTTGCATCACACAAGTTTCCCGATTGATCGCCAACGTCGATGAGTTTGAGAAACGCGACACCCAGATATTGGTTGTCTACCCAGGCAAACGAGATCACTTAGACGAATTCGTCGAGGCGGCAAAGGGAAAGAATGCAAACGTGGCGAAGGTTCCTTTTCCACTGCTCTTGGACGAAGACTTATCGGCAGCACGATTCTTTAAGATTGAGTCGCGCCTGGCGCATCCATCCACATTTATCCTCGACAAGTCAGGGGCTATCAAACTTGCCTACGTGGGAGCCGATCGCAGTGCGGAACGGCCCAG
The DNA here is from genome assembly GCA_964652675.1 of uncultured Pirellulaceae bacterium. Classification (GTDB taxonomy): domain Bacteria; phylum Planctomycetota; class Planctomycetia; order Pirellulales; family Pirellulaceae; genus K23-9. The sequence continues at coordinate 5,021 of CAZZDZ010000114.1, forward strand.
CATCAAAGCGATGCTTGAGGTGATCGATGCAAATTCTTGATCGCCGGTTGCTCTTCGCTGGCGAAATACATTCACAACCGCTGAGCGAAAGTCGGTTTTAACGAGATGGACCCCAGTGAAGACACGCTTGATGATTCCGTCGGAATCATTGGGTTAGCAATTCAACACAACCTACTGACCGAGGTGAGTGCTGATCAGATCAGGGATCACGCGGCTAAGAACAACATGTCGATGTCTGATTCTGCCGTCAGCATGGGGCTGATTCCAGCGAACCAATATGAAGCCCTGCGACATTTGCAACGACCCAAGTCTCTTTCGCCAGACTATCACTTAAATGGATTGGTCGGTGTTGGCGCCAACGGGATCGTGTTTCGCGCAACGCAAGTCAAGCTAAACCGCGAAGTCGCGTTGAAAACAATCAATGCGTCACGATTGTCTGATTCAAGCAGCTTGAAACGCATTCAGCGCGAAGCGACAGTCATTGCGGGGTTGTCACACCCCAATATCGTTGTCGCGCACGATTGCGGCTTTCACAACAATCATTTTTACATCGCGATGGAGTTGGTGCAGGGACAAGACTTGCTGAGCTACATCAAAGAACGAGGCATCATTCCCGAACAAGAATGCTGGTTACTTGTTCGACAAATCGCTTTAGCTTTGGACTATGCCAGCCAGTCCGACTTAATTCATCGCGACATCAAACCAGCCAACGTGTTGGTAACCAAGAGCTCCAAGAGTGAAGGGGAGGCGACGGATTTGCCTGTTTGCAAAGTCGTCGATTTTGGGCTGGCTTATCAAACGGCTAACACCGAATCGTCCAAGCTTACGGCAAAGGACAGCACGTTGGGCACGCCGTCCTATGTCGCCCCTGAGCAACTGACCAATACCAGTGTCGATCTGCGGGCAGATATTTTTTCCCTCGGCGCTACCGCGTTTCACATGCTCTCGGGATACCCGCCGTTTGCAAAAAGCACCATGATGAGGACGATTGTTGCGAAGACGACGGGCAGTGACGCGTGGCGAAAGGAGTTGAATCCGCTTGTCAGCGACGAATCCAGCCGCCTGGTCATGGATATGACAGAATCAGATCCGGAAAATCGGATTCAGGACTACGCCAATCTGATTGAACGTATCGACCAGATCGTATCCTCGTCGGGTAACGATGATCACAAAACGACCGAGGCTACGCAGCGTCCTGACATCGGCGCCACTGACTCTCGATGGAAGATAACCGGAGGCCTGATCGCTGGCCTACTGGTGATCGCTTGCGGATGGTATCTACTGCAGTCGCTCGCAGGAGGCAATGACGACGCAGCAAGTCCCGTGTCGCTATCAGCGTTGGACTATGTGCGTACTGGTCATTCGACGTATCTGTTCAATGGCGAAGAGACTCCGTTGTATGGACAAAGCGGTCTATGGATACCGACGACCGGCATCGAAGGCGGCGTGCTGAAAGGTGAGGAGAATGCTTGGATCCATTTCCCACTGGCCCACGAGGAAATCACCACGCCTGCTGCGGAGCTGGAATTGGGAGTTATCTTGCCGGATGAATCCGTCGCCGTTTTAGAGCTACCGCCAGATGAAAACGGAAAAAACTGGATTGTGCGTTTAGGGGATGGCCAAGCCGCAGTTGTTTCAGCCGACGAAACAGAAACGCGCGGAGAGCAGGTCGAATTTCGTTCCAATGCACAATCGCCCATCAAACGAGTGCAGATCTTACGCATTGAAAACGAGCTGACCGTTTTGTTTCGCGGCCAACCACTGACGACAATCAATTGCACGACCGATCGCGATACGACGATCCGTTTGGTCGCAAAAAACGGCAGCCTGGAACTTGCAGATATCATGCTGACGGGATTGGCAGAACCTTAGCGTGATGGCGTAACGGAATTCGAAATGTACATTCGATTAGTAGAGATCGTTTAAACTTCCCGTGCGAATAGCTTGACGAAACAAATGCCCGATGAAGTAACGCCTCCAAGATTATTCTTTAATCGCCGCAAGTGGATTCAAGCAGCTGCCTTGGGCGGAAGCGTTTCGGCGACCGTGGCGGCCTATCGTCTAATGAAGCCGATCGATTCTGATGTCACCATGAGACCACCGCTGGAGAACTTGGCTGAATCGGATCTTTCCAAGAAAGAGCGACTGCAGGCAGGATTTGATTGTGGCGAGTCGCGCAGTTCGCTGTACGACGTGACGCACATGAACAATTTTCATGAATTCACGCTAGAACAAACCGCAGTGGCTCAGGCTGCCAAGGATTTCAAAACCGATGACTGGACTTTGGACATCGGTGGTTTGGTTCAGCGGCCTTTGCAATTAAGCATCGACCAAATCCGGCAACAATTTACACCCGAAGAACGCACCTATCGCATGCGCTGCGTTGAGGCTTGGTCGCTGGTGGTACCCTGGGCCGGATTTCCACTCGCAGCAATCATGGATTTGGTCAAACCAACCAGCGAAGCCAAGTATGTTGCTTTCACATCGTTGCACGATCCAAAACGAATGCCCAATCAAGTTTTGGGTGAATTGCAGTGGCCCTACACCGAAGGCCTACGCATGGACGAGGCGGCACACAGCCTGACGTTTTTGGCAACGGGACTTTATGGAATGCAATTGCCACCAGAAAACGGCGCCCCGGTCCGACTGGTCGTGCCATGGAAGTACGGTTTTAAAAGCATCAAGTCATTGGTAAAGATCGAGTTCGTTAAGGAGCGACCCAAGACAGCTTGGAACAAAGCGGCGCCGCACGAGAACGGTTTCTTTGCGAACGTGAATCCCAATGTAGACCATCCGCGTTGGAGCCAAGCAACCGAACGCCGCGTCGGTGAATTCTTTCGTCGCGACACACTGCTGTACAACGGCTACGAAAAACAGGTCGAACATTTGTATCGCGGGATGGATCTGAATGTCGACTACTAACCCAGCGCCACAACCCACAACAAAAGCACTGCAAAGTACAAAACGTCGACAGCCAATTACGTTTGCCGAGTGGTTCGTCGTCTTGAATGGATTCGCTCCGCTTGTCCTGTTGATGTACGACGCTCGAATGCATCATCTCGGGGCTGACCCGATTCGCAATGCGTTGCATACCACTGGCTCGTTAGCACTGGGATTGTTAACGATCACGCTTGCTATTACGCCGCTGCGCCGTTTGACTGGCTGGGATGCGTTGGTCTCTTACCGCAGACCTCTAGGGTTGGTTACATTCTTTTACGCCCTGGCGCACGTGGCCATTTATGTCGGTTACGACCAAGGATGGAAGTGGAAAATTGCTTGGGAGGAAATCTGTCAGCGACGCTATTTGCAACTTGGTGGCATTGCCTTGGTGTTGTTAGTTCCTCTGGCCATCACTTCGTCGCCGTGGTGGGTGAAACTACTGAGTTATCGACGTTGGAAAAACTTGCATCGTCTGATTTATCCCGCAGCAATCCTGGCGGTCGCTCATTATTGGGTGCAAAGCAAAGCAGATTTGCGTTGGCAAATCGGTTTCGTCGTCGCAGTGGGCAGCTTGCTCCTTTTCCGAATTGTCGACTGGCAAAGAAACCGACGCAACAAACAACAGCCAGCAAGCGAAGCAACCGCGGCGAGCACAGTAACAATCGAAACGGCATCGCAATCGTACGTTTTTGAGTGCAACCCAGGCGAGACGATCCTAGACGCAGGAGAACGAAACCAAGTTCCCTTGGAATCCATGTGCCGCGCAGGCATGTGTGGAACATGCAAAATTCAATTGATCAATGGCAACGTGAAAATGGATTGCGAAGAGGCGCTCACCGACCAACAACGCGACGAGGGGCTGATCTTGGCATGCCAAGCAATTTGCGAATCCAACAGCGTCTCTCTTTCGATGCTGCCCTCGCCGGCCAATGATTCGCAGAACGACACTTCTGATTCTTGAAGGTTAGGCAGCCGCTCTTTCCCCCTCGCCGCATCGAGTCACTTTCTCACTCGCAAAAATGCTGGCCAGTAAATCGTTTTTTGCAAGTAAGAAAGTCCTAGTCGTTGCGTCCAATGAGCAGCTACTAACAACAGCACCAAGGAATTTTGAATATCACACACATTCAAGGACAGTTCGATGCCACAGTCACTCGATGATTTAAAACGACTCGACAAACTTAACTTGGCCGCCAACGATGCCTGGGCCAAGTTCCAAGAATTCAACACAGCCGCGCTCAGTGACGGGGCGATTCCTGCGAAATACAAAGAGTTGATATCACTGGGCGTCGCGTTGACGACACAGTGTTGGTATTGCCTGGAAGTGCACCGCGAAAACGCTCGAAAAGCAGGTGCGACTCAAGAAGAAATCGCCGAAGTCGCATTGGTTGCCGCAGCCATACGAGCCGGAGGTGCTTACGCGCACGGAACTCAGTTGCTGGACGACTAAGTCACATGTGAACTGCCCGATTCGTTTGGCAATGACGAATCGAGAATCGTAACTTGCGGATTTCCATCCGCGAGCACTTAGTTGGTTCGATAGCAGCTGGGCGGTACGGGAAATGATTGCGTACGGGAAATGATTGCGTACGGGGCATTCTGTGGGCAGGAAGTAGGACTTTGAG
>CAZZDZ010000114.1:9682-12584 GCA_964652675.1 uncultured Pirellulaceae bacterium
GTACGGGAAATGATTGCGTACGGGGCATTCTGTGGGCAGGAAGTAGGACTTTGAGCTGGATTTCTTTGGCGGCAAGCAACAAAATCCGGCAATTTTAGCCCCAGTGGCGATGCCTTTTGCTGGAGCACCGCTATAACTGGCTGTTCAAAGTCTACTCCCAGGATCGCGATCGATGACTACAAACGTCAAAGACCCAACTAGCATTGCCAGATCCATATCCATCCGGTTGATATTATTTGGATTACTGCAATTGGCTTGCTTGACCGGCTGTTCGTCGGACGAGAAGCCTGCTTTGGCAAACTCGGATACCCAAGTCAACACTGTTGCCGATACGACAACGACGCCAAAACCATCGGCGGCGGAAAAGTCGAAGTCGGCCGCTCCGATGGCGATGGGCAAAATGAAGTTTCCCAAACCAGCCGACATCAAATTCAAAGACGATGTGGCATCTAATGCTGAAATCCCCCAAGGCCTGGACGGATTAGTTTTCTTGGACACCAAGGGAAAACGAGTTGCTTTAAAAAGTTACATCGGCAAAAAGAACGTTGTCTTGGTTTTCACCGAAGGGTTTGCTGGCGGGATGTTGTGCCCGTTCTGCAAAACGCAAACTTCGCGATTGATCGCCAACTACGACAAGTTTGCGAAACTAGACACGGAAATCTTGGTGGTTTACCCTGGCACTCGTGAGCACTTAGATGAGTTTGTTGCGGCGGCAGCTGGCGAAAAAGAGGAGGTCGATGGCCTGCCGTTTCCATTATTGCTTGATAAAGATTTGAAAGCTGTCGGTTACTTTAAAATCACGTCGAACCTCGCCCACCCATCTACGTTCATCATCGACAAACGCGGTAACGTTCGACTCGCCTATGTAGGCGCTGACATGTCGGCCGACCGTCCTTCTGTTGCCTCCATGCTTAAGGTTTTGGAATCGTCAACGGATCAATAAGACCGGGAGCCTGGCGATGATCGACAACAACGCTAGCCCCGACGATTTTGTTGCGGTCGCGCTTGCTCACGGGCTGTTGCAAGAAAACCATGTCGCAAGACTGCATGAGCACGCACTGAGCCACAACGTTCAGCCTTCGGACGCGGCTTTGTCACTTTCGATGCTCCGTGCAATCGAAGTCGAAGCGATCAATTTGCTTTGCCGGCCCACTTCGTTGGCTCCCGGTTACGAGCTGACGGGGCTGATCGGATGCGGGGCGGGCGGAATGGTTTTTCGGGCTCACCAAGAGGCGCTCAATCGCGAGGTGGCATTGAAAACGATCAATCCGCGATCGCAAAATGCAGAATCAACAGGCCAGCCGCGCATTTTGCGTGAAGCGCATGCGATTGCAAAGCTACAACACCCGGGAATCGTCGCCGCATACGACAGCGGCTTTCATCAAGGTCGCTTTTGCATCGCAATGGAGTTGGTTGAAGGTGAAAATTTGGTCGATTTTATCGAACGTCAACCAGACATTCCCGAGCAAGTCGCTTGGCATTTGGCTCGTCAAGTCGCCTTTGCTCTGTCACACGCTTGCGACGCCGGGATTATTCACCGCGACATCAAACCTGCCAACCTGCTGTTGTGTAAACCGCCAGCAGGGATGGAATTACCACCAGGATTGCCCTGTGTAAAAGTGGCCGATTTTGGACTCGCAACGGACGACCAATCCACCAATCAGATCACGGCTACGGGAGCGACGCTGGGCACTCCGGCGTACGTTGCCCCCGAACAACTGAGTGATCCCAAAGTCGATGCTCGCGCCGACATCTATTCGTTGGGCGCAACCGTCTTTCATATGCTCAGCGGCCATCCGCCCTGCATCGGCCAATCGCCGATGAAAACGATCATGCAGAAAACCATCGGTGATGACCGCTGGCGAAGTCAGATTAGCGCGAAGGTTTCGCCAAGAGGTGTTTCGCTATTCAGGGATATGACTGAAGCGGATCCGGATGAACGTATTTCAGACTACCCATCATTGATTCAGCGAATCGACGAGGTGCTCGCAAATATCCAAGAGCCAATCGATCAAGACAATATTTCGACCCTCATCCAACCCTCCCACCTGAATTCCAAACCGACAACCGAACAAAAGTCAGCTATCGGCGCAGTTTCAAGCAAAGACACATTGGCGACGAACTCGAAAACGTTCATCGATGACTCGCCCAGTGAGCAGAATGTCAGCCCGTCGCGCGGACGCGGTAAGGTCGTTTTATCACTCGCACTGCTGGCGATAGCTGGTTTGGGCGGGATCGCATGGTTTGCGACCAAAGACACGGGGCAGGCCAGCGAGTCGTCACGAGTAGAATTGGAGGAGACAAAGATAGAAGTGGTTCCTGATGGGTTTCCACAACCGTTGTTCAATGGCTCAAGTGCGCCGCTTTTTCAAAACCAATCGGGGCTTTGGTTGCCCGCAAGCGCATCGGACGGAAGTCGTGTCCTTGCTGGGGAGGCTGGATCTTGGTTTTCAATCCCGCTGTCAATCAATAGCGAACAGATACGCGATGTTCAATTACGAGTGGGCGTTAACTTAGCAATCGATAGCGAAGCAGTAATCGAAATCGTCTCTTCGAATCCGGATTCAATGGTGCTCGCGTCGATCCAAATTGCCGACGGTCTCGTCCGTTTCGTTCCCGAAGATCCCGATGCCACAGAGGAACACACCCGTTCGTTCCCATCGACAATCCCAACGGCTGACAAAGCTGTCTTTCGGCGATTAGCATTCGTTCGTCGTGGCGACCAGATCTATACGATTCTCAACGGCGAAGCGATTGGACGAGTACCCTGCAAACCAACCTCTTCTCCGGCGATCAAGCTGCGGTCTGCCAAAGGCACAACCAATTTCGCTGATATCGACATCGTCGCGATCAAATAGCAGCGTTTTGTCGTAGCTGAAGTCCAGCTTTTGCTGCCCTACGT
>CAZZDZ010000114.1:12684-15551 GCA_964652675.1 uncultured Pirellulaceae bacterium
CTGAAGTCCAGCTTTTGCTGCCCTACGTCAAAAGCGACCCAGTGCGTCAAAAGCGCCTCAGGCAGGTCCCAGGCTGGTATTTGTCTTGAAATGCCAGCAAGCGACACCCCCAATGGGGTATTCAGCCGGCCCACGATGAAATTTCGCCTCAAACCCCGCTTTTTCGGCCTATTTTTCTTTAGGTAAGAGTTCTGATCGAGAAAACGTCTACTTGGTAGAGCAATTCAGGGAACCTCGCAAAACGGTTATGAGAACCAGCGAATCGAATGGCTTAAAAATCCACCACAAAAAGCTTGGAGTGAGAGCAATGTCCAAACAAACCAAAATATCCACGATTGCACTGGTCCTGGTTGTCGCAGCTGGATTCGCTCTCACACGGGCGAAATCCGAGTCTGCCCATGCTCAGCCTTTGTTGATTCCTGAATCCGTTGACACCGCGATTTTTGCTGGTGGCTGTTTCTGGTGCATGGAATCCCCCTTCGAGAAAATCAACGGGGTCGTGAGTGCTGAATCTGGCTACACAGGCGGTCACTTAGAAAACCCAACCTACGCACAAGTCTGTCATAACGAAACGGGACACGTCGAAGGCGTCCGTGTCACGTTCGATCCTTCCGTGGTCAGTTACGAAGATTTGCTAGAAGTATTCTGGCGGCAGATCGATCCAACCGACGACGGAGGTCAGTTTGTTGATCGTGGAGCGTCTTACTTGTCAGCCATCTTTGTCAACAGCGACGCCCAACGTGAGGCAGCCGACGAGTCAAAGAAACGTCTGCAGGAGTCTGGTCGCTTTGATGACCAAATCGTCACACCAATTCGCCACGCCAGCAAATTCTACTTGGCCGAAGACTATCACCAAGATTACTACAAAACAAACAGTTTGAAGTACAAGTTGTACCGTTACGGCAGTGGTCGCGACCAGTTCTTGGACAAATGGTGGGGCACTGATCGCCACTTCGTGCCCGCGCCAATGCAGATCGTATATTTCAAACCATCTGATAGCGAAATCAAGAGCAAGCTAACGGATCTGCAGTACCGAGTGACCCAGCAAGACGCCACCGAACGATCGTTTAGCGGTAGCTACTGGAACAACAAACGAGACGGGATCTACGTTGACATTGTATCGGGCGAACCCCTGTTCAGTTCAAAAGACAAATACAAATCGGGTACCGGTTGGCCTTCTTTTAGCAACACGATTGAACCGAACCGCGTTGTTGAACACACCGACTTTAAACTGATCTTCCCTCGTACAGAAGTTCGTTCCAAGATCGCAGATTCGCATCTTGGACATGTTTTCACTGACGGTCCCGAACCCACAGGATTGCGGTACTGCATCAATTCTGCATCTTTGCGGTTCATTCCTGTTGAGGAATTGGAAGTCGAAGGGTACGCCAAGTACCGCCAACTTTTCAGTGATGTCGTGAAGAAAAAGGATGCGATGGAAACGAGCACGTTGGAGGCTCGCATGGAGAAGCCCGCGAAATCAGAGAACGGGACGGCTTCCGAAGCGATTTAGAAAGTGCTTTGGTAGTCGACAAGTCTAAGGATGACTCATGATTCACGTGCCCGACTCCCTCGCCAGCATTGACGAAACCACTTCAGACCAAGGTTTGATTTTGCTGGCGAGATCTGGAGACCAACGTGGTTTTTCGATGCTGTTTGTTCGCTATCGAGAGCGTCTGTTCAATGCGATGCTGCGTTTAGTTGGGTCAAATTCGGCTGCAGACGACCTGGTCCAAGACGCGTTTCTGCGTGCCTATACGAAACTGGATACCTTTCGCGGAGATTCGCAGTTCTACAGTTGGTTGTTCCGGATTGCCATCAACCTACGTCGTTCGTACTTCAAACACGTTTCCAGAGAAGTTTTGATTGGCGAGTTGGGTGCTCGGCACGACCATCCCGACCGCATCAGTTCACCAGACTGCCAAATGGAAGTCACTGAGTTGGTGATGGATGTTCGCAACGCATTGAACCGCATCGGATCACACCATCGCACCATTCTTATCCTGCGCGAATACGATCGACTCAGCTATCGAGAGATTAGTGAATGTTTGGAAATCGAACTTGGAACGGTACGGAGCCGAATCGCACGCGCCCGAGCCCGAATGCGTCGCGAACTCCGATTCGCTAATGACGATTTCAAATAGCCGTTTAGGCTTGGATGGGTTAGATGCCCGGCAGCAAGGCTAACGGCGTGATCTTTACGTCAAAAAGTCATCACCAAAGACCGCGTCGACGGCGCTGGGTTCTGGTTCATTAGCATCGACAATGATATCGATCAAATCGCTGCCGTCGATTTCACGATCATCAGATGCAACGATAAAGCTGGCTTGCTTTTCGGTGCTATCTCCGTCGATGCCAGCTGCCTGAACAATCACGGATGTCGATGCGTCAGCAAGGTTGGTGTCCGCCAAAAAGTCTGTCGATGTCGCGCTGATTTCGCCGTCAAACGAAATGGCACGGAAATTCCTTGCGTTCCCACTGGCCGTCAGTCCGGCTGTCGCTTCCGAATCGAGTGGCGCTGCGGTTAGCCCTGCTGCGGCGTAGGCCACGGTGGTCGCCGCGTTCACTATCCCCAGAGCATCCGATCCGGCGGCAGCCGTCGTCGTGCCACCAACCAGTAAATTTCGTAGCTCATCAGGCGTTAAATCTGGATTCGCCGAAAGGGCAAGCGCCGCCACACCGGCAACGTTCGGTGCTGCCTGGCTGGTTCCACTTAACGTCGCGTAACGGCCGCCAACGTAGGTGCTGAATACGCCAACACCAGGTGCATCAATTTGAACGGAACCGCTGCTGCCCACATCATTGCTGAATCCTGCGATCGTGCCAGAACTGTTGTGGGCGCCGACCGAGAGCACATTGTCATAGAC
>CAZZDZ010000115.1:0-15511 GCA_964652675.1 uncultured Pirellulaceae bacterium
GGAGGAGCGTTACCGATTTCGGCGTGGATAAAGTGTGTTTTGAAACGTTTCATGGCGGGAGTGATTCAACGTGGGCACCCACAAAAGACTGCTGGACGGAGTTTAGCTCAATAACCGTGGAGTAATGATCACGTACCCTAGCGCGAGCGCTCGACGACTGGGAGTATTTGGTGAACTCACTTCTATCGCATCTCCTTACACCCGAAGTATGGCATGACGCGTTTACAAATGGAAAATCAAACGCACTGGCTACCAGTGCCGGAAAACGGACGTTATCATTGTTGGCAGAAAAAGCGGACTTCCATGCAACCTACTGTGCGCCGACATCCAGAATCTTCTATCGCGCCGTCGATCGTCGAAAAGGTCGTGGCGCGACGCGGTCGACTTCACGCATTTGAAACACTGGACCCTGTGCACACGGCCCTTGTCGTGGTCGACTTGGACACAAGAACTATGGAGCAACCTGACAACCAAAGGTTGCGTTCTTTCGCCCCAAAGGTGAATGCAATCGCGAAAACGCTGCGTCGCCACGGAGGTGTCGTTGCATGGGTAACCACCCCTATTCGCGAGGCTTCAGAAAACTTCATCGCAATCTACGGTGCTGAATTTGCAAAAATGCATGTTGATGCAACCAATAAACAGGGAACGACGACAACGGTGTGGGATAGTCTCGATACGTGTGCTACTGACATTTTCGTCGAAAAAACAAAAGGCAGCGCCTTCTTTCCGGGCAACTGCGACTTGCACGAAAAACTAAACAGTCTTCGCATAAAATCCATATTAATTCTAGGCATGGTCACCAACGTCTGTTGTGAATCTACTGCACGAGATGCCACAGAACTTGACTATCAGGTCACGATGATTTCAGATGTTATGTGGGGCCACAAACAAGGACAACACGAGGCTACGCTGACCACGTTTTTTCAGAATTTTGGAGACGTTAGGCTCAGTGACGACGTGATCGAAATGATTGCAACACATAACTGAAACGTAGCGCATACTGTTCACGTTCGCCATGATCGCCGATTACATGCCCCCAATTCTCGCCATTGCGGCGGTCGCAACTTATGTTTTGGAACTTTGGACTGGAATCGCAGTCGCCGGCTGGTCTGGTGACTATTCACTTGTTGAACGTGATAAGAGCCCTGGTCCATACCGGTTCGTAATGATTTTGCAAACACTCGTACTGATCGTCGTACCCGTACTGATTGAGATGTGCAGGTGAGATGCGCGGTTGTTACAGGCTGTCGATGCACGGTCGGCTGAAACACAGAGGCAGAGATCACAGAGGATAAGACTCGGAGATTCGCGGACCAGATTGTGTTTGTGGGTCCCCCCGATTCCGGCAAAGGCGGCTACTTTGTGATCACTGGACAAACATCAAACCACTCGCGCCGCTGGTCTTCCATCCATTTCGACGATTCACTTGGGCCCCATGACTTTGTTTGGTAGGGATGTAGTTCCGGTGCGGCGGGGCTTTTCCAGGCAGCGATAATTGGATCGATGATCCCCCACGCCAATTCGACTTCGTCGCTCCTTGCAAACAAACTTGCGTCGCCTTGGACGCAGTCCAGTAGTAGCCGCTGATACGAATCGGGCATTCCGCCCTCGGATGCTTCGTAAAAATCAAAATCAAGCGTGCTGGTTCGCGTTTTCATCTCTGAATCCGACACCTTCGTTTCGAAATGCAATTCGATCCCTTCGGCTGGCTGGATTTGAATCAGTAATCGATTCCCAAGCGGCTCGCGTGTTTTTTTGCCAAACAAAATATGCGGCACTTGTTTGAATTGGATCACAATCTGCGTGCTGCGACACGACAAGCCTTTGCCGCTGCGGAGATAAAACGGCACGCCTTTCCAACGCCAATTGTCGCAATACAACTTCAAAGCGGCAAAGGTTTCTGTTTGGCTACCAGTTGGCACACCTTCTTCGTCCAAGTATCCGGTGTACTGACCGCGGAACGTGTTGTTGGCGAAATCGCTACCGACCATCTTGCGAATACTATGCAGCACCTTGACCTTTTCGTCTCTCACCAGTGCGGCGTCGTACTTCGCTGGCGGCTCCATCGCGGTAATCATCAACAATTGCAAGATGTGGTTTTGGAACATGTCGCGCAGGATTCCCGACTTGTCGTAATATCCACCACGGCGACCAACCACGACTTCTTCGGCGCACGTGATTTGCACGTGGTCGACATAACGCCGATTCCACAGTGGTTCGAAGATCGAGTTTGCGAATCGCAATGCAAAAATGTTCTGGACGGTTTCCTTGCCCAAATAATGGTCGATTCGATAAATCTGTTCTTCACGAAAGACATGGTGAATCGATTTATTCAACGCTTGGGCGGTAGCCAAGTCGGTTCCAAACGGTTTCTCGATAATGACTCGGCGAAATCCGTTTTCGTCGCTTGCTAAACCGGCTGCACCAAGCTGATCGATCGCTTCGGCATACAACTGCGGCATCGTTGACAAATAATAGACACGGCCTTGGGTAGAACCGTCTTCGATGCTATCCAAAAACGCGCCAAGCTGGCGAAAGTCATCCGCCACTTTGATGTCGCCCGCTTGGTAGTAAACATTTTCGCTGAATGTGTTCCAGGCGTCATTGTCGAACAGGTCGCCAACGAATTTGATCGTCGTTTCGCGAAGAGAGTCACGCCACTGTTGGTGTTCAAATTTGCTTCGTGAAACGCCAACGATTCGCGTCGTTTCGGACAACCGACCTTTTTTGAAAAGGCTATAAAGCGCGGGGATCAATTTGCGACTAGTCAGGTCGCCAGAAGCACCAAAGATAACAATTGTTTGGGACATGAAATCCTTTCCACCAAGTTGTTGTGCGAATCACGAATAGGCAAACCAACCGAAGTGCAAGATGCATCAGGCCGAATCCTTCTGGTAAGCCTATCGAATTGAGCGGTTTTCGGCGAGACGACCAAGCGTTGTGACCGAAAAAGGGTTGCGCAAGGATCGCCAACCGAACATTAGGGCCAGCGAATGTCGCCTTTGCGCTGTCGGACTTGCCATTTTTTTACGGCTGACTTACGCCGCATCGCGTTTTCTTCTTCTGGTCGATAGTTCAAATTGACGCCTGTTATTTCGCGCAAGTTCTCGAGGGCAAGAACACGTACCGACATCGACCCGGAATCCAGCATGTCGACTAGTTCTTGGTCCGCTCCTTCGACCAACTGGTTTTGTGAAAACCCTGTCAACAAACGAAACAGTGCGGCACCATCGGAGGTATCCATCTTTCCAATACTGTCAATAATGCCCTTGGCCGATTCGGGGCTCTGGTCCACCGCCGATCTCAGGACCGCAAAGTGGTCTTTCCAATACGTTCGCTGCTTGGCCTTGCTCAACACGCCATCGGTTCCAAAGAAAACGTCGGCGCGGTCCATATACAGCATGCACTGGGCGGCCAAGGCGGCGACTTCACTCTTGCGAAACTGGGTCGCTTCTAGCATCGACAAATGCAGCGGCTGCTCTTTTTTTACTAGCTCCATCAGCCCGCTTCGGGCGCTCGCGTCCAGCGGAGATTGGTTGCTGGCGTCGATCCACTCGGGGGTACTGGGCACATCGACCACTTTAGGTTGATCGCTGCCACGAATCATCCACTGTTTTCCAGTTACTAGATCTTCATCGCCATCGTTGGACATCACCTTCACGTCACCTTGGACATTGACAACGCGGGCGAGTCTCAGATGGTTCTTTTCGCTAAACGCATCAAACCCAGGTCGACGCGCGTACCTTATTTCGACTGCGGCAATGGAATCTGCGGTCAGCAATTGGATCGTCGCCGATTCGCCGCCAAAACGAACTTGAGTGGTAACATCTGGTTCAATTGACTTGATCAACAGGCGACCGAAATCGAGGTCGATGTTTGTAATTTCTCCGTCAGCGGTCGAATCGACAAAGTGTATCTGCGTTGCGTCCACCAATTCGACGGTGGCTTTTTTACCGATCGAAAAACTAGATCGGTTCTTGGGGGCGTTGACCAAAACCGAGCTGGCCGTCAAGCCCGTGTCTTTGACGACTTGTTTCCAATCGTCGCCATCCTTGGTGAACAGCAGTGACGTTCCGCTTGTGAGACTTGCGAGCGTGGGTTCAAGTTCAGCGCCGGCTTCCATTGCAGGTTTTTCGGAATCGGGATCTTCCATTTTCGCGTTTGGATCATCGGGGTCTCCGTTGGACTTCATCTCGGCTGCGTTGTCGGGCGCGTCCGGATCGACGTCTTTCTTGGGCGAATCGGACATTGATAACGGATCGGGTACGGCGGACGTATTGCCGATGGCGCCTCCATTTGGTTTTGGTTCATCCGTTGCCGACATTTGCTTGTCAGGGTTTGGCAGTTCAGTCCCCGCGCCGTCGGGAGTCATTTTCTCGGGCACCATTTTTTCGGTAGCCATTTTATCCGCAGTTGGCGCATCCACCTCGGCTGGCGCGGCTAGCGGCAAAGTCTCAATGTTCGGGTCAGGGTCTGCTTTTGCGCTCGCGAGATCTTCGGTTGGCGTTTCAGTCATCGCACCAGCCGTCTCGTCAACTGCGGGATCTTTCGGCGGTGGCAACGAGATCGTTTCCGAAGGGCTTGGTGCGGGTAACTCCAACGTGTCGGAAGGCGTTTCGGTCTCGCTGGGTAAAATATCGACTGCTGGCGTCCCGACGGGTTCCATGAGCGGCGCATCGGCTGCGGAAACCACAATGTCTTCTTGCTCTTTTTCGATGGGCGTCAACTCGGGATAAAAATCTCCCATTTTTTCGCCGCCTGTTTCCTTTTGCGCGACCGGATTCAACAGTGGGTTCAGAATCTTGACAAGCGAGAAAAGAAAGACACCCGCCAGCGCCAACGACACTAGCCAAGGCGTAACTCTGGAAGCACGAATGCCGCCGTAGAGATCGGATTTTTCGATTTGATCCCTTCGACGACCACCGGCAATCGCCTCGTTTTCGTCTTCGATGGTTCCTGACTCGCGAATGCGATTGGGCGCATCTCTGACACCGGAATCGGATGGTCCTACCGGTTCAACAGCAGGAGCCGACGACTGCAATACGGTTCCTGGAACATCCGCAGCGACTCCGGCGTTTGCGTCGGTGGGTAACGTTACCGAAGCAAAACTGCCAGTGGGAGGAACTTCTCCGGTCGACTTCGCTGCGATGTTTTGAGCTTTGCGGTCGGGAAGTTCATAAATTCGGCTTCTAAGCGTATCGGGTACATCAGCGGGTTTGCCCAAGACCATCGTCAAAATTTGGTGACAAGCGGCCGCTTCGGCAAGATGAATATCTGAATCCAAACAGATGCGTTCGATTTCAGCAACTTGTTCTGTGGCCAACGTACTGTCCAAGTACTCACTGATCACGTTGGCTTCGGCGATTGGGTTGACCGCATCGTGGGCTGGGGCGGTCAGGTCGCCGTTAGTCAAAGTCCCCCGAATCCGCTGTACCAACTGAGTCGCAAAACCGCTCTCGCTGAGCTTCAGCCGCAGGGCTTCGGCGTCCTCTTTGTCCAGCGTATTGTCAAGATAGGCCAGAAGTGTTCGAAGGGTCAGTCTCATGGCAAACGTCTCGGTTTTAGCACAAATTAGGCCAGGATGCGTTCAATACGACGGTCAAACAAGACCGCCGTCTACCTAAATAGTGGCAACATGCGTTCATCGCCGTGCATAAAAAGATGGATTTTTTGAAATTCTCTTTTTCATTCGCCAAAACGAACTCGCACGGTTGCTCCGATCACCCAGCCGGGAAACGCACTGGCTCGCTGACTTGGACCAACTACCCCGCTACAGCGTGATTCAAGTCGCTACAATAATGGCATGTCTACGACCACCGATCCGAATTTGTTGTTGCCGCCCGAGTTACTTGCGAGACTCGAACGACTGGAACTTGTGTCTCGCAAGGTTTTTCGTGGCCGAATGAAGGGGGAACGACGTAGCAAGCGGAAAGGGCAAAGCGTTGAATTCGCCGACTTTCGAAACTATGTCCCAGGCGACGACCTGCGTCTGATCGACTGGAATCTTTATGCGCGACTGGACCAGTTATTTTTGAAGCTGTTTCAAGAAGAAGAAGACTTGCATTTTTATGCATTGGTGGACGCCAGCGAATCGATGAACTTTGGCGATCCAACCAAGCTTCATGTGGCGAAACAGTTGGCGGGCGCTTTGGGCTACGTCGGACTTTGCCGCGCCGACCGTGTTAGCGTGGCGGCATTGGGACCAGACGGAAAACGAGCCCCCGTTTTGCGCGGGCGGTCCAGCTTATGGAAAATGCTCCAGTACTTAGATTCAATCGAAAGCGGTCACAACATTCCGTTGTATGAAGGCGTCAAAGATTTTTCGCTTCGAAATTCTGGCACGGGCGTTTGTGTTTTGCTGACTGACATGATGGACAAAAACGGTTACGAATCCGCGTTGCGCATGTTGATCGGTCGACGCATGGATTTGTTCATCATGCATATTTTGTCTCCAGAAGAAGTCGATCCACCGCTCAGGGGCGATCGCAAATTGATCGACGTCGAAGACGGTGATAACGCCGAAGTAACGATCAACAATTATGTTTTGGAACGATACAAAGAAACGGTGCAGAAGTTTATCGGTTCGATCAAACATTTTTGCTCCAAGCGATCGATCGTTTACGTTCCCGTGCGTACTGATACGCCAGTCGAAACGATCGTGACAAGGTACTTGCGTGAACGTGGGGTAGTCAGATGAGTTTTTTGCCAGCACTGACGCCGATTCAATGGGCGTTGCTTGGTGCAATTCCTGTTGGCATCGTGCTACTGTATTTTTTGAAACTGCGCCGCGAGCCGGTCGAGGTTCCCAGCACGTATCTTTGGTCGCGAACGATCGAAGACTTGCACGTCAATAGTTTGATGCAGCGGCTCAGACGCAACCTCTTGTTGCTTTTGCAATTGGCAGCGGTGTTGTTGGCCGCTTTGGCGCTGTTGCGCCCCGGGCACCACGGCGAGCAAGCGTCGCAAGACCGAAGCGTTTTCTTGCTGGATTCGTCTGCCAGCATGTTGGCCACCGACGTAGAAGACGACGAAAATCGATTCGAATCGGCAAAGCGTCTGATCGGTGAGAGAATCGACGCGATGAACGACACCGACAAAGCCATGTTGGTGACCTTTAGTGATCGTCCTGATGTGTTGCAGTCGTTTACGTCAGACCGTGGGCGATTGCGTGATGCGCTTGATCGGGCGACCGTGACCCATCGCCAGACAGATATTTTGGGGGCACTCAAAGCTGCGGATGGGTTGGCCAATCCACGTCGCAGCAGCGAACTTGGCGACATGAATGACGTGCAAGTTGCTGACGCCAAACCAGCAGATATGTATTTGTTCAGCGATGGTGGTTTTGAAGCCGTCAAAGATTTTGATCTTGGTAATTTGATCCCCGAGTATGTGGACATCGGAACCAGCGACGCAAGAAACATCGGTGTCGCGGCTTTTTCGGCCGAAAGGAACGTCGAACGTCCAAGCGAAGTGCAAGTGTTTGCAACGATTGTCAATTTCACGCGTCCCACCGCCAATTTGAATACCGCAAGTTCCGACACGATCATCAGTAAGAATGAACAAATCAGCGGCGACATCGCGAAAGCCATTGTCTCGCATCGCCAGTTGAAAGGAGACTACGATTCAGTCGATGGAATCAAAGACGTCATCATCAACTACCATTTGAAAAGCGCCGATCCCAAAGACGACGAAGCAGTCGCAATCGCAAAGGCGAAGGGGCGATCTCTGTTTAATCGAATCAGGGGATCGTTTTCGATGGTCGATGACGTTCCGATCAAAACAAGCGCTTCACTGCTCGTTGATGACATTTTCGAGGATGCCGAGGCAATTGAGTTGGAGCCTGGCGAAGAGGTTGGAGTCTCATTCACCCTTAATCGCGAAGAAACGGTGTCGCTAAAAGTTGTCTTGGAAGAGAAAGACGATTTCATGCTCGACAACGTCGCCTTTGCTGGACTAACCCCAATGAGAACCGTCTCGGTGCTTGTCCTGACCAACGGAAACACGCCACTGGAACTTGGCCTTGCGACGGAGAAGTCGGAAAAGATCTGCATCAGCCAAATCGAGTCGCCGGACTATTTGAAAACGGATGAGTACAAAAAACGTGCTGCGGCCGGAGTAGACGATCTGATCATTTACGATCGATGTACACCCGAGACGATGCCGCCGACCAATACGTTTTTTATAGGCGCGTTGCCATCGTCTGCCGGTTGGTCGTGGAAATCGGAACTTGGCCAAATCAACATCATTGACGTAGAAAGAACGCATCCGATCATGCGCTATCTGGAACTGTTTTCCCTGATCATTTTTGGTGGTCGAGCGATCGACGGACCTCCTGGTTCGGCTGTTTTGGCCGATTCCGACCAAGGCCCCGTGTTGACTTTGGCACCACGCGATGGCTACCAAGATCTTGTGTTGGGCTTCGATATCATCAGCCAAAATGATGAAGGCGATTTCGAGACAAACACGAACTGGTACGCCGAACGATCTTGGCCAGTCTTTGTCTTGAATCTGTTGCGTTACCTAGCCGGAGCAGCGGAATCGACCGGAGCCCCATCCTATCGCCCGGGCGAAACAGTGCGTGTCCGTGTGGAGAGCGCGCTGGCCGAAGTATCCGTGGGACGCGTTGGCGTCGATGCCGAAAAAATGCGTACCGGGGCAAGTGGATTGGTAGAGGTCACCGAAACAGAAGAACCGGGCAACTACCAAGTTCGTACCGAAGACAAGATTGCGGATCTCTTTTCGATCAACCTGTTCGACCGAAGTGAAAGCACACTTGCACTCGTTCCTGAAATAACCATTGGATACGAGGCGATCGCGACAGCAGAAGGAGGCGTCGAAGCACGTAAAGAATACTGGCGTCTGTTGTTAGTAGCGGTACTGGCATTGTTGGCAACGGAATGGTGGCTATATTCGCGCCGGGTAGCATAGACAACGACGCTTCAGCGGTAGTGACCTTTTTAGCCATCTCATCCTTTTCCCTTCATCGAAAATCAATCTTGTGAAACAAATATCTCTCTCGCTATTCGCGATCGTCTTTTTTACCTCTGTAAATCTCTCGTCATCTGGTTGCCAAGAAATTACCAATCAGTTGAAAGGAAACGCTGCCAAAACGCTTACCTACAAATCACTGGATGATTTAACTGTCACCGCAGACCTGTACACAATAGACAACGACACATCGCTTCCCTTTATCATTCTGTGCCACCAGGCTGGCTGGTCGCGCGGGGAGTATCGCGAGATCGCTCCAAAGTTGAACAAGATCGGGTTCAATTGTCTTGCGATCGACCAGCGATCTGGCGGAGAAGTCAACGATGTTGCTAACGAAACATTCAAGCTTGCCAAATCGGCTCAACAGGAAACCAACTACACCGACGCAGAGCAAGACATACTGGCAGCGGTCAACCACGTACGAACAAAAAATCTGGCGACCGGCAAACTGATCCTTTGGGGAAGTAGTTATAGCGCAGCGTTGGTTTTGCGAATTGCAGGCGAAAATCCGGACATGGTTGACGGCGTGCTGTCCTTTGCACCCGGCGAGTACTTTCAGCGGCTGGGAAAACCGGCTAACTGGATCGCGTTGTCGGCCGCAAAGATCACAGCACCTGTCTTTATCACATCAGCAAAAAGTGAATACAACAATTGGTCAGCGATTTTCGGTGCCATTGCTGGTGACAATAAAACAAAATTCATCCCCAAGACCAAAGGCAATCACGGATCACGGGCGCTCTGGGAAAAGTTCGATGACAGCGGTGACTACTGGAACGCTGTGACGCCGTTTCTAAAGCAATTTCACCAAGCACGGTAATTGCGAAACTACGGTTGGCCACGGAACATGAACCAGCACGAAACGCCGATCAGCGCGATCGATACGATCACCTGAAATTTCTTTGCGTCGATGTGTTTGCTCAGAGCGACGCCGACGCGTATTCCG
This sequence comes from uncultured Pirellulaceae bacterium, assembly GCA_964652675.1. Taxonomy (GTDB): domain Bacteria; phylum Planctomycetota; class Planctomycetia; order Pirellulales; family Pirellulaceae; genus K23-9. The sequence goes on from CAZZDZ010000115.1 coordinate 9,932, forward strand.
GCGATCGCGAACGGGGTTCCCCAGAGCGCGTGAACCAGAGTCGTTTGCGTGATCAAGTTGCTGTAACCAAGGCCCGCCACTTTGTAGAAACAAACGACCAGCAAACACTGCGTCAGAAAGGCTTTGAATCGATCCGGACGCCAACCTTGGTTCAGTGCAAACGACGCGATCGGGGGACCCGCGATGCTGACAGCGCCGCCAAGCAAGCCACTGATCGCGCCCGCTGCAAAAGACGCAAGTGAAAGATGCTCACTCTCTGTTTCCGCTTCTGATTCGACCGACGGTTTCTTTCGTAATCCGTTGAGCGTCATCAACAGGATCGCCAAGCCGGTCCCGCGAACCAGCAGGTCCAACGGCATGCTGACAAAACAATACAAACCAACAGGCATCATGAACGCCGCGCCGATCATTGCTGGTCGCAGCGAGCGCCAATCGATTCCGTCGCGATAGGCCCATGCAGCACTTAACAACATTGGCAGGCTGCACATCGACATCATCACGTGTGCAGCTTTTGCATCCATGATAAATGGCAAACAGGCCAACGCCACGATGCCAAACCCAAATCCGATCACGCTATGAACAATCCCGGCGGCAAACGTGATTGCCGCGATCACAATCCAGATCATGCGTCAGGATCTGGATTTTTCATAGTGAATGGCCCTCTAGAAGTTCCGTCCATCAAATCTTCGTCTCGAGTCTCTGGCAAGAACAGAACGACCACGACGCCGACCAAGAAAATGCATCCCAGCCAAGACATGGCCTCATTCAATGGATACTTTGCTTTTAATGAACCGGCTACAAACAACATTGACGCCGCAAGCAACCGACCTCCGTTAAAGCAGAAACTTGCTCCCGTACTACGCAAGTGCGTTGGGAATAATTCAGGAAAGTAAACGGCGTACCCAGCGTGAATGCCCAACGCAAAGAAACCGTAGACAGGTAGCAGGATCAAGTATTGGTTGTAGGTCCACGTTCCTTGGCAAACGACCAGCACCATCGCAAACGCGGCGAGATGAAACAAAATAAATGAGTTCTTACGTCCAATCCAATTGCTAATCGGCCCAAACAGTACCAGGCCAACACCTGAACCGAGTGTCTGCACAAAACCATAAGCAAACTTTCCCTTCCGGGCCGCTTCGACCTCATCCATTCCGGTACCAACCAAGTACTCGGTGATTAGATTTTGCGTTGCCACCAAGCCTGCCCAAAATGTCCCCAGCCCCACTGCGGCCAGCAACATCCCCAGCAATGCGCGACGAGCAAGCATTTTGTCCTTGAATAGACTTACAAAACTACCTGCGTCCTTGCGTTTTGCAGCTTTGGATTCCCATCGCTCGGGTTCTTTTACGTAGATACGTACCGCGACGATCAGCAGCGCAGGAATCACACCTAGCAAATACGCGTATCGCCAATTTGCCGCGACCAAGATTCCCGCCAAGGTTGCCAGCCACGTGCCGAAGACGCTTGATGCATGAAAAATCGAGGACGCTTGGGCTCTGGCGTGCTTTGGAAAAATCTCTGCGACCAAACTTGCTGCCACTGCCCATTCGCCACCGACTCCCATGGCGACCAGAAATCGCAACGCGGCTACTTGCTCGGGCGTTTGAGCAAAAAAGGTCAACCCGGAAAACAACGAGTACATAAGAATCGTTGCGACCATGATTGGACGCCGACCAAACTTGTCTGCCAGCGAACCGAACAGCAGACCGCCGACGGTTCCGCCGAGCAAGAAGACGCCAAGAAATATGTCGCCGTACTTTTTGATGTTCCCTTCGGTTGCCTGATCTCCCAGCAGATCTTTCAACATCTCACCGCGCGTGATATTGAAAATCTGGCCTTCGTAAATGTCAAAAATCCAGCCAGCCGACGCGATCAACAGGATCAACCATTGATAGGAACTGATGCCTTGGTACCACTTCTGGTTCGTTTCAAGGCCGGGATCCAAATTCGATGCGCTCATATTTTAAAATCAGAAGTGGTGGAGGTGGGACGTCGTTTGGTTTACGACGCGATCGGCGTGAATGATTGTGTTTGCATTTCGGCCAGCGAGGCGACAACTTTGCGTTTTCCAACGAACGGCTGGCGTGCGTGCATGACGACGGTGTTGTCGATCAAGACGACATCGCCGACTTGCCATTTCATATAGAACGTGATTTCATCGGCAATTGCGGCTGCTTTACGAACCGCATCGGCGTCCAATGCCGACCCGTCTCCGTATTGGATCGCTTTGGACGGATCGTTTCGTTCGTCTTTCCAGCCACAGAACGCGGCGATCAACTGGTTAAAGAATGTCTTGCGGCCGTCTGGTAAATCCATCACCGCTGGTAACGGCGGAGTGGTTGCACGCAAACAACCATTGTCTTGCCACTGCCACGAGTAGCCCAATTTTCGCAAGCGGTCTTCGGCGGCATCTTTGTCGGCAACGCCCAAAGTGCTGGCCCAACTGCGTCCCATTCCGGACGCGGCATCATCGACTCCTGGCATCACATTAGAATACTGCAGCCCGCGTTGTTCGCACGCCGTCACAAAATCAGGACATTCCGCTTTTAGTCGCTCGAACAAAACATCGCTTCGGCAAAGCGGTGTCGCCCCGCCTTCTTGGGGGGCAATTTCGCAACTGAACAAAATCCATTTCGGAAACAACGGCGTTTGCGCCATTTCGTGGTGAAAGAAAATCTGGACTTCCGGCGGTGCCTCGTTGGCCGAAAACACACGTTTGGTACGATTGACGCGAACGGCGTTGGACAGAGATTGCTTGTACGGAAAATTCGTTAGCCCAAGCGCCCCGACGACCGCATCAAATCCTTCGACACTTTCGACACCGATGTCACGCAAAAGCACAGCGCCGTTGGTCGCGGCTTGCTCCAACAGCATGTCGCGATTCGCCCTGACGAAATCCAGTGACGCGTCCAAGTTTGGATCTGCTTGCGCGCAAAACGCTGCCGGAAAGACAGAGTCGCCATGTTGTTGCTGGTCTTGCAGGTTGGTGATCGGTGATAGTGTCATGATCGGATTTGGCAAGTAGATAAGAGGCAGAACCGGCCCTGTCTTCAATCGTAAATTGGGAAAAACGTGTTGAATGCGGATTCGCAAAAATCGCCCGGGTCATTAAACCGACGATGCCGATCCAGGCCGCTGATTTTGGCCATTTCGTCATCGGTCAATTCAAAGTCGAACAACGCGATGTTTTCTTTCAGCCTGTCTACGTTTGTGGTTTTAGGAACGATCGAAATGCCGCGTTGAACAGCCCAACGCAAAACAACTTGCGCGGGCGTTCGGCCATGCGCTGCGGCGATTTCTTTGATCGTTGGCTGTTCGATCACCGATTCGTCGGCTTGGGCCATGTTCAACTGGAAATACGATTGAGCACCAAGCGGTGAAAAACCGGTCACTGCGATCTCCGATTCCAAACAAAAACGAACCAGTTTTTCCTGGACCAGATAGGGGTGCAATTCAATTTGCATCAACGCTGGTTTGATCGTCGCTTGATTGCAAAGGTCACGCAGCAAAGCCGTACTGAAATTGCAAATTCCGATTTCGCGAACCAATCCGGCCGACACCAATTCTTCCATCGCCTGCCAGGTCTCGATCAATGGCACGTTGTCGGCTTTCAGGCCAGGGTTAGCCGCGTCGGGATCATCAAACCAACCCGGCGGATATCGTTTTTCGAATGGCACAAACGCTTGCGAGATTGGAAAATGCATCAAATACAGATCCAGATAATCCATCTGCAAATCTTGCAACGTTCGCTCTAGCGCCGGCCGAACATGTTCGGCGCGATGATAGGTGTTCCAAAGTTTCGACGTGATCCAAAGATCTTCTCGGGTAACTTTTCCGTCGGCGATCGCTTTTGCAAATCCCTCGCCCGCTTCGACTTCGTTTCCATAGTCGCAGGCAGAATCAAAGTGCCGATAGCCGCAATCGATTGCGTTTTGAACGACCTCTGCGGTCACTTGGTTTTCGATTTTCCAAATCCCCAAACCCACCGAAGGAACTTCACGGCCGCTGGCAAGCGTTATGTTCTCAAATCCGATCGTACCGGTCTCCAGATTGCAAAAAGGCGTAGTCGCGAACGAGTGAATCAGACCGCGAACTCGCATGTTGAGTTCACAATCGATTAACGTGTCCGTCTTGAACTGAGCCCAACAATGTAGTGGATTCAGTCAGCCAAAGGGGCCACCACTCAGGATAGGTCATTTTGGTACCCCAACGCGTAAGCGCGTTAGCGAGGGACAACGTGAATCCCTCCTTCGCGTGTCGGGTTACCTGTTTTCAGGCATCGCAATTTAAAAAAGTGATTCCCCTGGGGCACCGATGAACTGGCCCATCAGAGCTGTCAAATGGTTTTGCACCCCGATCTGCTTGAGGATCTTCCCGCAAATGGTCCAGTTGGGCTACAACATCATGTTGATCCGTTCGCGTTTCGCAACATTTTGATTTCCAGAACTTTAGGCAACAGAGAATGAATGATAAGCCCGTCCGCTTTGGACTCGTCGGTTTCGGTGCTTGGGGCCAACATCACGCCAACGCGATCACCGTTACGGACGGTGCCCAACTGGTTGCGATCGCGGCACGCAGTGATTCATCCGTGGCGGCTGCCAAAGAAGCTTATCCCGATGCGCAAGTCTACAACGATTTCAACGAGCTGGTTGCCCGTGATGACTTGGATGTCGTCGACGTCGTCGTCCCAAGCCACTTGCACCATGAAGTTGCCAACGCAGTCCTGAACGCTGGCAAACATTTACTGCTGGAGAAACCAATGGGTGTTTCGCTGGAGCAATGCGACGACATGATCCGTGTCGCCAAAGAAAACGACAGGTTGTTTTGCGTCGGACACGAATTGCGTCTGTCATCGATGTGGGGTAAAGCTCGCGAGATGATTGACGAAGGGTTTATCGGCGATCCTCTTTACGCATTGGTTGAATTGTCGCGAAATCCTTACCGCCAAGGTGCCGATGGTTGGCGTTACGACATTTCGCGTGTTGGCAGTTGGATCTTGGAAGAACCGATTCACTTTTTCGATCTCGCGCGTTGGTATCTGGAGCAAAACGGGGAACCCGAAAGTATTTACGCAACCGCCAATTCCAAGCAGCCCGATCATCCCGAGTTGCACGACAATTTCAGCGCGATCATGCATTTCAGTGGCGGCGCCTACGCGGTTGTCACTCAGACGTTAGCGGCCTTTGAACACCATCAAACGGCAAAGATCACCGGGACCAAAGGCGCGTTGTGGGCATCCTGGAGCGGAGCAAAAGACCGAACGCGGCATCCAACGTTTTCGCTTCGTGCGTTTGATGGAAACGAAGTCACCACGGTCAAAATCGACAAGCCAACCGGCGAACTGTTCGAATTGGAAGATCAAATCGAGCGGATGGTCGACGCGGTCCGCAGCGGCACGGAGCTTCATTGCAACGCAGAAGACGGACGCTGGAGTGTCGCGATGTGTTTGGCTGCCGAAGAATCCGTTCGCAGCGGTCAACGAGTTCAGATGCAAGATTACCTACCCAGCGCTGCAAACGGTAGTTGACCTTGAAAGGCCGTAGCGGAAGTCGTCAAGATTTTCGGCAGCCCAGGTTCGGC
>CAZZDZ010000116.1:0-2756 GCA_964652675.1 uncultured Pirellulaceae bacterium
ACAAGCTGTTCTTGCATGCGGTCACTTCGTTCACAGTGATCAGCCCTCTGTGCCAACATGCGTGAGACAACTTTGAAGTTTTTCAAAGTTGAGGGCACGGAGAGTTTTCATGACCGAGTCAATCGTCAAAAAAGTTGAAGAAAATAGGACCCTTGATTATCAGAAGAATAGCTGATTTATGCGATTTCGTGCCGTCGGCGAGTATCGCCAGTTTTGACGCAAGTAGTTAATAAGAAAAGACTTGCGACGAATCGCAAGTCTTTTAATGATGGAGGCGGCGGGAATTGAACCCGCGTCCCGCGATGCATCCACGACAGCGTCTACGTGTGTAGTCGGACTATTTCAGCTTCTCGAAGAAACCTTTTCGCTCGCTACGGCGCTGCCTGACAGGCTCCGTCGCTCACTAGCTCGAATCTTGTTTAACTCACCGCGTCTCGAGCAGGACGGTGAGCGATTTAGAATTGTGACGGACAGTCGGGCGACTCTAACAATCCCCCTCAGTCCGGGCACCTTTAATTAGGCAGCCAGTGACAAATTTTCATTTGCAACTAAAAGTTGTGATCAGCTTTTTACGTGGCCAACTGATCAACCACGACACGCAACTCTCGCTTCTTGTCATCCGGTCGAATCCAGATCACCCCCAGAAATTGTGTTGAAACACGTTCCTGAAGCTCTGTTTGCAACCATCTACCTATCAACTATCGGCAAGTCATCGCCGAAAGTCAAGCGATAGGAAAGACGATAATGGATCATGACACCTTCGGCGTAGCGATGTTCACGACTAAAATTTTTGTTCTGCCCGTTTACCTCGCTCGCGAACGACAATCTGCGTGACTTCCGCACACTCCATTCGTCCAATCTACGAAGACAACCATTTGCTGGTTGTCAATAAACCTGCGGGGATCGCTACGATGGGCGCAGAGTCGGGGCCGACCGTCCATTCGTTGGCGGTTGAATATATTCGCAAAAAATATGGTAAACCCGGTAAAGTCTTTCTGGGCATCGTTAGCCGATTGGACACGGTGACTAGCGGCGTGCTGGTCTTGGCCAGAACCAGCAAGGCTGCATCGAGACTGACGCCACAGTTCGGGGCGCTTTCACAGGCAAAGAAACAGACGGCAGCGAAAAACGCTGTTGCTAGAGCCGACAAGATCTACTTGGCAGTTGTCGATGGAAAAGTGATGCCTGATCTTGGCAAGTTGTCTGATTACGTCCTGAAAGATGATTCCGCGAGGCGAATGCGAGTGGTGTCCAACGGTGTTGCCGACGCAAAACTAGCAGAGTTGGATTACATTACGATCGGTCACAAGGCTGATGCGACGTTGCTGGCGGTTCGGTTGCGGACGGGGCGGAAACACCAGATTCGTGTTCAGTTTTCTGACCGTGGGCACTGTTTACTTGGGGACCGCAAATACGATTCACCCCGAACCTTCGGAAAAGGAATTGATATTGCGCTGCACAGTTGGCTTTTGCAAATCGACCATCCAACTAAAAAGCAACGAATGAATTTTGTAGCGCCCGTCCCTCCGGCGTGGAAGCCATTCGAGAAACTTTTGCCTTCTGAAACACAACTACGCGAAACGATTGCAGAAGCTTTCGCTATCGAAGTGTGATACGGACCAACGTACGTGATGCTGGACGCTACTGCTTAAATTCGTCGGGCACGCTCCCGAGCGCTTCGTCGCTTAACACGTACGACTTGCCGACGATCTCTGCGTCGTGATTGACCAAATCTGGAAACTGCATTCCCGGCATTGCTTCGACTGCAAAAATCTCTTGGACGCCTTCTTCAAAACGGCAGAAGCCCAAGGTTTCGCCTGTCTCAATATTCAAAACCCATACACCACATGTCCTCTCTTCGGCTTCCTTCAAACGTTCGACAAGCGGAATCCCGCTGAACACCGCCGACTCGCGGACTTGCGACAAACCGATGAACGCTAAAGGCCCATAGAAACTGAGCCCTCGCGTGAAACCAGGAAACTGCGCAATCGATTCATACTTGCCCGTCTGCATATCGACCGTACCAATCGTGCCATCGCCACTTTCCAAAACCCATAGTTTGCCGTTATACCAGCGCGGCGAATGCGGCATCGAAAGACCTCGTGCGATGATCTGGTCCGATGCGATGTCAATCAGCAATCCACCATCACGCTTGTTCTCGCGCCACTTGCCCGGTTCATCCGTTTCGCCCAATGCGGTTACATAGGCAGGTTGTCCATCCTTCATCGCTAGACCATTCAAGTGGCAATTGTCGCCTGGAAGCAACTTGCTGATGAACTTCGGACGCCAAAACGGCTCAAAACTATTCTCCTTGCTACATGTCGCCAAGCAACTGAACGCTGTGTTAACAAAGATCAATTCGCAATCATCGGTTGTCTCGCCGCGCCATGCCATTTCGTGAATCTGAATATCGCCCGTGCAGTAACTGCGGCGAGGCAAGAAGCAGGCGTCGTGCGTCGCGGTATTGGTCGGATAGTCCTCGGATTCATCCAGCCTTTTACAAACGGCAGGGACGTTGTGGTATTCCCAGATATCGACGCTGCAGCCGATCGCCAGTTTGCCTCCGGTGCGAGCAAGCCCCATTGGTTTGCTGAGATTGCGAAAGTGAGTGTTCAAAACGCCCGCATCATTTCGAAGAACGACCAGCTTGCCCGCTTGGTAAGTCGTCACCATCACCGAAGCGCGAATCTGATCCAAGATTTGCGGAAAGCTAGAAGTGTGACTGCTACGCAATGGATCCAGTGCAACCTGCGGAG
>CAZZDZ010000116.1:2856-15386 GCA_964652675.1 uncultured Pirellulaceae bacterium
ACAGCCGGGTGATGTACTCGTTTTTCTACGGAGATCGCAAAAAACCGATCGATCACATCGTCCAAACGGCCAACCAATTGCATCCCGTACTGACTCGTGACCTCTTTTTCGATCGCGGTCGGGATTGGAACGATCCCATGGCCCGCTTGACCGAAGACTTTTAACAGTGCACTGTCTTCGAATTCGGCAACGATTCTTGGGTAAATTTCGTTGTCGTCCATCCAGTGGTTAAATGACCGTCGAACAGCCGTGTGATCGGTCGGTAAGCAGACCGGTGCGCCTATTAGCGACCAAGGGAATTTGCGACGATACTTTTTCGCTAGTTCAGGCACCGCCAGGAACGACAAACCGCATTCGCCCAGAGGGTGGCTGTACGCACGAACGTCGACCGTCGGTGGCGCAACTGAATCTGAAATGATCAAATCCAAACGGTGCAGCGCAAGGTCAGCCATCAGATCGGGAAGCTTCCCCTCGTTGCAAACGATTTGAAATCCTTCGGGGTGTTGAATCGCAGGCTTTAGCAACTCGAAGGCGACCAGCTTGGGGACGACATCCGGCATTCCGACAACAAACTTTTTTGTCATTCCAGATCGGCCCGTCTTCATGAACTCGGTTAGTTCGCGACCGATTGAAAAAATCTCCTCGGCATATCGAAACACTTGCTGACCAAATTCTGTCAGCTCCAAATAGCGACCTTTCTTGTTGAACAGCTTTTCGCCAGACGCCTTTTCCAACGCGCGAATCTGAGCCGTGATGGTCGTGCGAGCTAGGTGCAGTTGTTCGGCGGCAGCAGTCACTGTGCCGGCTTTGGCGACGTTCCAGAAGTAGAACAGATGGTGGTAGTTGAGCGATTCCATTGCCTAACTATACGTCGGTTTTATCGACATGTCAATATTTTGTACGGTTGGAATCGAATATATCCGCTTTTCCGACGCCTACAGTTTGTCGTATTAATGAGGTAGGGACAGGATTGCAGCACTTTTTGCGAATTCTGTTCTCTGATTCACGAACATTTGCGATATCCATTTAGGCAACGGCATGACGAAACAACCAGAAGCAGATCGTAAGTCCTCAGACGGCAATTCGGGAGCATTTCAGTTCCTGACAAACGACTTTTTGGCATCGGTCGTCGTATTTCTCGTCGCATTGCCGCTGTGCATTGGGATTGCGGTTGCGGTCGGAGTGAACCCGGCACGAGCTCTGATCACGGGAATCATTGGAGGGCTGATTGTCGGCACGATTTCCGGGTCACCGTTGCAAGTCAGTGGGCCTGCGGCGGGACTGTTCGTGATCGTGGCCGACATCATTTTCACCAATCGCGAAAAGTATCTTGAAACGATTGGAACGGGAGTGGCCGAAGCGGCTGCCGATGAAGCGGCAATGACTTATGCCCTCGCGGCACTTGGGTGCAGCGTTCTGCTTGCTGGGATCATGCAGCTAGTCGCGGGCAAGATGCGATTGGGACGTTGGTTTCGAGCCGTTTCGCCGGCTGTGATTAAAGGAATGTTGTCGGGCATTGGTGCCCTCATTCTTATCAGTCAATTCCATGTCATGCTTGACCATGTCGCAATGTGGGGAGACAAACCTGCACGCGGAGGCCTGCAGTACCTCGCCACGATTCCCGCCGCGATCTCCAAGTGTTTCAGTGGCAGTAGTTCAAATCACCACTTAGCTGCTCTGATTGGGATAGTAACGATTGCGACCATCATTGGATGGGACAAGTTGGCTCCCAAGAAAATCAAATTCATTCCTGGAGCGCTGATCGGTATCGTAGCTGCAACTGTCTTTGCGATGGTTGCCGGATTCAACGTTATCCAGCTCTCTGTACCTGACAACATGTTTTCCGAAGTGTCCTATCCGACTGCCACTTGGGGATCACTGTTTTTTGATCAGTCCATTTGGATTTCGGCGTTCGTCATCGCGATGGTAGCTAGTGCGGCGACGCTGTTGACTGCTGCGGCGGTCGACGACATGTCACGCGACATTGGAGTCAAAACGGACTACGACAAAGAATTGGTTTCGCAAGGTGTCGGCAATATGCTCTGCGGGCTTGTTGGTGCCCTGCCGATGACGGGTGTCATTGTTCGAAGTTCGGCGAATGTTCATGCTGGGGCGCGGACGCGAAAATCAACCATCATGCATGGTGCATGGTTACTGTTGTTCGTTTGCTTTTTGCCTCAACTGCTGTCGTACATTCCCAAGTCAGCTTTGGGCGCCCTGCTCGTCTACACCGGATTCAAACTACTCAATCCAGCCCAACTGAAGGGTCTGTTGAAGGTCGGTAAATCCGAAGCCGCGATCTATCTGACTACCTTGGTCATTATTGTCACGGTCGATTTGTTGTTCGGTGTCGTCGTCGGAGTCGCGCTGTCGGCTGCGAAGTTGCTGCATCGCTTCAGTCATCTTGACGTTGAACTGATTTCCGATGAAGAAAAGCATCGCTATGAATTGCGTTTGCAAGGTTCGGCAACCTTCCTGAGACTTCCAATCCTTGCGGAGTATTTGGATCAACTTCCGGGTGATGCGGAGTTACACGTGTGTCTTGAGAAAGTCGACTACATCGATCACGCCTGCTTTGAACTGCTGATGAACTGGGCGGATTCCCATGTTGAAGACGGCGGATCGCTAGTGATGGATTGGGACCGACTGCACGGAGCCTTTCTATCGGAAGCTCCATCGGCGAGCGAAACGGAAACAAGTTCCGCCCCCATCCAAGGAGCTCCTACGTTTGCATCGAAAACACCGGCAAATTTGCAGACATAGAGCAAGCAGCGCTCTAATTCAGTTGTTCGGTAATCGTTTCGCCTGAGGCACGTGTTCCCAAGGCTCCCCACAATCCGTAGGGACTTTGGATGCCTGCCTGTGAGGCGCTGTCTGTTTCAGCAGTCAGCGCCGCGCAATATACCGTGGGTGCTCTGTCGTCGCCGGCTTCGATTGAATCGGTAATGAAGATGACGGCTCCGTCAGACATCAAAACATGAACACCGCCGATGTGTCGACTGCTAGGTGGAGCCACTCCGTAGGTATCACTACTTCCAACCAGACAGACTTCACGGTTTGGCGGAAGAATCGTGTTCACCTGAGATTGGAGCGTATGGAAATCCGACCAGCGATAGCCTCGCTCCGAAACCGTGACGTTGGCGGCTTCTGTCCAGAAACTGGGGCGCTCGGGATCAATGAAACCAAGATCTTCGCAACGCCTTGGATTGTTGGCGACTTGTAGGAACCCGCCTTTGGCATTTGTAAAACTGACGCTTCGCGTGTCCCGATCGCCTAAGCCGGTAATGATTTCGCCAACCATGATCGTATTGGATAACCCGTCGGTGAAATCACGGAACTTCATCGATTTTCGAGGAACGAAGGCACCGCGCAAACCACAACGGGCGCGTCGCATTTGACGCTCGTCGTTTTCGTACCACCATCTTCCCGATCGCCAGATAGTCACGCCTTCTTCGCTGTCATAGTACGAGTCCCCGGTCGAGCAAGCGTAGTTTGTTCGCCCGAAAGCAGGCAATCCAAAACCAGGGTCGCTTGGACAGCGATAAGTTGGAATGTCGGTAGCCCAGGGTTCGTAAAGTCCTTGGAGTGGACGCGGGCCAAAAGCGGGCCAAACTGCACCGTTGTCGTCCGTATGAGGTTGGCTAACCGTATCCCAGAGTCCTTGTTGTTCGACGAATGGCAACAAGCCAACGAGATAACTTAACTCCAATCGAGTGAAGCCGCCTCCTGAACTTCCTCCGCTGGCGTCCGAAGCAGAATTGTCGTTTTCGTTCGTTGGGCCAACGCCATGAATGGGCAGTTGTTTGTAGGCCGAATGATAATTGTGGAGTCCAAGACCAATCTGTTTCATGTTGTTACTGCAGCTCATCCTGCGAGCAGCTTCGCGAGCCGCCTGCACTGCCGGCAACAACAATCCGACCAAGATGCCGATGATTGCGATCACAACGAGTAATTCAATCAAGGTGAACGCGGCGCGATGCTTGTAAGATTGACAATGCGATCGGAACTGCTTGCTAGAGATCATTCTTCTTCCTCTTTTCCCAAGTCACTTTCAGCGGCGAGCTTCGCACGGACGTCATCAAAATTTTGGTCACGCGTTTCCCGAACGACGCGAGAAGAGTCTCCACACCCAATCAACAATGGCGTGAACAAGAGAACGGTGCACAAAAATGCAAATTGAATCACACGAAACATGGCGACGGTTTCCCCACAGGTGAAAATGAACAACCGCAAAACTAATGTTCTATTGTTTACCGCGTAATTTTACCCGTTTATCCACCAGGACATTAGGCGTTTTATAGCAAATTGATGCGAAAATACGATGTTGTGTAGTGTTTACCGCCAGTTTCCCTTTCTAAAGATGTCGCAAGGGTCGGTTCACAACGACTACAGAGTGTTTCCGTTTAAGTAGCCGTCGATCTCCGAGCGACGTAGCCCGACCGAGCAGGCATCCAACCGCCGTGATTCCAATCGCAAGTATCGGCCGGGTAATGGTGGGTGTACGAAACCTGTGAGCACTGCATCTGTAAGCACTGCGCAGCCGCATCTGTAAGCACTGCGCAGCCACGGAATGATCTCGGTCGATCACTGCCAAGCTGCTGGCCTACGTTGTTGAAAACGCGCAAGTGCGATGGCCAAGCACTGGACGACTACTGCTTGCGATCGGAACCAAAACGATCAGAGGGCCTGTTCGGTCGGGCTACGTCGCTCGGAGATCGACGGCTACTTTCGCTGCGCGTTATACTGTCTGCGACTACTGATCTGTGCAATCGATCCTTTTGACCAACGTACCTGTTCATGAATTCATTTAATCGACGTTCATTTGTTCGCACGATTGCCGCTGGCGGCGTTGCACTGGCTTTTGCTCCTAAGAGCTTTGCGGCTGAGAAAAACGATCCGAACCGTTTTCAAATTGGGATTCAAGAGTACACGTTTCATCGTTGGATCAACGAAGGCAAATTGGATCACTTGGACTATCCCGCGCTGGCCAAAAAAGAGTTGGGCATCACCCATATCGAATACTGGAATCGCCCGTTTGGCGGCAAACATACGGATACAAAATACGTTGGTGAATTGGCCAAACGTACGACCGGCGAAGGGATGAAAAACGTGTTGATCTTGGTCGATGCCAAAAACCAACTAGATTCGACCGACGCTGCCAAACGCAAGCTCGCAGTTGACGAACACAAAGGCTGGGTCGACTGTGCGGCTCAGTTAAAGTGTGATGCGATTCGCGTGAACTGTCGCTCCGGTGGTAACCGCGATGAGAACCTAAAGCATGCTGGCGAAGGTGTAGGAGCGCTTTGCGACTACGCAAAAGATTCTGGTGTCAAAATCGTTATTGAGCCCCATGGTGGCAATTCACAAGACCCCGATTGGCTGTTGGCAGCGATGAAAGAAATCGACCGCGCCAATGCCGGGGTCTTGCCCGATTTCAATAACTTCGGCAACTATGACCGATACGATGGCGTGACCAAAACGATTCCGTTTGCCCCGGCACTCTGCGCGAAAGCACTGGAGTTTGATGATGAAGGCAACGAAACGCGAACGGATTTTTACAAGATGCTCAAGATCGTGTACGAGTCGAATTATTCCGGAGTGATTTCGATCGAATTCGAAGGACACGGGATCGATCCAGTCAAAGGTTCTTTGAAAACAAAGAAGCTGATCGAAGACGCACTCAAGCGTGCAGCGAACGCTTGAGCTATTGCGAAGGCTGCTTGGGTTTGCCGTTTTTGGGCTGCATCTTTTTGGAGACAGAGCAAATCACGCCGATCAAAAGCACTTGGATGACTGCGATCCAGTGAGGCGGGCATTCACGAATCGTTTTCATGGCGGTTCGTGCCCAAGGTGATTCTCGCTTTGACTGCAGTTGCATCAGTTCACTGATCGACTTGTTTGCATGTCCGCTCGCTTCGATTGCCCAATTGCTTGTGTGTTCCCAGCCGTCTTTGGTGCGGCGCCAGCCGTTTGGCGCGACGGAGTTGCTGTTGCGTGGCGCAGAGTAGACGGCGTGGTTGCGATCTGGCATGTGCGGTGACAACTGGCATCCCGCTGGTACCGTTGCGATCACCAAGAGGCACAGAATCAGAGCCCAACTGCGGAGCGGGTTTCGCGAACTTGCCAGACGGCGGTGCAAAGGAGAGGACATACCCCGCTAAGGGAGCATATCTTGGTCCAATTCATCCGTCGTTGGAGCTCGTTAGCGATCCGCACGGCAATTCTGCGGTAATTACGGGTCTTTCTCGGCAGAAACCCGAGTCCGTCTGAACGTATGTTGTCTCGATGCAGCGTTTCAAAGTTTCGAGTGTTGCTTGAATACAACATTTGCACTGCGACATTTGTTCATGCGTTTGGCCCGCGAAACCGTCAAAATCGTTGGCCTCCGATTCTGAATCGTGAGAGCCGCATCCCGTGATGAGGGATACCACTCTATTGGTGACGTACCATTGACGGTCTTGATTTTGTCACGAGGCACAGGACCACCGCTCCCTTGGAACGTACCGATGCAGACGTCATTTGCCACCACCGAACTAGCTCTTGAGCACGTATTTCACTCGGACATATTGCCCGCTTTGCCACACAGCGCCCTTGCGATTGCAGAAATTTCTGACAAGGACGAACAAGGATTGCCACAGTTGATCAAAGCGATCGAAGCTGACCCAGGATTGATGGGCCAAGTTCTGCGGTTCGCGAATTTGACTGAGTTCCGATGCAGTGGTCAGATCATGAGCGTCGACCAGGCGATGGCGCAAGTGGGGTCTCGCGCGGTTTGCAATTTCGCGATGTGGAACGCAGTCTTTAGCTTAAAGCCGAATCCAAAGTTTGGTCCGTTCGAATTGAAGATTCTTTGGCGCGACTCGCTTCGCCGCGCTGTTTTTGCACGGTCGCTGGCAAAATCACTGAAACTGGATATCGCTGGAGACCTGTTTGCAGCAGCGTTGCTGCAAGACATGGCGATTCCGCTGCTGTTGAAAGAACTACCAGCTGAGTACGAAGAGCTGGTTCAACGGCGCGCAGAAGAAGGTCGGCGGTTGAGCGGATTGGAAAAGGAAATGTTCGGATGGGACCACGCCGACGCCGCAGCGATGTTGGCAAAGCGTTGGCATTTGCCAGCGAGGTTCGTCGACATTTTGGCGCACCACACTCAAGTCGACGATATCCTCAATGGCGACGCCGAGGAGCGCGGAAAAGTATGCGTTGCACTGGCCGCGCTACTGCCATCGTGCAGCGATGAACAGTGGAACTTGAAAGAGAAATGTCAGTTCATCGATGGCTACACACAACTGACAGGCCAGCCTGAGGAGTCGATCCAAGAATTGTTTCGCGGCGTTGACCGTGAGAATGCAAGTTACGCAGAACTACTGCGAGTCGACCCGCCCAAGCGCTCCTTGGCCGTGTTGGCTTAAGCTTTCTTATTGTCGTCATCTGTTACCGGCGCATCTCCCACTGCCGTGTACTTTTGGTTGATCAGATGGACCGTGTTTTCGGCACCCATCTTGCGGATCACAGCGATACGGTGTTTTTCGACCGTACTGGGGCTGATGCCCAACGCGACGGCAATCTTCTTGGTCTCGGTTCCACCAAGCATCAGTGCGTAGACTTCTGTCTCGCGCGGGCTAAGCGTTGATTTCTTTGCCTCAAACTCTGATCGCTTTGTGTGTTGCTGCCACCCGTCGCGTGATTTTTGCAAACCGGCTGCCACGGAACTGCGCAATTCACTGGGCGGGTATGGCTTTTGCAAAAAATCAAACGCACCGCGCTTCATCGCATCAGTGGACATCGCGACGGTTGCGTGCCCCGTTACGATGATGACACTCAAGAAATCTCCCGAAGGTGCAATTTTGCTGTGAAGCTCGATGCCGCTCATTCCGGGCATGCGAATATCTAGCACGAGACATCCCGGTCGGTCGAATTCCCAGCTTCTCAAAAACGCTTCTGCGGAATCAAAGCACTCAATCGGCGCGTGAAGTGGCCCAAGGGCTATTTCAACGGACTCGCGCACCGCAGGATCGTCATCGACGACGAACACCACAGGTTGGATATCCATCGTCGGCGGCTCAAGTTTTTCATTCATTATCTTTTTCTTTCAGTTTGAAAGCTGGGCAGTTCTACAGTAAAGGTTGCACCAATCACTTGGTTATTCTGGTCTAGGTTATTGGTGGCGTGAATTTGGCCGCCATGCAATTCTACAATGCTACGGCAAATCTTCAGCCCCAGACCCAGGCCAGTAGATTTGGTGGTGAAAAAAGCGTCAAAAAGTTGGTCGTGATCGCTTTCGGGGATTCCTGTTCCGGAATCGGAAACATTCAGCACACATCGATCGTCAATCGACTGAGTCTTGATCACGATTTCTCTTAGTGGAGATCCGCTAACGCTATTGAGTGCGTTACGAATTAGGTTGACAAGAACTTGCTGCAATTGAGTGGGATCACACTGAACGTTTAGTGACCCATTGACGTCGTCCAAACGAACGACAGCATCGGACGTTGCGATTTCTTGCTTGAGTAATTGACAGGTTTCCTTTGTCAATTTATTGATGTCGACCGAAACAAACTCCGACACTTCGTTTTGAATAAGTTTGCGCAGACTTCGCAGAACATCTGCTGCGCGAACAGCTTGTTCATTGCACTTGCCAGTGAGTTTTTGCAAACCATCGATATCGGCCGATCCGTTTGCTGAACAGGCTAGTAGGTGGGCCGCATCGGTATAGTTGATCAACGCCGTCAATGGTTGATTTAACTCGTGAGCGATACCGGCAGTCATTTCACCCACAGCGTTGATCCGTGACAATCTTTCTAGTTGCTTGCGACTACTTTCTAGTTTGTTTTCGACTTCGATTCGGGCTGCTTTCTCAAGTTCAACACGGTGTCTGGTAAAGACTGCGGGGGCGATCATCCAGGAAACGCGATCAAGCAAATCCAAGTCGTCGTTTGAATAGGCGGCCACCCGATCGGCCAATATCAAGGCTCCGGCAACCTTTTCACCTTGTGGCAACCTACCGGCTGCCGCGTTCTTGTAAGTGTCTTTGCCGATCTTGAGCAATGAAATCGGAGACGCACCCTTATTGACCGGCCTTTCAAAGACGGCTGCCAATTCTTCGGCAGGTACGTCGAATTGATCAATCCTGTCGTTTTCGTCTGGAGCGTCCTTGTTGGTGCGAAACTGACGTACTTGAACAGTGCCATCGTTTTTCAGCACCGCCCTGATCACAACGGAACAAGAAAACAAATGCGAGATGACTTTCAATAGACGTCGGCTATCGTCGTAATCCTGTTGCGTGGCTTCGGCGACCTTGGCGGCAGCGTCTGTGATCCGTTCCAAAAGCTGAAACTGACGCGCACGCGAGTCTTCGATTTGTTTGATTTGGGTGATATCGTGGAATACAGCAACCGCCCCCTGCGCGCCTTTGTCATCCTGCATTATTTGTCGAGTGCTTAGACGAACCGTGCGAAAAATGTTCCGTGACGGGCAAGAAATCAGGACTTCTGTGTTGTCCATCAACTCACCGCGGACGGCTTTGCGCAGCGGCAATTCTTCGCCAATCAACTGCTTTTGACCGCTGTCAACAAATAATGAATAACGAGAATATCGTTCTGAAACGTCTCTGTCCTCTTCTTCAAATCCGAAGGTTTCGATGGCGGCAGGGTTCATCATTTCAAAGTTGCCATCGCGATCGGAAACCATCACACCGTCGCTCATGTTGTTCAGGATTTCAGTCAGCCTTTGTTCTGCCTTACGCCTGGCCTGGATTTCTTCGCGAAGTTCCGCATTGAGTGCAATAAGCCCTGGCATGACCCCGAGTGCCGGCGCCGCTCGAACACATGCGACCACCGTCATCCATGAGACAATAGCCGTGACAAGTTTCAGCAGTCCAGAAACGCGATACATCGGATGCCAAAAGATGATCGCTTCGACGAGATGAACGAAACCGCAAGCGAAAATAAATGCCGCGAATAACCAAACTACTTTTGGAAATGTAAATTCGCGTTTGTGTTTTCGCACAAACCACAGCATGATCATCGGGATCGCCATGTAGGCACCAAACGTCGCCAAATCGCTAACGATGTGCAGCCAGCCATCCATTGGGCTCCACGTTCCGCTTTCCCAGCGGGGCGGGAAATCAGATGTGTCAAACAGCTTGGAGAAGAAGTCGAACATCAGCGTCTACCAGAAAGTGAATCGTGTGTTGGTGTTCTCGTCACAGCGGGCAAGTGTGTATTGTTTAGGAAGTTTCGTTTCTTTTTGACGTTCTTTTACGTTTGGCTTGTTCCCAAACGTTTGCGACTGCTGGTTCCTTTTTGCTGCTTTCAGACTTGCAGCCATGCATGAACTTTTCGATCGCACTGGGAAGTTCACTTTCGCATTTCATTGTTTGTTCGGTGATCGGGTGGACGAACTCCAACGCTCTGGCATGTAACGCGATTCGTTTGCGAATCCAACGCGGATGTTGTGCTTGCTCGCTTGCGTAACGCGGGTCGCCCAAAATCGGATGCCCCGCATCGGCAAACTGAACGCGGATCTGATTGCGCACCGCAGTTTGCAACGTGATTTCGACCAAAGTGGTGTCAGCGTTGCGACGAAGTACTTTGTAGTCGGTGACAGCTTGTTCGCTTTTGGGTGATTCGGGGCCACTGTAAACGGCCAAATTGTTACCGGTGGTCAAATGCGAATCGAAGCTACCTTGTTCATCAGCAATTATCCCGGCAACGATTGCCGTATAGATATGTTTGTGCTTGCGTTCCTTGAACTGAGAAACCAGTGATGTCCCGATCGCTTCCTGTTTTCCGAACACCAGCAATCCACTGATGTCCCGGTCCAAGCGATGGACGACCCAAGCTGATTTATTTCGTCGTGAATGGTTTAGATAAACGCTGACGCGATCGACCAACGTATTGCGGTCTTCTTTTTCGGTTGGCACCGACAGAGTCCCCGCTGCTTTGTTGACAACAATCAGAAAGTCGTCTTCGTGAGCGATCGTAAAAGTCCGATCGTCCCAACGTCGCTTCTTTTCTTTGTATCGCGTGTGCGGGTCGAAACAAATGTTGACGACATCTCCCAGCACGACTTCCTTTGCCGCACTATTGCACTGGACTCCGTTGATGCTGACGCAACCTTGGTCGATCATCCCCCGCGCTTGACTACGTGATAGTTCTGTCTGGTCCCGGACGATTAAGTCAATGCGCCCAACAGATTGGTCGTCAACGGTAGCCGATAGAGTCTTGAATGCCATTTTGTAAGATCAGCGGAATTTTCCGAGTGCGTCATGATCGATATGACGTCCTTTGAGTGTGGCATAAAAATCGCTTTGGTCTACCCTTAACATCGTCGCATATCAGCAAGAGTCGGCCGCAATGGTGGTCGTCAACCAATAAGGGTTGTGACCGCGCGTCCTATTCGGGCCACTCCGAACTAATGCGCTCGTGTCATTCGTTCATACGTTGGGTTACCAAAAATTTACAGTCTGGCAGCGCGGGCAAGTGAATCCACGGTGGTTGCAAGAGATTCACTTGCTGGGGCTGCGTGCTAGTAGACGCCAGACTTCAGTCGTACGTGAACAGCGGTTCAAGCCACTGTGGGCGTGCCGGGATGCTAGGCGAGTCGATTCGTTTCTTCCATATCCGGTCGTCGACGATACCACTGTCGGTGAACTCAAAGTAAGGAAACACAGCTCCACGGCAAAGAACTTGTTGCCCACGATCTGGAGACAATACATAGACTGCCTGCGGGCGCGCCACGGCAACGTGCGTCCCATTACCTTGCGTCAGCACGCGAACACAACGCATCGCATCGTCGATCGGGTTCCAAGCTGCAAATTCTTCGTACTTCAGTAGACGAGAAAGTTCTGGACCGTAGTTTGTTATGAACGATTCGTCCTTATTGGTGAGAGGCTGATTGTCCAATTGCTTGTTGGCTATGTCCGCAAGGTGCTCGCACAGTGTGACGAGGTGCTGCCACCGAGCACGATCCGAGCTGGTTTCCCCATGAAGCAGCGCGCCGCGGGCGGCGCGATCGGTTGGGAGTTCGCCGCGATCGACGCAGTCCGATATCTGGACAATCGCGGCAAGCACCTGTTCACAATCTATTTTTTCTAGAGGATCAACGCCCTCTACCCAATACTGAGGTTCCGATGCGCCAATTTTGTCGTAGACGCTGTAGGCAAACTCTTTATCTTCAACCGTCAAATTTTCATCTTCTATCCCTTCACGCTGCATTTCGCGAATCAGCATGAAGCAACGGGTTAATTCGTTCAATCGAAAACGCAGTTGTTCATAGCTGATTTCAAAGGCGCCTAATTCATCAAGTGACGTTTCGATTCTGGATGCCAATCGCCCCAGGCGGCGAAAGAACTGGGGGTTTGGTTCGACGAAACCTGCTCCAACGTGCCCCGACATATTCAGGACCAACTGGTTCTGTTTCGACTGCAGCGCAAATGTGTGACGCATTTGGGTCCATCCGCCCAAAACAGTCTGACCCCGGATTATTCACCAGGAACTTTGTAAAAGAAGAACCCATCGCGTGATCTCGTG
>CAZZDZ010000117.1:0-2793 GCA_964652675.1 uncultured Pirellulaceae bacterium
CGTCTCTGGCCGTGAATCTACCAAACGATCGCGTTTTCAGAAAGCTCGGCCAGGCTGAGTTTTTGGAATGAGGCCGCTGGAGAGAAAAAGAACAGAATTTCCCGTCTTGACGTCCCTGTTTGCCAGCTTTGGCGCTAGGCGGAAAGAGGTGCCTCGCGTCGGATCCTTCACTCACGGGGCTGCTATCGCGGAATGATCATCCACGCCCATTGGTAGTCGGCGACGTTTGCGTAGACGATAAATCGTTCACTGGCATCTGAGTCAACTGCATCTGGGACGACGACAAACGCGCCGTTGCTGATGGGAACTGCTTTTTCGATGGTTGAAACGTTTGTGTAGTTGTCCGACCAAGGTGCCAAGCATTGGTCGTCGCTGCCAACCGCTCCCATTTCTCCGGCGTTGTCAGCAACACCATCAAAGTCGTCATCCTTACCTGCTTGCCCAGGTTGGCCATCAACCCCGGGAGCCAGGTAAACGATTGCGTCAGAGTCGAAACGTAAAACGTCTGCGCGATCCACATTGGCAACACCAGCAAGATCAGCCAGTGAAACATCACCACGATCAATCAGTCCCCCAATCGCGTCAGCCAATTCTCCATAGGGCAACGCGGCAGGAGCCACACCAGCCAAACGCACCAGCGCCGCAAAAACCAACACAACGCAGACAATCCAAAACCGATTTGTCGAGAGCTTTTGCGATGGAGAGTTAGTCACGGTGCACGACTGAGGTTTGTCGAACTTGGCGAGTCGACGGATTCTCGAGTCGAATCGTTACTTTGATTGCGTCGGCTTTGGTTGTGAATGGAGGAGTCGTTTCGTGTTCACCCAGATCGTCAGCACCAAACCTACCATCTCCATCTAAACCATCTGCGCCCAAGTCAACAACCTCGGGATCATCGGGAGACTGTGTCCCAATTTGGGTGCCGATCCAAGTCCCAGAGCTTTGCCGGATTCCATCGGTTTCGTAATCTCGCGTGTACGTGTCAAAGGCGGGTTGGAAAATGCGGACTTGATTACTTGCAGAAACAAGTCGACCGCTTCGCGTCAAAGTATTTGAGAGTCGGAAGATATTTGACGACTGAACTCCCGAAAATGGGGTGTCCAATAACTGCCTAGTGTCGATGTTGAATGAGAGGGCAAGGGGCCCCGTTGAAAGGTTATCAACATTTCGGGCTTGCCAACCACGCAGAGAACCACCCGCAAGCACTGGATAGGCGAGATCAACGAAACCACCTTGCGAAAGCTGACGTACTACAGGGGGCGAGCTAGATTGGTCAATGATCCTTTCGCTTAATGCTTGCCGATACCCCGCATCATTGGGGCCAACGACTAAGTTACTTGACGTTGTGAACAAGGATACCTCGGGATCGTAGATCTGCACGTCAAAGCTGAGCGCGTTGTTGGTCAACACATCTTCGCCTTTACGATTGAGCCAGTTGAGGCCATATTGTGAATTCGCGTTAAGACCTGCATTGCCAAACGGAAAATGTGTTCTGTCATTGCCAAGAATAAATTCTGGACGCAAGAAACCACTAAGAACATTTGGCGTCACCACTGTTTCTCCGGCAACCGGTGCCAAAGGTGGTGCGATGGTATTCGCTAAAATTGGTTGTGACGTGCCCAAAGCCAAAAGCGGCATCGTCGTCCCAGCAATTCCTACTAGAGATCCCGGCAATCGCACATGAGCAAAACGATTGTGTGGCCTTGATAGATCTGCCAACGAATTGGCAGCTACATTTTGTGTTTGATCTACACGACGAAGTGACAGGTCACATTGCTGGTGAACTGCCGCCATGGAGTACAACGCCTGAGCAATCGTGCTCGCATTAAAGGGGTCTGCGCGAAACCAATTGTAATCTGTGCCAGGATTAGTGTCGCCGTTTTCATTGAATGTCCTCGCTGGCAGACTGCCGTTGTTTAGGTTCAGGTCAGGGCGAATCAGCAACACACGACGGTGCAATTGAATGCGATCGGGTAAACGATTCCCACTTCCGTCTCCGTCGGTATCGACGAATGCTGGATTGATTGTCGGATCGTTTGTCAGAGTGCCATCAACGTATTCAGGACTGGCGAAATAGACGATCTCCGCGTACTTCGACCGAATGACAACGGGATCAAGCGGGTTTCCTGGAAAGTCGTTGGGGTAGGTAAGGTCCGAGCGAAGTTCGGCTGTTTTCAGATCCAGAACGAACCGAGGTACTTTGCCGGTAAACCAGTTGCCGTCTTCGGCCACAGCAGTGAACGCTAGATAGTCATCGAAATCTCCGTATCGAGCATCATTCAATACAAGTTCACCGTCAGCATTCACGCCCGCGTTGAAAAGCGAAGACGTGACGTCGGTGACAGGACCTTCGGAATACAGCAAGTACCCGGGTGGTTCCTCTCCATCGATAGCCGGCTCCAAAGTGACGGTACATCGATCCAGTTCGCTGGAAATGAGAGTGGACGCATCGAGTAACTGGCTTGAAAGCGCCACGTTTCCACGACTGTCACGGACTGCATCGCCGATAAAGCCAAACGAACGCGCCAGCGCAGCCATCATCAGTAGCGTGACAGCCATCGCAACGAGCATTTCGACTAGCGTAAACCCCGCAGGTGATGTTTTCTTTTTCATGCAAATCATTGGGCATAGCTCTCAAAAACGACCGTGTCACGAACGTTCAAATTTTCACCTGGTGAAAAGCCGACTGGCTTGGAACGATCAATAATGAATGTTGCTTGATAACGTTCGTTTTGTCCGATGTCAGCGTTGTACTCACGACCAAGGCTATTCACATTGCTCGCGTCGACTTCA
>CAZZDZ010000117.1:2893-6216 GCA_964652675.1 uncultured Pirellulaceae bacterium
AAGGCTATTCACATTGCTCGCGTCGACTTCAAAGAAACCGAGCGTCATACGCATTAAGTACAATTGCGAATTGTCGGATACCAAGTTAGGCATTCGCATCAGTGTTTGGTAACGAACGAAGGGGTTGCGTTGACGGTTTTGATGTTGAAAAGCGGCAGGGTCAGCGGTTTGAAGTGGTTCTTGGGCAAATGCTCGGACAAAGTGCGAGATAGAGCCTGGCGTATTGCGAACTCCTGCGGAAACAGAGTCGACTGAATCAAACGTGCCAGACAAACGTAACAGAGACGCGTTGGCCTCTCTCATTCGCAGTAGTTTTTCTTCACTGCGTGCTGCTGGAGCATAGTGCGAGTCCAATGCATGTTTGTATGCACCGGCAAATTGCGTCGGATAGTTGGGGTTGAAATTATTCGCGCCGAAGCTGTTGGCCGCCGGATCCGAATCGTAACCGCGACGATTGCGAATCATGTTATTGAATGACAGTTGTCGCATGTCAGCGTCATCGGTAACGTTACCAGGGCCTAAGTGGTCATCGCTAAACTCATCGCCATTCATGTGGCCTTGCATCAAGCCTCTCCACACGGGGAATTCTGACAGCGTATTTAGATTCACACGACCATGACGGTGATTGTCATATTGGAAGTTAAACGGGGGACGCAAAAGATCACGCAAGAATAATTCGTCCGCCGTCGCGGTTCCCAAACGGTCTGGCCGAATGAAATCAACCTCACCTTTGAACCTGGGCAATGTATGAACGAAGTCGAAGATCCGCACAAACTGAGCTGAGTCATTTGAATCACCACTATTGTCACTACTGTGAAAGAAATTCAGCAGATGTCCGAATGGACCAGCAAATACCGCTTGTACAGCTGGTGTAGGGGGAGGTACTGGGGCCATCGGATCTCTGGCGTCAGGATAAATGTCCGGATCTGACGTCGTGGCAACGCTGAACTCTTCCAGTAGCCGAGTCTGGGAACAGGCGGGAACCATCATCAGTTCCAAGTGAGTGGCAAACGGTCGGTTCAACCATGGATGCAATGCATAGGGAGTATTGGGCAGATTACGATCATGGTTGGTGATGGCATTGATTGCATTGCCAATGCGGGTTGTGAATCCCTCGAACGCCGGATTAATGTCCGGTTCTTGAGTATTCAGGAAGCCGAGCGTGTTTCTGAAAATGCCGTTTGGAGGAGTAAAGAATTCGTCAGCTCCGCCAGCAATTTGGGCAAGAGGGCCACTACGCGTTTCGTATGAATACAGAATATTTCTGACCATAGGGTCTTGCGGCGAAACACCAGTACGTTGCCGCGAACGAGTTGCGTAGTCATTCCCGCCGTTGATGGCTGACTCGACGTCTTCACCGCTGAATACCGTCAAATCCAAACTCATCCAATCGATTGTTCGATAGGGGTTGGTCTCGCTGTCGTAGTCAGCAGTAGGGTCGGCCAGTCGCTGCAAGTAAACCGTGCGAAAGTTCTCGATGGTGCCCAGGTCAGGCTCATCACCATTGGCTCGCAAGATTCTTGGCGTCACAGCCATATCTAGTGGTTGATCGATTGCTTTATACGTCGCTGGGTCACTAAGGTCCAAATAGGCGTCCCGTAGCACGTAATCAGGGTTACCGTCGGAGTCGATGTCTGCACCGGTGTTGTAAGAACGAAAGTCTGAGTCTGCGATGATTCCATCATTGTCGGGGTCAGGAGCTCTGTAGTAGTTGTTGTTGCCCCTTGTTGGTGCCGAGATATTCAGACCGATATGCCCATCTTGGAATGCGTCCGCTGGCCAGTTGTCTGGGCGGTTGGCACCTACAAACAGTGTCAATGCGTTGGTGAAATGGTCGTCGGCTCCAGCTCCACCCAGGTTCGGGGTGCGACGATTGTTGCCAGCATCATGCAAAACTAAATCATCGCCGTCGAAAAAGAATCGATGGTCGCTCGGCTTGCCAACAGCACCACCAATTCGCTTTGACCCCAGATGAGTAACCCGACGCGGAGCGACCGTTAAAAACTGGCCGGGTTCCAGTAGCTTGTTTCCATTGAGGGCATTGGGGGCAAAGAAAACGCGATTCGCATTCATATCGCCAATCGCCGCATTCGCAATCAAATCCACGATGTCTTGCTGAGAATCAAAATGCGTGAACCAAACGAAACGCTCCAAATCAAGTTGGCTGGCAACCGCAAGTGCAGCATCGATTTCACGCTCTTGACCGTTCTCTGGGGCAAAGGATGCAAGCGCTGGCTGTGCCGTTCTTAAATTCAGTGGGCTGATTGCTTGCTTCGCTGTGACATGAGGTTCGCTGAACGCTAATCGCCACACAGGAACGCCTTGTGAATTCGTTGCCCCCAAATCTATACGACCTGAGTTTGTGTAAATGTCTCCCGAAAAACCAAATTTCTGAATTGTGTCAGAGTTATCAACTGGATGCACACACTGCAATTCGATGAACGCAGATCCTTGGGGAATGCGAACTTGATCCGAGTCGTTGTCAAACGGTCCAGGGCTCGTGTCGTTAGCTGGACGTTTGGTCTCTTCCAAGTCGTCGTCATTATCTGTGTCACGCAAACGCACATCGTGAAAACAGAGACTTTCGCGAAGGAGCAAGCCAGGCGATTCGACTCCCCATACTACATTTTCAACCCCCGCAGGCGGTGTCCACCCATCAGCATCAAAGGGTGTCGGATCAAAAGGGAATCGCGTCATGATCGAATCGGGGTCGCGATAGTCCACGACGTTGATCGCCCACTGAGCCAATCGTCTCGCACGGTAGTCATCTGCATCGGCGGCATCGACATTCGGGAAATTGTAATTGTCCGAGGTCACCATCATCATCAAGACGTACAAATGCCTCGCTAAAAGCTCACGTCCTGTCACGGTGTCTTGGTCGAAGTTGTAGTCTGGATTCGCTTGATATCCGCTGGGGCTTGTTGAAGCAAATGCATTTGTTTCAGCGTTAACTTCGGTTGGTTCATCAATCAAATTGTCGTTGTCATCATCTAACTGATTTGAAAACAGACGATTGACGTCCAAGCGACGGCCTAGGCGAAGCTCAGGCGCGATCAATTGGTTTACCAGATTCTGATTCACAACATTCGGATCCGCCGCCAGAACACTTAATCGTTGGACAAAATCCAACAATGACCACTCAGGAGCATCCATTGAGATGCTTGCCGTGGTGAGAGCACGTGCCAAATTTGGATTGGAGCTCAGCAACCCGCTGAGTTCGTCACGAATTTCTTGAGGCAGCACAACAGTATCGAAGTCATTCGCGCGTAGGATTGCTTCAAGTTGGTGAAAGTCGAATGGATTGTCACCGGCTGATTGTCCAG
>CAZZDZ010000117.1:6316-15306 GCA_964652675.1 uncultured Pirellulaceae bacterium
ACTTCGGTGTTTTGACCCGCGTTTGCCGTTGGGATCACAATCTCACTGGGCCCGTAGCCCAACCCGCGAAAAGCATTTCTGATACTTGCCAACTGCGGTGTGCCGCCGCCCCAGAATGCGTTTGCACTCAAACCTGCGGTCATGGTGGACAACGTTTCGTTGCCGGATGTATTCAGGTTCAACCGGCTGCTGAGGTCTTCGATCATCGGGGCAAACAATGGCTGGAGCAGCTTACCCTCCGGCGACGTAATCAATGGCAAACCTAGGTTGATCCAAATGCTGTCGGGTCTCCCGTCACCATCGTTATCCACATCGGGTGATCCAATCAGAGCTCTGGCAAATTGATTCAAGCGAGCTTCACCGGCGGGACTGTCGCTGAACAATAGTGGCACACGCAGTCCAAACTCTTCATTTCCACCGGTGAAACCAGAGTGCAAAGCTTGGCTTCCCGAGCCAAGTTGTCCCTGAGCCATCGGCAACGGACGCATCGTTGCACGCGCCAAACTGACAGCGAGGTCGCGATAGTAATCAAACGGGTCACCTGTCACGGGTTGATTAAGAATGTAATTGATGACCGCTGGTCGGTGGAACGATGGAATGACACTGTCGTCTTGATTGCGGTGGCTCAAAAACCAGTTCAGGTAATCAGCGGCATCGTAGCCTTCGTCAAAGTCACCGCGGGTTTGACTTTTGTCCAGACTGTCATTGGAATCAAAATCGGGATGCCGAACAAAGTTCGGCTGCAAAGCGGCGGGTAAATCAAATCCGACATTGGTAGACCCGAGTGTTTCTGTAAGCCCAGAGACATGGACTGTCTGGTTTAGATTAGTACCATCATCGCCAATACCGCGAGAGTCTCGGGGGGTTCCGTTTAGCCAAAAGGGATAGCCGTTGGTTGAACTGCTTGTGTCTCTGTGAAACAGCGGCCGAACGGCAGCAAGGTTCACATTGGGGTTGATCCCGAATTCTTCGAGTTGCTCCGGCAGGATTTCAACAAAGAAATCGTCGGTCGTTGTTCCAGCTCGCGAACGTATTACACGAAACGATTGGTTCCGTAGAGGCCCTTGGCGAAAGGTGATGATTCGTCCTGAGTAAATATCGTCAAACGGCTGCGCTATCAATCGAGTTCCCGAAGTAGTTTGCACACTAAAACGTGCAAACCCTGCGCCAAAGAAAGATATCGCACCATCGGCGACTTGCATCTCAGCACCATCGCGGCCGTACAGGTCGCTAAGAATCCCCTCTCCATAAAACGGATTATCTATGTCACTCGTGTCGCGCAAGAGCGTCAGCATGGCTTCTTCCATTAACCCATTGATGTCTGCCTCACGTGTCTTACTGACGTTGGTCGTGTGAGCTGTATTTCTCGCTTGGCTGGCAAAGACAAAGTATGAAATAACCAGCAGACTGAAAAACGTTAGGCTGCTGAGAACGACCAACAGAATCACGCCAGAACGCCGATGGCGAACACTCGATCGAAATGTTTGACTGGAAGGGCGGTTCATAGTGGGAACTCGCTTTCGCGTTTCACGGAGAAGAAAAGAGTTTGGAGAGGAGAAGCTAGGTTCATGGTTACAAATCGGACAACAAGACCGAGCGTTCGGTCACGGAGACAACGCCATCAACAAGGGTCGCGTACGTATCCAAACCAACGTTCCAATCTGGCCCGTCTAACAAAACTTTATGTTGCCATGTACCAGCTGTGGAATCTTCGATTGGATCGCCATCGATGCTGACGATACGAAACCAACGATGCACTGCGCCTCCCGGCGGATTTGCGGAGAGCATGATCCAGTCGTTTGACCGAAGTCGGGAAACCGTTGCTAGGGAACTGGTAAGATGAGCGACACCTCCAGCACCACCGCGAAAACCGGATGCATCGGTCACCGTCGCAATTCGCTCTGCGACCATGTTCTCTTCGGGATCTGTGGGATCTGCGGCGAGTGTATTGGGAACGACAAAATCGCGTTCACGATTTTTAACGACGACAACAGAAACGGAAGCGTAAACGTTATCGGGAAACGGATTCACGGTTGCAAACCATGAATAGGTTCCATTGGGGACTCGTTTGCCGTAAGCCAAACCATTCGTTGAACTCTGTAAAGCGGGAAAGGTTGCTGGCAGAGTCCGGTCACGGTTGCGAAAGACATCAAGGTCATTGATGTCCTCGGCTAATAATAATCCTTGTTCCCTATCCCGAAACCGGCGTGGCTCGGTTGAATCCATTGGATCCATTGGCGGGGCGATAACT
Organism: uncultured Pirellulaceae bacterium; assembly: GCA_964652675.1. Lineage (GTDB taxonomy): Bacteria > Planctomycetota > Planctomycetia > Pirellulales > Pirellulaceae > K23-9. The sequence goes on from CAZZDZ010000117.1 coordinate 8,568, forward strand.
CCAACACGGAACAGACGCGGCTGCTGAATGCTTCCCAGTGAATTACCTGAGGGGTCCGTTAATGGATCGTGAAATTCGTCATAGTAAGGAAAGAGTTCCTGGTCGTAGTTCGTGTTACTCGGATTTGGCAAACTGCCAGGCAGCAGTCCCTCATTGGATTCGAAGGTTGAGCAAAACATCGGGTCAATTACAAACGAATCGCCTTGGGCCAATGTCGTTTTGTCGAGCTTAAGCAACTGACCGTTGGCCCCAAAATTTCTCACCAGAAGTTCGTCGATCACAGATTCAGCCAACTCCGCGCTCGCATTCAGGCTGATTGCGTCGTCGGCGCGACGACCTGCCAACGGCAAGATCGACAACAAACCAACTAGCCCAATCAAGACAACGCCGATTGCGAAGATGACTTCCACGAGCGTTACGGCGCGCCGAATACTCTTTCTCGTTTTTATTAACAATGTAGGGCTCACTTGTTGTCCACCGTATCTGAAAGTAAAGCGAACTGACGCGCGCCCCGCAAAGCGTTCTTGATTTCTGCGTTATCGGGATCGTCGATCCCGTTTGTTGGTGATGTAACCGACGAACTATTCGGAGATGCAAATACACGACCGGTGTTGGGGTTGACCACGATCCAAATCGATTTCAGGTTCAAAAGATTGGCGGTCGCACGATCTTCGGTACTCAGTAAAGAGTCCGGGCGAATTCCATCGGTATCTCCCAAGCAGAAGAAGATCAAACCCGTTGGAGGCTGGGCGGCTCCAGATCGATCACTGATCTGAATCACACGACCATCACTGCCAAACATAATGACAATGTGGTTGTTTGCGATTCCGTTGTCCGGAGAAAATTCGTTTCCGCTTGGCCCCATTCCTGAATAGTTCAAGTCGATTGCCAATCCACGAGGCAAATCAAAAGGTTGGGAGCTGGAACGCACCGCCTGACGATGAATTTTGTATTTCACCCTCTGCCCATCTCCAAACGTCCGCGCCCCGCTTGGGTTTGTGAACGAACCATCCTCAGGCTGCCTTAAATCGAAGTGGACCGTCACGATCGTCCCCGTCGTATTTAAAACAGGATCGCCAATGATTCTGACAGACAGTCCACCAGGCAACTCCAGTAAGTCGCCTGCTCGGATCGGCGGATTGCCACTGCTCTCCTCGATCAATCTCGCGCTAAGCGCGATCAGCTGACTGTCGTTGGCATCAAACTGAGCTGAGTTGATCCCAGTAGCCGCCGTAAAGGTAGTGTCCTCCCTAAGCACGGCTCGAGCATTGCTGGATTCTCCCGTGTACGCTGGGATTGCATTCATCTGACGCAGTCGAATCGCTGCCGCCTTTCCGAGGGAAGAATCCGCGCTGTCGGATGTGTCAAGACGTTCGATCAAGACTCCCATTGGTCGTCCGTCGGCAATCGCACGACGACGGATCCCATCGATGTATGCGGAAATAGAGCGGGACGCATTGGCACCTTTCTGGTCAGTTACCAACGTTCGCACAACGGGCAAAGCGATGGCTGTTAGTACAGAGAAGATCGCCAGCACAATTAGAATCTCGACGAGCGTAAACCCGAATTTTCGTCGTATCTTCTGATCGATGCACACAGGCATTAAACGGCTCATTGATCTGCCTGCAAGCTAAGGTTCGTAATGTTGTCCGCTCGTTCGTCTGCTGCAGTAGAATTCGACAACTGTTGTCCGGGCAAAAGCCCGCTGAATGTTCCGCCAGACTGATTGTTCCCGACAAAGGTCCTGAGGTAGGGATCTGGGAAGGTAAGATTTGAATTGTCGGCCCCCCTTCCAGGTCTCTCCGTTCCGTAGTGTTGAACATCGACATTCCAACCCCAATTGGAGAGATATGAAAAATCTTGCTGTTCACCAGTCGCTGTCCACGGGTTGGTCGTGATCCCAAATTCTCCGTCCGATCCCGCTGAAACCAGAAGCGGACGAGTCGACCAAGGCTTTGCTGCCCCCAATACCTGGGCTGCGGATGCAAACGTAGGTTCCGCCTCCAGATCCGTGTATGCGTAGTCGGCACGATACAAATCAAAGTCGTCGAGCGTCGTACGATCGATCGAGCCATTTGGATCGGCATAGCCAACAGGCCATCGAACAAAACCAAGGGGCACGCCCCAACCATCTAGGATTTCTAATGCCCCATCGCCATCGGTGTCACCAATATTCGAGCTTGGGATGCCATCAATCGCCGACGAACCACCTACGAAACTGGTGGACATGATCAAGTACAAACATTCCGCTCCTTGATGTTCCGCCGTCACAGAACCGCCACTGATAGCTTCGATGTTATTTAATCTGTCGCGGTAAGACGCTAGTTGACTAGGTATGTTGTCAGGGTCAGATGTGCTGAACCAATTAACTGAAAACATGCTCCGTCTATCTCTCTCTGCTCGCTGACTAACAATTTGACCTGAGTCATTAATGATGACGGGGCTAACTGCTGCCATTAGCCTGGCAGGACCTCCCGTTGCTTCACGAATATCTGACCAGCGATCAGGCATTTCCATTCGCTGCAGATCACGAATCATCATCAGACGAACGCGGGCTGCTTCCACCGCCAACGTTTCGCGCCCAACCTCCGCGCCAGATCCAGTTGGCATGAACAAATCCGGAACGACAACCGGTAGTGGTCGATACTTAAAATCTTCGTACTTTTCTTGGATCACGCCATCGCACGCAGCAATGATCGCACGCGTTCGTGCCAAGCGAGCAGTTTGAGTGACACCCAGGTAAGCCGAACTGACAAGCCCTGACACAAGCGCTAGTAGTGTAATGACGGTCAGCAATTCGACGAGCGTAAAGCCCTCGCGTGCCAATGGGCTGTGTTCTTTGTGGTCAATGAATCTCATGATCGATTTCATATGTTTGAAAAATCGTGGCTACCTATGTCGAAATCACCACTGCTTTACTCTCTCAGGTCGTCGATTAGCCGACTGTCCGCAAAGTTCGTTAAATTGTCTGCATGGAGATTCTCACCACCGATTGATGATTCCGAGAATCGGCTAACACCCTGTACCACAGTTCCATCGGACTGGATCGCTCTTCCGGTTGGGTACTGAAAGTGAACCGAAGCCGGTGCAGTGCTGTCGCTCCCAAAGGCCCCATCTAATCCTGGGGCAATTAGTTGAAACGTGTCTGGTTTCATGAAGGCCCAACTGGTACCTGAGGGAATGTTGGAGAAATAAGGACGAACAGTACCGTGATCATCATCAGCGAAATTGTTGGAGTTGTCGTAGGTGCGCGAATCAAAATAGACAAATGGGCCACCCTCTTCGATAATGATGTACATGGGATGGATGTCATCATCGTCCGACGTCACGAGCCGACCAGGTTTGAAATCATAGAGCTTGTTGGGACGATCCTGGTTTGCTCGATAGTTGCTCAGGTCCGTTGCGTCTGACCCCGTTAATTCCAAGGGCCCACCAGGGCCTGTGAATGGTCGCTGCTTGTCGTCGGAGTAACCTCCCAAGCACCAAAACAGAACTTCGGCTTGGCTCATGTCGCCAGCGCTGATCAAATCGGTCAACAAGCCGCGATCGATTGCCCCCATTCGAGGGAACAATTTGTTGTAATGACGAGTCACGACTGCATTGCTTGTAAAATCGGGCGGATAGTCACCGTGAGTCTGGTTGTATTGATCGATTGCACTGACCAATGCCGTGATCTCAGCTCTCACTGTACCTATTCTTGCCGTCTCCATCGCACGGCGAATCGCGGGCAGAGTTAGCCCCACTAGGATTCCGATGATCGCGATGACGACCAGCATTTCGACTAGAGTGAAACCGGAGCTGGTTTTGCTGGAACCTGTCGCGGCTTCATAACCGCTTGGGCGCTGAGAAGAGTTTGGTTTTAAGTACGTTGCGTTCATTTTCATACCAATGTTTGTTGGCAAGTGACGGTGTGAGCAGTTACTGCGTCGAAAAGGTTTTGGGCAACGCGCCGCAGGTGCGACGCGTTTGATTTCTTTGAGTTTGACTCATTAAGACAGTCCACTAATCAGTGAGACCAACGGCATGAACAAACTGACAACGATAAAACCAACCGCGAGCCCCAGGAACACAATCATCAACGGTTCCATCAATGCGGTCAGACCATCAGTCATCGTTCGGACTTCTTCATCGTATGTGTCCGCGACTTTGTAAAGCATCGTGTCCAGTTCGCCGGTCTCTTCGCCGACGTCGACCATGTTGACAACAAGGTCATCAACGACACGCGACTTGATTTTCATGGCGTAATACAAACAACCAGCCACGATCCCAAGAACAATCGCGTAACCGGAAATGAACAACAGTGTTCCAACCATTCCGTCTTTGTCCAGCTTGGTGCCTTTGGCCGTAATCGCGACCGATAGCAACATGACTCCTGGGAAGGACGCGAAAAGTGAAAAGATCACCGCTGCCATTGGGTGGAAACCCAACTCGCTGCTTTCGCGAAGTGGTTTGCTGATCACTTCGCCTTCGCGAATCGACTCGTTGACTTTCGTAAAGAGTTTTTCAAAGACCGCATTGCCGGATGTCTCTCGCGTGATGTTGATCGCTTCCAAAATCGGCACACCACTGGACACCAGGGTTCCGAGTGTTCGAGTGGTTCTGGCCAAAATGTTCTTTTCGATCAAGCTGCCAAAAATGGGAACTCGAATGATGAACATGTCAAAACCCATCCGGCCGTGACGGAATTTGCGTATCAGTTTGATCAAGATCAACAAGCAAATCGGCATTAAGATCAGCAAGAACCAATAACCCGCGATGTAATTACTCATCGCGATCAGCAGTTGCGTGGGCGCCGGTAACTTCAACCCAAATTCATCGAACATTTTCTCGAACGTTGGCACGATGAAAATCATGATGAACGACAAAATACCAGTCGCGACCATGACGACGATGACCGGGTAGATCAACGCCCCTTTCACTTTTCGCTTTAACGATTCGGCGCGTTCGAGGAAATCAGCAAGTCGTTGCAGAATCGTCTCCAACGCACCACCGGCCTCACCCGCTTTGATCATGTTCACATACAAACGACTGAACACTTTGGGGCTTTTGGACATCGCTTCGCTGAGCGTTGAACCGCCTTCGATTTCTTCACAGGTATCCATCAAGGCGTTTTTAAGCCCGCCGGGTTTCTGGTTGTTCTCCAAAATCTTTAGGCTCCGAAGAATCGGCAAGCCCGCGTCCTGAAGAATGGACAACTGACGCGTGAAAGCACAAATGTGCTTTGTCTTTGCGCCACCCATCGTAAACTTTCTTTTCGTCTTGCCTTTGCCGGCTGCATCGGCCTGCTGTTTCTTGACGGAGATCTTCGTGACGAAGTATCCCATCTGGCGAATGGTTGTTTGCGCTTCTTCTTCGTTTGCTGCATCGATTTCGTCCCGGATCTCTGCTCCGGTCGCATCCATCGCTTCAAATTGATAAGTAGGCATAGTTCGTTGGGGGCTGTCGTTCGTCGTGAATGTTTAGTCGTTGATCCAGTTCGTCTGAATCGTTATGAAATGACTGTCTAATCTGTCTCTGAAAATCTCAGCTCTCGCTGAGACATGTTTTTAATCTGTGCCACTTGATTGAAAGGCCGCTACGTCTGATCTGTCTTTCTAATCTTGGACCGTTTCTCGTATGACTTCGTCTAACGTGGTGACTCCGTCTGCGGCCAAGTTCATGCCGAACTCGCGCAACGTGATCATTCCGTCTCTTTCTGCTGCATCGCGCAGATCGTCGGTGGACGCGTTGCCCATCACCATCTCGCGAATCTTGTCATTCAAAATCATCAATTCAAACATCGCGATACGGCCTTTGTATCCAGTGTTGTTGCACTGGTCGCAGCCGGATCCTTTGAAGAATTTTTTGTCGCCAATCGATTCACGATCAACACCCAGGTCAAACAACATGTCGCTACTGACCCTTGTTTCTTCGCGGCACTTGGTACAAATGCGTCGTACCAAACGCTGCGCCAAAATGGCTTCTACCGTCGCACAAATCATGAACGTCGGAATTCCCATGTCTTTTAATCGTGTGATCGTCGCCGGCGCACTATTGGTGTGTAATGTGCTAAAGACCAAGTGACCCGTCAGGGCGGCTTGAATCGCGATCTCGGCTGTCTCCAAGTCGCGGATTTCGCCAACCAGAATTGTGTCGGGGTCTTGTCGCAAAATCGCTCGCAAGCAACTGGCGAACGTCACACCCGCATCGTGGTCGATCGGAATTTGAATGATTCCATCAATGTCGTATTCCACCGGGTCTTCGGTGGTGACCAATTTGTCTTTGATGTCGTTCATTTCGGACAGCGACGAATACAAGGTCGTCGTTTTGCCGCTACCGGTCGGGCCGGTTACCAGGACGATCCCATTGGGTCGGTCGATGACACGGCGATAGGTGGACATGGTTTTTTCGTCCATGCCAACATTTTCAAGACTCAAGTTCACGACGCTTCGGTCCAGAACTCGCATCACAACGCTCTCGCCAAAAATCGTTGGCAGCACGCTCACCCGAAGGTCAACGGGGTGACCACCAACCATCAATTCAATCCGACCGTCTTGAGGCATGCGGCGTTCGGCGATGTCCAAATCCGCCATGACTTTGATTCGCGTCGTGATCGCAAATGCCAAGTGACGAGGCGGCGGAACCATTTCGTACAACACACCTTCGGCTTTGATCCGAATCCGGAATTCATCCTCGAACGGTTCAAAGTGAATGTCACTGGCGTGGTCTTTGATCGCCAACAACAACACCATGTTCAACA
>CAZZDZ010000118.1:0-15285 GCA_964652675.1 uncultured Pirellulaceae bacterium
TGCTCCGGGGCAACGGCGATGGGACTTTTACGGATGTCTCAGATTCGTGGTTGGGTGATCACGCAAGTGGCTACGGTTTTGCAATCGTTGCTGGCGATTTGGATGGAAAACCTGGCTTGGATATCTACGTAGCCAACGACACAACGGCAAACCACTATTGGTCTGCTGCCAACGAAACAGAACAACCCAATTCCTTTCGATTGACCGAGAGTGCTACCTTACGTGGGCTCGCTTTTAATGTTCGTTCGGTCGCGCAAGCTTCCATGGGCGTCGCCGCGGGAGACGCCGATGGAGATGGCGATATCGATCTCTTTCTGACTCATTTCAAGAACGACTACCACACGTTTTACCAACAGGTTCAATCTGGAATTTGGGCGGACCGTACCACGCCACTAGGGCTCGCTCCGGCAACCGATGCCGTCCTTGGCTTCGGCACTCAGTGGATCGACACCAACAATGATGGCAAGTTGGAGTTGATCGTTGGGAACGGTCACATTGATGATTTCACCGGAGACGGCAGCGAGTTTCGCATGCCAACGCAGTTGTTCTATCGATCAGAAAACGACACTTACTTAGAAACTCCGCCCGAGACGGCAGGCGATTTTTTTCAGCAGCGACATCTGGTCCGCGCCGTCGCAACATTGGACGCCAACGTCGACGGCAAGATGGATGCCGTTGCAACACGAATTTACGATCCCGTCGCGTTGCTCGTCAACGAAACCAAAACCGACAATCCATCGATCCGCCTTGTCTTAAAAGGAACCATGTGTGATCGAGACGCAATCGGTGCCAAGGTCCATTACAAACTTGCGGGCAAAAAGCGAAGCGACCAACTGCTTGGTGGCAACGGATTCCAGTGCACCAACGAAAAGCAGGTTACCCTAGGGATAGGGACTGCGAACCAAATCGAAGACGTCACCATCGTCTGGCCCAATCAAACGACAACAACGATTGGCACTCTGAACCAAGGCAAACGGTACTTGGTCGTTCAAGGTAGCAATGGAGCGTTCGAACTGGATTGACGCACCAGCACGCAGATGCAATCGCATGATCGTCTCCGAAAACCTGTTTTCGTTGACCCGTTTCTGATTGGTCATTAGACTGACTTTCTAAAGTATGGACCTCGCCTGCTCGCTTCTGAGCTACCTGCACTTCCGCTGGATTGGCATCTGCCCCGAATGTTACTCAGCGCTGAAAACACCTATGCGAAATCCGTTTCGTCTTAACACTGCATTGCTGCTTTGCACTGGATTGCTACTTTGCACTGGGTGGATTACTTGCGCCCAAGCGGACGAATCAACCATCCATTTCAATCGTGACATCCGCGGCATCCTTTCTGAAAACTGTTTTCACTGCCACGGGCCCGATGATGGTGCTCGTGAAGCCGGCTTGCGATTGGATACTCAGGATGGTGCGATGAAGTCCGCGATCGTTGCGGGCGATCCCGAGTCCAGCGAACTTGTAGCCAGGATCACCTCGGATGATCCCGACAACGTGATGCCACCGCCGGACTCGGAACGGTCGTTGACAAAAGAACAGATTGGATTGCTGCAGCAATGGATTAAACAAGGCGGCGAGTACCAAGCACACTGGTCGTTCATTTCGCCGAAACGACCTGAGTTGCCGAAACTGAAACAGACTGATCTGGCGGCCAACCCAATCGATCACTTCATTTTGGCTCTGTTGGAATCCAGAAATATTTCGCTTGCCGAACCCGCTGACCGCGAAACACTGATTCGACGCGCGACCTTTGACTTGACCGGTCTACCGCCGACGATCGCCGAGATCGATGCATTCTTGGCTGACGAATCGTCCGACGCCTACGCCAAGTTGATTGATGGTTTGTTGAAACGAACTGAGTTTGGCGAACGGATGGCAGTTGATTGGCTGGACGCTGCTCGATACAGCGACACTTACGGTTACCAAGTCGATCGCAACCGATTCGTTTGGCCATGGCGCGACTGGGTGATCAAAGCGTTCAACGAAAACAAACCTTACGACCAGTTCATTACCGAACAATTGGCTGGTGACCTGTTGCCCGAAGCGACTCGCGACCAAATCTTGGCAACAACATTTAATCGACTTCATCCGCAAAAAGTCGAAGGCGGCAGTGTGCCCGAAGAGTTCCGTGTCGAATATGTGGCCGACCGGACTCAAACCGCTGGCACCGCAATCATGGGCCTGACGTTTGAATGTTGCCGTTGTCACAGTCACAAGTACGACCCGCTGACCCAGCACGAGTACTACCAGATGTCGGCTTTTTTTGACAACATCGACGAAGCCGGTTTGTATTCGTACTTTACGGCCGACGCGATCCCGACACCTTCGCTGCAACTTCCGACTTCCAATCAAGAAAAGCAGATCGCAGAGCAAAGGTTAGCCGTTAAAAAAGCGGAACAGTCGCTGGTCGAAGCCGAAGCAAAACAACCTGGCAAAATTGAAGTCAAGCCAGCCGATTGGTTTGCCAAACCGATCGCGTCACTGGGTTTCGATGAAAAACCCAATGGACGCAATCAGAGCGTAGCGGGCATCAATGGATTGGCCGTGAAGTTGACTGGTGATGATGCGGTTGGGACCAAAGTGGGCAACTTTAAACGTTACGATCCGTTCTCCATTTCGATTTGGATCAAGACGCCTGAACACAAAGAACGCGCCGTGATTCTGCATCGTTCCCGTGCCTGGACGGATGCCGCCAGTCGCGGCTATCAGCTATTGATCGAAGATGGCAAGCTAAGCTGGTCCTTGATTCATTTTTGGCCTGGCAACGCGATGCGAATTCGCATGGTTGAATCGATCCCAGTGGGTTCTTGGTTGCATGTTTGCGTGTCAAACGACGGCAGCAGTCGCGCGGCGGGATTAAAAATCTACATCAACGGCGAGACGGTAGAGACGGAAGTCGTCAGAGATCATTTAACCAAGCAGATCACCGGCGGCGGTGGCGACAACATCGCGATCGGCGAACGATTTCGCGACAACGGATTCAAAAACGGACTGGTCGATGAATTACGTGTCTTTGACGTCGAACTGACAGCGTTAGAAGTAATGCGTTTGGCAAAGCACGATGAATCGCTGCCGTGGTTGTCCAATGAACCGGTCAAAGTGACAAACGACCAATCTGCGCTGATCGATCAACACAACCTGCAGCGGCATAGCGAGGACGTTGTTGCCAAACGAAAAGCACTTCGTGACGCTCGTGAAAAATTCTGCAAAACGATCGATGCCACCAAGTCGATCATGGTGATGCGTGAATTGCCCAAGCGACGGCAAACTTACCTGTTAGCGCGCGGCGCCTACGACGACCGCAGCGACAAAGTCAGCCCGGAAACCCCCAAGGCTTTGCCGTCGTTTCCAGCTGATGCACCGCGCAACCGACTTGGCTTGGCCAAATGGTTGACTCAGCCGAACCATCCATTGACCAGTCGTGTTGCCGCAAATCGACTTTGGCAACTTTGTTTTGGGATCGGCCTGGTCCGCACCCCCGAAGATTTCGGTAGCCAAGGTCGAGTGCCGACTCACCCCAAATTGCTTGATTGGCTAGCGGTCGACTTGATGGAAAACGGTTGGGACATCAAACGGTCGATCAAACAAATCATGATGTCGGCGACTTATCGGCAATCCAGCCACAACGACAATGCGGATCTATCAAAAGCGGATCCTGAAAACGAGTGGTTTGCTCGTTTTCCGTCCTATCGACTGTCTGCCGAAATGTTGCGTGACAGTTCTCTAGCAGTCAGCGGTCGGTTGGTCAAAAAAGTTGGTGGCCCACCGGTGAAACCCTACGAAGTCGAAGCGTCATTCAAGCCTGACAAGCGAGACAAAGGGGATGGGCTCTATCGCCGTAGTCTCTACACGTATTGGAAACGTACCGGGCCAGCGCCAATGATGATGGCACTGGATGCTTCCAAGCGAGATGTTTGTCGTGTGCAACGTGAACGGACATCTTCGCCGCTGCAAGCGTTTGTGTTGCTAAACGGGCCGCAGTTTGTCGAAGCTGCCCGCGGTTTGTCCGAAAAATTGATTGTGCAGCACAAAGATGATTTCAAGCAGATTCTTCGCGATGCATTTCGCGTTCTGACCAGCCGAAAGGCAACCGAAGATGAACTCGCCGTGATTCAGCGGCTGTATCAAAAACAAGTCGAGTACTTTGCCGGTGACGCCAAGCGATCCAAATCGTTTCTGGAAGTTGGCGATGCAAAAGCCGATGAAAGGTGTGACGCCAAACAACTTGCCGCAACCACCGTTGTGGTCGGTACGCTGATGAACTACGACGAAAGCGTGATGAAACGATGAGACGAAAAAAGAACCACAGAGGTAACTGTGTCGAGACGATTGCAACGTCGCGCCGCGAATGGCTGGCCGGCGCGGGCATGGGACTTGGCGGAATCGCGCTGAACCAGATGATGCGGCGTGACGCGGTTGCGTCCAGCGGTGGTCGGCTTTCTGCGTTGCACCACGCTCCCAAAGCCAAACGGGTGATCTATCTGTTTCAATCTGGGGGGCCGTCACAAATCGATCTTTTCGATCATAAGCCTTTGCTGAATGAAAAGCAGGGCACTGAGTTGCCCGACGAAGTCCGCAAGGGACAGCGGCTGACTTCGATGAGCGGCAACCAGAGCAGTTTGCCGTTGGTCGGGTCGCCTTTCAAGTTTTCGCAACATGGCGAAAGCGGAATTTGGTTAAGCGACCTGTTGCCGCATACCGCAAAAATCGCGGACGACATTTGTGTGGTTCGTTCGATGTATACCGAAGCGATCAATCACGGTCCCGGCGTCACGTTCTTGCAAAGTGGCAGTCAGTTGCCCGGGCGACCTAGTATCGGTGCATGGCTGGACTACGGACTGGGCAGTGCCAACGAGAATCTACCGTCGTTCGTCGTGATGGTTACCAAAAACAAAGGTGGTCAACCGCTGGCATCACGACTTTGGGGCAGCGGTTTTTTGCCCAGCAAGCACCAAGGCGTCCGATTTCGCAGTGGCAAAGACCCAGTGCTTTATTTGACCAACCCAGATGGAATCGATACGGACAGTCGGCGTTCGGCGATGGACGCGCTCAGTGAGCTTCATCAAATCAAGTTGCAGCAGTCATCTGATCCACTGGTCGAAAACCGTATCGCCCAATACGAACTTGCCTACCGAATGCAGGCGGCGATTCCAGAAGCCACCGATTTTTCAGACGAACCGGCAAGCGTGTTCGACGAGTACGGGCCGGATTCCAAAAACCCAGGCACGTTCGCGGCAAACTGTTTGCTGGCACGTCGGCTGGCCCAGCGCGGTGTCCAATTTATTCAGCTATATCATCCCGGTTGGGATCAACACGGTGGGTTGCCGGGCGGTCTAGCAAAACAGTGCAAAGAAACCGATCAAGCATCGGCGGCATTGATCAACGACTTGAAACGAAGCGGGTTGTTGGAAGACACGTTGGTGATTTGGGGCGGAGAATTCGGTCGTACGAACTATTGCCAAGGCAAATTGGCGGGAAAGAACTTTGGTCGCGATCACCATCCACGTTGCTTCAGTCTGTACATGGCTGGCGGCGGGATCAAACCTGGAACAACCTATGGCGAAACCGGCCCCTACGGATACAACATCGTCAACAATGGCGTCCATGTTCATGACTTCCACGCCACGTTGCTGCACCTGCTGGGGATCGATCACGAACGTTTGACCAAAAAATACCAAGGCCGACAATTCCGATTGACCGACGTGCATGGTCATGTGGTTAAAGACATCCTGGCATAGTTGCTTGGTTGGCGCACAAAAAACCGAAAGCCACCCAGATGGATGACTTTCGGTTCTGGTTGTTCAACGGTGCAACTGAAACTACGAGACGGGAACCGAGTCCAATTCCCAGCCTTTGCGGTATTCACGTTGGACGAACTGATTGACTTCTTGAACATTCGGGCTCATCAGTTTCTTGGCGTCCCACTCGATACGCTTTCCTTCCCCGGCACGCAGAGCCAAGTTGCCGACCAAGATGGTTTCGGTCAGACGGCCAGCGTAGCCAAAGTTCGACATCGTTCCTGGTTCGTATTCGCCTTTGCAAGTTGCGACGAATTCCCATTTTTGACGTTGATCGGTTCCGCCTTTGAAAGGAATTCGAGGGATCGTTTGCGATGGTTTTTTGAATTCAGCAAAACTGTCCTTCGGCAACAACGAATACTTTGCGCCGTAATCGTTCTCCGAGAACACCATCCCTTTGCTGCCGACGATCAACGCGCCGCTGGTTTTGCCGCCACCTTGGCGTTGCGTCTTCAGCTTGTTTTGAAAACGACCTGGAAGCTGATCCAGTAGATCTTTGCGAGGCAGTTCGCCACCGTCATACCAGTGGAACTTGCAAGGCGGCAAACCTTCACGCTCTGGGAATTCGAATACCAACGCGGATGCTTCGGGGAACGTTTCGCCCTCGAACAAACCAGGATTCTTGACGGCCGTGACCGCAACGGGGTCCCACAGTTTCAATGCCATCACAGGCATGTTGGTTGTGTGGCAAGCCATGTCGCCCAGTGCGCCGGTTCCAAAATCAACCCAGCCGCGCCAGTTAAATCCGTGATAGACGCCATTCTTGTAAGGACGCATCGGTGCGGGGCCAATCCAAGCGTCCCAATTCAATCCTTCGGGAATGGGGTCTTCGCCATCGGGCCGGCCTTTCCCTTGTGGCCACACGGGGCGATTGGACCAAACATGGATTTCGGCGACGTCACCGATCGCTCCGCTTTGGATCACTTCGACAGCTTCGCGCAACCCGTCCTCGGACGTGCCTTGGTTGCCCATTTGCGTGACCACTCCCGTTTCAGCGGCGGTCTCGCGCATCATGCGTGCTTCGGCAATCGACCAAGTCAGTGGTTTTTGACAGTAAACATGTTTCTTCATTCGCATCGCCCGAATCGCTGCCGAAGCGTGCGTGTGGTCGGGCGTGCTGACGGTGACGATGTCGATTTTGTCACCCAGTTTGTCCAGCATTTCGCGAAAGTCGCTAAACTTCTCGGCTTCTTTGAACTCGCGACCTTTCTTGACCAGTCGATCGTTGTCGACATCACAAAGTCCGACAATGTTGACACCGTGTTCCGCGATATGACTCGTGTCACTACTGCCTTTACCGCCGACACCGATACAAGCAGCACTAAGACCTTGTAGTGCGGAATCTTGAGCGTGCAGCTTAGGGCCAGTTCCGGCAAAGTAGCCGACACCAACAGCACCCATGGCTGCGGTTTGTCCAATGAATTTTCGGCGAGAAGTTTTGCGAGTCATTTTTTTCCTTCGAAGGCGGGGGCAGGGAGGCTCTTGCCGACCAGATGTTTTGTCGGCACGCGCGATCGTCGTTGCGATGCAGGACCCACAAACTAACAAGCCGCCCGCTGAGAAACAACGATTCCACCCGCTGAAAACGAGAAACTCCGCTAAATGGTGATTCTTGGTAAACACCGTTGTGGCAAAAATGTGCCGCCAGGTCGACCAATCAACCAGCAAGTCGATTGCCAGCCAATTCGGGCCGGTTTACTCTGTTTGATTGCAAACGGTGTATCCACTGCTGGCCACACCCGCGCGATTTCCCTCCTTGCTCCTTCCAATGTAGCCGTTGACAACATGCCCCGAATTTTCTGGTCGTTTCTGACGTTCGTACTTTTGGTCGCCGTGGTGGGTGGATGCGATCGGGCAGCCAAGCCCCCAGCCAAACAGGCGAATACACAACAAGTCATCGAGAAGATCACGCCTGACAACCCTGAATCGATCGCCGCGTTGGAGGCGATCGACTTTCAACTAAAAAAATCAACGTTGAAAGATGGCACTCAAGGCGTCACCGAACTTTCGATTTCTGCTGATAGCGATATCTCCGAATCGATGCACCATCTGGCAGGTCTGCCAAACGTCAGAATCGCCAAGTTCACCGGCACGGGTTTGGATGACAAAGGAATGGAGGCGATCGAGTCGCTGCAAAAGTTGGAGCGATTGGATTTGTCCGAATCACGTGTGACGGATAAGACGCTGGAGTCGGTTGTCAAGCTGCCCAATTTGCAAGTGTTGCAATTGCGCCGTGTCGCGATCTCCGACGAAGCGCTTGGAACACTGGCAGCGCTGAAAAAGTTGCGCGCGATCGATTTGCGTTTCACCAACGTCACCGATGCAGGAGTTCAGCAGTTGGCAAAGGTAAAATCGTTGGCTGACATCCAACTACAAAAAGCGAAAGTAACGGACGTTGGACTCGCTCACTTGGCCGGTCTCCCGCTCAAAGGTCTGAACGTCAATTACTGCACCACCGTCAGTAACAAAACGATGAAAGTCCTGGGCGGAATCAAAACACTTGAAGGCATACAGTTGGATCACACCAAGATCAATGACGAAGGTATGGCGCACCTGGCAAATTTGACCAACCTAAAAAAGTTGCGGATCCGTGGCGCGGATGTGACCGGCGAAGGACTCAAACACATTGCAGGCGCGAAAAAATTGACGCGTTTCGAACTTCGTGAATCGTCGTTGGACGACATGGGATTGGAGATCATTTCCAAGTTGCCAAACGTCACGTATCTGGATATGGCCGAGTGCAAGTTGATCACACCAACAGGAATCAAACAGATCGGCAAGATGAAAACGTTGACGTATCTTGGGTTCTGGGAAACAAAATTGGACGACGATTCATTGAACGCACTGGGTGATTTGGTCAACTTGAAAGAAATGGATTTGAAATCGACCAGGATCACCGATGAATCGGTCGACACGCTATTGAAATTCACCAAACTGGAAAAGCTGAACGTGGCAGCAACCCAGTTGACTGATGAAGGTTTCAAAAAACTCGGTGCGATGAAAAGTTTGAAATGGTTGAATGTCGCCAATACCAATGTGGGTAGCGATCTGCTGGATGATTGGTACGACAACCGCAAGGACCTGACCGTCAGCGAAACCGACACGCGGTGATGGATTAAGGCGAACGTAGAAAAAGTTAATGCCGACGTAGCGGAAGTCGTCAAGACTTTCGGCGATTCACGATACCGGCCGAAAGTGCTGCTTGCCTATCAGCCATGCAGCAGAACAACGACGCGTGACGAAATCGCTTCGGCGTTACCGATTGGTCCGACGCCTTCGCCGGTTTTGGCTTTCACACTGACTCGGTCGATGGGGATGTCAATCAATTCGCTGATAGCGGATCGCATTGCATCGATATGAGGCGCCATCTTGGGGCGCTGGGCCAAAATCACGCAATCGATGTTGACCACCGACATGCCTCGTTTGCGCACCCGATGCATGGCTTCGTTTAAAAAGTCGGCGCTATTTCGATCTCGGTTTTCGTCCGCATTGTCTGGAAAAAGTCGGCCAATATCTGCTTCGGCAATCGCCCCCAACAGTGCATCGGTGATCGCGTGCAGCACTACGTCTGCGTCGCTGTGACCGATGGCGTGGACATTGGCGTCGATGTCAATCCCACCGATACGTAGCGACCCACCACTGCCCAGGCGGTGTGTGTCAAAGCCAAGGCCAATTCGGATCGGCGGAACAGAGTCAGTCATGTCGTTTTTTTAAGCCTGCTTGCAGGCTCCCTGGTCGTGGTCTTCGGAACAACCTCAATCGTACCTATAGTAACGCCTTGAGTCACTGATACGTCTAAGGCCACGGCAAGTTACATCATGTCCCTGATTGAAGTTCGCGATCTGACAAAGTCGTATCGTGTGTACAAAAAGCGCGAAGGCTTGAAAGAGAGCATTCGAGGGCTATTTCGACGCGAGTACAGCGAAGTCCAGGCGGTCAAAGGAATCGATTTGGATGTCCAACAAGGAGAGTTTGTTGCATTTCTGGGACCCAACGGTGCTGGCAAGACAACGACTTTGAAATTGCTAAGCGGTGTGATCAATCCAACCAGCGGAACTGCCAAAGTCATGGGGTTTGTGCCGTGGGAGCGCAAGAACGAATACCGTCGCCAGTTCGCACTTGTGATGGGGCAAAAAAATCAGCTTTGGTGGGATTTGCCCGCCCAGGAATCCTATCGACTGCAACAACAGATTTACGGCGTCCCCAAAGAACAGTTCGACGGCACGCTCGCTGAGTTGACAGATTTGTTGGATGTCGGCCGATTGCTGAACCAGCCCGTGCGAGAACTTTCGCTGGGTGAACGAATGAAAATGGAATTGATCGCGGCGCTGTTGCACAGCCCGGAAGTTCTGTTCTTGGATGAACCCACGATTGGCTTGGACGTCATCGCGCAACACAACATCCAACAGTTCTTGCGATACTATCAAGAGAAACGCAAGATCACGATTTTGTTGACCAGCCACTACATGAAAGACGTCGCCGCACTTTGCAAACGCGTCGTCATCATCGCACGCGGTCAAATCGAATACGATGGTTCTCTGTCAGGCATCATCGACAAGTTCTCTGGCGACAAAATCATCACTCTACAGCTGGCCGATGGGCACCGGCCAGAGCTCAGCAAGTTTGGCAAAATCCTGGACGAAAATTGGCCCAAAGTAAGAATCCAAGTTCAACGCACCGATGTACCCAAAGTGCTAACCGAAACGTTGCGAGACCACCCGATCGAAGACGTCGTGGTCGAGGACCCGCCGCTGGAAGATGTGATCGCAGAACTGTTTCGAGAGTCGAGCGAAAAGGCAGCAGCGGAAGCCGAGATTGATATCAGCTCTGTTCAATAAACATTGCGAATCGTGTTGATATGCTTTGCGGGGCGCGAGACGGTCGACATCGATCAAATTGCACCGTAGAACATGCATTGTTGAAACGTGATGCCTGTTCTTTCTTTCTGTTGCCCCGATGCCCATTCTTTCAATTGACGATCTTTCCATTGGGTTTCGTGGTCCGCCTTTGTTGGACGGGGTTTCGGCCCAGATCGAACGTGGCCAACGCATCGGTCTGCTAGGGCGCAATGGCGCCGGCAAAACAACTTTGCTAAGAATGTTGACGGGAACGGTCACGCCCGACAGCGGGACGATCACCACGTCGCCCAACATTCAAGTCGCACGATTAACCCAAAATGTACCTCGCGATTTAAACGGCAGCGTGAAATCCGTCGTGCTCGCTGGCCAAGCCGATGCCGTGGATCCAGCCGATCAGTGGGAGGTTGAACTTGCGGTCGACACAACGCTTTCAAAAATGGAGCTAGACCCTGAACTGTTGTTCGAATCGCTCTCCAGCGGAATGAAGCGGCGAGTATTGCTGGCCCGCGCGATCGCATCCGAACCAGACGTTTTGCTGTTAGACGAACCGACAAACCATTTGGATATTCCGTCGATTTTGTGGTTGGAGAATTTTTTAAGTCGTTGGCGCAACACTTTGATTTTCATCACACACGATCGGTCGTTTCTGCAGAAACTATCCACTCGGATTTGGGAGATCGATCGGGGCAGGTTGTTCGACTGGTCTTGCGACTACGAGACGTTCTTAAAACGAAAAGAACAATCGATCGCGGCCGAAGAAAAGCAGAACGCATTGTTTGATAAAAAGCTTGCGGAAGAAGAAGTATGGATTCGCCAAGGGATCAAAGCGCGACGAACGAGAAACGAAGGCCGAGTCAGAGCGCTCAAAGCGATGCGAGAGCTGCGCAGTGAACGCCGCACGAGCGAAGGCAAGGCAAAACTGAATTTGCAAGAAGCCGCGCGCAGTGGCGCATTGGTTGCCGAAGTCAAAGATGTCTCGTTTGCGTACGAGGATCAAACCATCGTCAATGATTTTTCGACGACGTTGATGCGTGGTGACAAAGTCGGAATCATGGGACGCAACGGCGCGGGCAAAACAACGTTGCTGAAACTGCTGCTTGGTGAATTGGAACCGCAATCCGGCAACGTCCGCCTGGGGACCAATCTTAAAATCGCATACTTTGACCAATTGCGAGACACGCTGGACCCAGAAAAGACGGTCCAAGAAAACGTCGGCGAAGGAAGCGATCGCTTAGAAATCGGTGGCAAGACGAAGCACATTCTTGGCTACCTGCAAGATTTCCTTTTCACGCCCGAGCGAGCAAGAACGCAAGTTAAATTTTTGTCCGGCGGCGAACGCAACCGGGCCCTGCTGGCGAAGCTTATGACCGTGCCCGCCAACGTGATTGTCTTGGACGAACCGACCAACGATTTGGATGCCGAAACGCTAGAGATGTTGGAAGAACAATTGTCTCAATTTTCGGGGACACTTTTGATGGTCAGCCACGACCGAACGTTCTTGAACAACGTGGTCAGCAGCACGATCGTGTTCGAGGAAGACGGCGTTAATGAGTACGTTGGCGGCTATGACGAATGGCTGGCAACCATGCAGCGCCGTGAAAAAGAACAGACGAGTCCTTCCAAAAAGTCCGATTCAAAGAGCACGGTTAAAAAAGAAACGGCCAAGAAGAACGTGCCGGACACAAAGTCCGCGCCCGCGAAAAAACTCTCTTACAACGATCAACGCGAACTGAAAAACCTGCCGCAAAAGATCGAGAAGTTGGAGGCGGAGATCAGCGAACTTCAAGCCAAAATGGGCGAACCGGAGTACTATCAACAAGGCGGAGATAAGATTGCCGAGGACGCCAAAAAGCTAAAGCAATCCGAAGAAGACTTGCTAGCCGCATTTGCACGTTGGGAAGAGTTGGAACAGTAACGTTCCCGCCAGAAGTGTTGCTTTACGTCTTCTTTGGCGGACCAACCAAAAAATCGTCATCGAATGCTTTATTGCGTGCCAAGATTGGCGACCATAGCACGAATAGACATTGTTATCACGGCAAAGTCATCTTGAGTGCCATCCTGGGAAGCGGAGCTACTTTCAAACGGTTTGACAATCTATGCGTAAACGAAACAAACAGAATCGATGCTTGTGGCGACATCTGCTGGCGTCAACGGTGGTTGCTCTATCAGTGTCCCCCGTTTGCCAGGCACAACAGCGCGGCCGGTTGCTCGAGTCGATCATGGACAAGTTCGACACCAACGGTGATGGTCGTTTGTCACCCGAGGAACGCGCGGCGATGCCGAAATTCGGTCGACGCAGCGAGCAAAACAACTCAGCCGACCCAGCGCAGGTTCCAGAGAATCTTAAACAGCTGTACAAAGTCCATCGCGGACCGCACGCTGTCGAATCAATCACATCGTTGAAGCTTGCCGCCAAGCATCGCGATGATGACCTGCCCATTCGAGTGACGTACCCCAAGTCAACGGGCAGTTTTCCCGTCATCGTTTTTTCGCACGGTGCGTTCGGATCCAAAGACGGCTATGACCCGATTGTTCAACATTGGGCCAGTCATGGTTATGTTGTCGTTCAAGGCACCCACGGCGATTCACTCTCGCTTGTTTCGGCAAAAAAGAAATTGCAAGTCATTACCTCCGGCAATCCGTTTGCGGCGATGCAAGTCGAAAAGTACTGGCGGTCTCGTGGCCAAGACGCCAATCTGATTCTCAATTCGCTGTCCAAGTTGGATTCGCTGCACGCACCTTTGCGGGGCAAATTGAATCTGAACAAGATCGCGATGGGAGGGCATTCTTATGGTAGCCATACGACTCAATTGATCGGCGGATTGGATCTGGGAGCCGACTTGAAGAACAAACAGGTACGCGCATTGTTGTTGCTCAGTCCTCCCGGGCCCGCTGCGAACAGTACAGCCGCGAATTACCAAAACATCGCAGCGCCACTCATGACGATCACGGGTTCCAAGGATGAAACCGCGCTACGCAACCAAGGTTACGAGGACCGCTTGAAGACTCATGAGAAAATACCGAGCAAACAAAAATTCCTGTTGTTTATGAAAGATGCTCAGCACAGTTTGGGTGGTGTTTCAGGCACGGCAGGGCCACTCAGCGGTGGGGCAGCCAACGCGGATCATTTGGCTTGCGTCAAAAGTGCGACGACTGCTTTCTGGGATTTTCAATTGAAATCAGACACCGCAGCCCAATCATTTTTGAACTCCAATGACATCAGCCAAGCGACCCAGGCGGCGTCCAAGCTAACTCGTTAACTCGCTGAAAGGCCAGCAGGAACGTCTTGGCGGGTAATCAACCACGGCGCTGTATTGATTTCGAAGTGTTGATTGCGCGGCGTTGACGGCGGAATTTGCTGTAGTTTGTGCAAAAAATTGTACGATCGCTACAGTCGCGCGGGTGGCCGATCAAGTAAAGTTAGCAGAGTGAGTCGTCGTCTTCTTTGTGCTGTGATTTTGACGGCTCACTCCTGCCCACCCCCGCCATCAAGTGTTCTCGTTCGATGAACCCATTTCACGTAGTTGGTCCCTGCAGATTACTGCTGTTGTTGATTGGAATCACAACGCTGTTTTCAATCCATGAGCTAAGCGCCAAAGAACGTGTTGATTTCAACCGTGACATTCGTTCGCTGCTGTCAAACAAGTGCTTGACGTGCCACGGCCCCGATGAACAAGAGCGGGCTGCCGGATTGAGGCTTGATACACAAGAAGGTTCACGAGAAGACTTGGGCGGATACGCAGCCATCAAACCAGGTGACGCCGACGCAAGCGAATTGCTCACGCGAATCACCAGCGATGATGAAGACATCCAAATGCCACCACCGGGCAAAGGTAGTCGATTCACCAAAGAAGAAATTGATTTGCTGCGCCAATGGATTCAGCAAGGAGCCGACTATGCCAAGCACTGGTCTTACCAAAAGCCTGTGCGACCGCAGCTACCCAAGGTCAAGCAATCACAATGGCCGCGCAACGCGATCGATCACTTCGCGCTCGCCAAGATGGAAGCGAGTGGTTTAAAACCATCGCCTCCCGCCGATCGATTGTCGATCGCGCGACGTGTCGCCCTGGATTTGACCGGATTGCCACCGACGTGGGACGAGGCTCAAGCGTTCGTGAAAGACACTCGCGAAAATGCTTACGAACACTACGTCGATCGGCTTTTGACCAAACAGTCGTTTGGCGAACGTTGGGGACGCGTTTGGTTGGACTTGGCACGCTATGCCGATTCAGCCGGGTACGCCGACGATCCACCACGCACGATTTGGGCCTATCGCGATTACGTCATTCGTTCGCTGAACGCCAACAAGCCGTTTGATCAGTTTACGATTGAACAGATTGCGGGCGATTTGATGGACGATCCCACCGATGAACAATTGATCGCGACTGCGTTTCACCGAAACACATTAACGAACAACGAAGGCGGCACCAATAACGAAGAGTTTCGCAACGTTGCCGTTGTTGATCGAGTCAATACGACGATGGCGGTATGGATGGGGACGACGATCGCTTGCGCGCAATGTCACACGCACAAATACGATCCGATCACGCACGAAGAGTACTTCAAGTTTTTTGCGTTTTTCAATAACACCGAAGACTCTGATCAACGCAATGAACGACCGACGCTCC
>CAZZDZ010000119.1:0-15272 GCA_964652675.1 uncultured Pirellulaceae bacterium
GGGACGCCCAAAACCTGGGGCTCGCGCCCCAGGCTACATTCTGTCGCCACTTCGTGGCTGGTGAATTGCGGTGCATCATCAGTTCCTTAACGGTCACGCCACTTGCGCTGCCACCGACAATCCGATGCAAAAATACGACACCATCATTATCGGCGCAGGAATGAGCGGTTTGGCCGCTGGCATTCGTCTTGCGCATTTTGATCAACGTGTCTGCATCCTCGAAAAACACTACACCATCGGTGGGCTCAATTCGTTCTATCGAATGGGGGGCCGCGACTACGACGTCGGCCTCCACGCGATGACCAACTACGCCACCAAAGGCAGCAACAAGCGAGGCCCGCTGGCCAAACTGATTCGCCAACTACGTTTTCGCTGGGAAGATTTCAAACTGGCCGAACAAGTCGGTTCGTCGATCCGTTTCCCCGATGTCTCGTTGGATTTCAACAACGACATCCAGCTACTGGAAAACGAAATCGCCGAAAGCTTCCCCGATCAAGTAGACGGGTTTCGGTCGCTGTGTGCCGGACTGCTGGACTATAGCGACATGGACGGAGGCGATCCGGATTTCATGCGATCGGCTCGCGAAGTCATGTCGGAGCACATCAGTGAACCTTTGCTGGTCGAAATGCTGTTGTGTCCATTGATGTGGTACGGCAACGCACGCCAAAACGACATGGATTACGGCCAGTTTTGCATCATGTTTCGGGCCTGCTATCTGGAAGGCTTTGGGCGTCCATTCAAAGGCGTCCGCGTGATCTTGAAAAACCTCGTTCGCAAATTCCGTGGGCTGGGCGGAGAACTGAAACTGCGCAGTGGTGTCGCCAAAATCCACGTCGAAAACGGTCAAGCCGCTGGCGTCGTTTTGGACGATGGCACCGAATTGCAAGGCGACCGGATCTTGTCGTCCGCTGGTAACGTCGAAACGATGCGGATGTGCGACGATATCACCGAAGTCGAAGTGGCCAAAGCTGGCAAGCTTTCGTTTATCGAATCTATTTCGATTTTGGATCGCATGCCGCAAAAATTCGGTTTTGATCGCACGATCGTGTTCTACAACGATAGCGAAAAGTTCCATTGGCAAATGCCAGGAAACGATTTGTGTGACGCACGAACCGGCGTCATCTGTTCGCCCAATAATTACATCTACGACAACGACGAAGGCGAGTTGCCAGATGGAGTGATCCGCATCACAACGTTGGCTAACCACGATCGATGGTGTGCTTTGCCCGACGACAAGTACGCTGCCGAAAAAGTTAGGCAATACGACGAAGCGATCGAGTCATCGGTCCGATTCATGCCCGACTTTCGCAGGTACGTGATCGACACGGACGTTTTTACTCCCAAAACGATTCGTCGATTCACGTTTCACGACAACGGTGCAGTCTATGGAGCACCCGAAAAACAGCTTGACGGCACGACTCACCTGCCCAACGTTTTCCTGTGTGGAACCGACCAGGGGTTTGTGGGCATCGTCGGAGCGATCGTCAGCGGAATCAGCATGGCCAACCGCCACTGCCTCGTGTAGCCGAGACGTGGCGCGGTTGGATTTGCCGCAGGCGTCTACTTCTTTTTCTTGTTGTTGTTCGGCGGACGTTTACGTTTGTTGGGCGGCAAAACGGGTTCTTCTTTTTGCCCCATTTGTTCGCGAATGCGATCGGCCAAACTGACCTTCTTCTTCGACGAAGATTCAACCACCTTGCCGTCGATGACATCTTGGTTGAAGTGTTTGGCTTTTGGCAACGTTTTCTTGACGACGATCCGTTCGCAAATTCCCCACATGCTGCTGGCGATGAAATACAAGCACAGTCCCGCTGGCACTCGAAAGAAGAAAAGCCCCATGAACAATGTCATGAACCCCATCAGCTTTTGCGTCATCGCGGTCTGTTCGTCAGTTGCCGGTGGCATGAACAGTTTTTGTTGTGCCATGAATAACACAACCACCACAACAGGCAAGATATTGAAATAAGGTCCAAGCCAACCGGTACCACGACCGGAAAAATACTCCATCAACCAGCCGTCCCAACGCGTGAACATGTCGGGGCCAGCCAAGTTACTGGCCCAACTGGTCGCGCCAGACACGGCGGCTTGTCGCAGTTCGATATCGACCGACAACGCGCGATAGAGCCCGATGAAAATTGGCAACTGCAGGAACATCGGCAAGCATCCCGCCAATGGGTTGAACCCAACGCGTGCTTGCAGGGCACGTTGCGCCTTCAAGCGACCTTCCATGTCGTCTTTGTACTCTTCGGCGATCTTTTTCAGCTCGGGCGCCAACTCTTGCATCCGCTGTGCGTTCACAGCCGCCTTGCGACTGAGCGGGAACATCATTCCGCGAACCATGATGGTCAGCAAAATAATCGCGACCGCGTAGTTGCCGAATATCCCAACCAAAAAATGCAGCACACCCAGCAGTATCTTGGCGAACCAAGAAAACCAACCGTAATAGATACTTTCAGACAAACCGTACTCTGCGGCCAGTTCGGGTTCTTTGGGGCCAGCGAACAGACGCAACTGAGTCTGCAGTTTTCCGCCTGCCGGAACGGTGCCGACGGCGCTGTCGAGGTAAAACGACGAGTTCACGGCGTGTTCTTGGTGCCGTTTAACATCTGCTTCATCGGCGACGATCGACGCTCTGCCGCGCCGAAAGTGATCCATGATCCCTTTACCTTCATTGGGAATGTACGCACAACTGAAGTACTGCGCGTCGATTCCGATGTAGCGAAGTTCGCGGTTGGCTGGATCGCCGCCTTCGGCAAACAAACCCTGGTCGGGGTCTTTGGGATTTTCTCTGGCGTTCGTCAGCAAATTGCATCCAGTAAAGGTCGCGTGTCCTTCGGCCGTCGTCTTGAAAACGACGTCTCGAGCGGCGGCCCGACTCCAGCTTGGTGTGACCTTATTGCTGTACCACCAGCCTTCCATGGTGACACCGTTGACGCCTTCCAATCGGTAACCAAGTTTTTGAGGTTGATCGCTGTTGTTTTCAATCGCGACGTCCATGTCCAGTAAGTAGCTATTTGGCTTCAACGAATAGCTGCGTACCAGACGAACCGGTTTGCCACCGGCGGCTTTCATTTCATCGGCGCCCAGTTCAAGATCAAACATGGCGGTCTGGACGCCTTCGCCATCAACTTCTGACGCATTCCAGATCAGATCGGTTGGATCGACCATCCCTTTGATGGATCGTTCGTTGGCCATGATTTCTTTTAAGTTGACGGCTCCTAGCGTCATCAAGCATGACAAACGACTCAGATTCCCGCTCACTTGGTCTTCGCCACCCGTGCGAGCCAATCGGACCAAATCCAACGGGTGTTCGCTAAGCGTGGCGGTCAGACTTACGGTCGACGATTGATTGTTCGCTTCTTCGCCCAGTTCGGGTAAACCACGCAGTACTTCGACAACAACCTGGTCGCCAGGTTTTGATTTGATCAGCGCGTCGCGAATGTCCTCGGAACTGGTGATGGTCATGGAGTCGACTTTGACGATCACATCGCCAACTTGGACGCCGTCCAATCCTCCGTTGGTGGCCTTTGCCAATGCAGCAGGCGTCCCGGGGCCAACAACGTTGACGCGAACGCCGGTTGCCCGGTCATCGATCTCGCCAGCAAAGTAACCGAGGTAACCGCTGCGCACATCGATTCGTCGATACTTGAACTTGCCGTTTTCCTTGCGAGTGGTTAGTTCGATCCGCTCGACGCCACCACCGCGACTATTCAGCGTCACCATCATCAAGTGGTTTGAATCGGGCGCCATCGAACCAAGTGTGATCCACTCGGGGCGATCGGGACGTTGAGGCGCGGGGGCGGCCGCGTCGTCTTTGTTATCGTCGGCGGCAACTAGATTGGCTTCGTTTGGATCCCCATCGGCTTTTGCGTCGCCATCTGCGACAAGGCCATCGACGGCGCCGTCTTTGGCAGGGCCATCCCCGTCTACTTGCGCGGCGTCTTGCGCAGGGTTTGGTTTGGGTGGCACACCGAAGTTTTTCAACATCAAAATGTAGAAAAAGAAAAACGCGGTCGACGCAAGAATAAACGACAGCAGACGACGTTGGTCCACGGTGAATCCGAAATGGTTAAAAAGGATGGGAGGTGTCGCTGGACACCGGATTTAAACTCAACAGGAGGCTGAATTTTTCTCGTACCGCCTCCGAGTGGGGTATTCTGCCCGCGGACAACATTCTTGGGAAGGTGAACCAGTCGATGCGGCGGGTTTTCTGGCCAAGACGGGCCAAAATTTACAACCAGATCGGAAATACCGGATTCTTTGGGCCCGATCACCGTCTTTTTGGCGCCCAACTCGCGTTCGACACGGGCCAGAGATTCGTAGTGAGCCTCTCGATTGAAATCTGCCAATAGATGCCAACCCAAGAATTTGGAGCGAATCGCATGCACGATCCAGAACCAGTCGACAATATCAACGTGAATTTTGCCGCCACGTTTCGGATGATGACGGGCATCTTGTTGCTGGTAGTCGGCATTTTGCTGGGCCTCTATCTTGCGAATACCGCACTGGGGCTGATTTTCGCTAAGGAGCCGCCCGCGATCGTCACACGTGTGACACAGCCACTGATGAATCATACCGAAAACGCTGTGAACATCGTGGCCAACGAAGTCGCAAACAACGCCAACAGAGCAGCACAGCCAGTCGAACTTTCGCTGGGAATCAAGCAACTGGTGGTTTACTTCATCGTGTTTTTACTGATGGTAATACCCGCTTCCATCGCGACCAACTTGATACGTGGTGGCGTCAAGCTAATGCGCAGTGAAGAATCTGAAGCTTTGGAAAAGATCGCTGAACGTTTGAGTTAGCCAACGTCACGCAATCGGAATCGATTTCGACCTGGTCTCTGGGGTCTCTACGCACGCCTGCGCAGCGGTTGCAAATGTGCAATAATGTCGCCCTTCCATTTCCTTCCTCGATTCGTGAAACCATGTCCAAGTTATCTCGTCGCCAGTTTACTTGCGCTGCCGTTGGAATTGGCACGGCTGCTCTTGCTCATCGCTCTTGGGCGCAAGACGACAAAGTCAGCCCCAACGACAAATTGGGTGTTTGCATCGCGGGCGTGAATAGTCGAGGCAACGAACACATTCGTGGATTCAACAAAGACCCGCGCACCGAGATCCGTGCGATTGTTGATATCGACGGCAGTATTGGCCAACAACGCGCAGCCGCAATCAAGGATATGCAAGGCAAAGCGCCCGAGGTTTTCACGGATATTCGCGAAGCATTGAAGATGGATGGCATCGACATTTTGACCTGTGCGACGCCCAACCATTGGCACGCGTTAATGGGCGTTTGGGCGATGCAGTCTGGCAAAGACGTGTATATCGAAAAACCCATCAGCCACAACATTCACGAAGGAAGGGCACTCGTCGAAGCGGCCAAGAAATACGGGCGGATGTTCCAGACCGGAACACAATCACGCAGCAGCGCAGCGTGCCAAGACATGGTCAAATTCATTGCCGAAGGCGGAATCGGCGAAGTCAAGTTTGCACGCGGACTGTGCTATAAACGCCGCAAGTCGATCGGCGCACTTGGTGATTATCCCATCCCCGAAAAAGCAGATTTTGATTTGTGGAGCGGGCCTGCAACGTTTACCGATCCAAAACTAACTCGAAAGCGTTTTCACTACGATTGGCACTGGCAACGTCACTACGGTAACGGAGACCTTGGCAACCAAGGCCCCCACCAAACCGACATCGCGCGTTGGGGACTAGGTCTGGACCGACACCCCGATTCGGTTCTCAGCTACGGCGGTCGGCTTGGGTATCAGGCCGAACAAAAAGATGACAACTATGTCGATGCAGGTGACACGGCCAACACCGAAGTCTCTATCTACGATTACGGTGACAAGTGCATTGTGTTCGAGACTCGCGGCTTGGACGTGTCCGAATCGGCTGGCAAAGAAGTCGACGCAATGTTTGGCACCAAGCGTGGCAACAAAATCGGTGTGATCTTTTACGGCACCGAAGGCTACGTTGCACAAATCAGTTACCATCACTGTCGTGTTTTTGACAAAGAGATGAAGCCGACCAAAGAGTTCAAGAGCAAGGATGTTGGCGACGCCCACTTTGCCAACTTCATTGATGCCTGCGTATCGCGTGACTACAGCAAACTGAACGCGGACGCGATGACAGGCCACCTGAGCGCAGGAGTCAGTCACCTTGGCAATATTTCGTACTACTTGGGCGAAAAAAATGTGGCGTCGGTCGGCCAGTTGAAAGACGCCGTGTCCGGCATCAAAAGTTTGGATGACAACGCGGTGACGTTGCAGCGTACGATTTCGCACCTGGAATCAAACAAGGTTGACTTAACCAAGACGCCGATCGCTTTGGGCCCCCATCTGAAATTTGATGCCAAAGCAGAACGATTCACCAACAACGACGAAGCCAACGAAATGCTGACTCGCGAATACCGAAAAGGATTCGAGGTCCCTAGCGGTGACAAGGTTTAGTACTGCAGTTTAGTACCGCCGTTTCATCGATACGCATCCCGCAAGATCTGCATCGTGTGCTGGACTTTGATGGTTGAACCCTGTCGTTGAAGCGCCATTCGCAACTGCGTCAAGCAACCGATGTTGCCACTTGCGACCACATCCGCGTCGGTGGCGATCACATTCTCTGCTTTTTGTCGCCCAAGCGACGCTGCGGTCAGCGGCTGATCGATGTTGTACGTCCCGGCACTGCCACAGCACAAATGGCTGTCGGCTATTTCAACGATTTCTGCCCCGGGGATCATCGACAACAAACGCCGTGGTTGTTCGACAACACCTTGCGCGTTCGCTAAGTGACATGCATCGTGGTAAGCGATTCGAATCGGTTCTCCACGATCGACCAACGGAGCCAGATCGCCAAGCGTTGCCAAAAACGCAGATACATCCACGACACGGTTACTGAAATCCGTCGCCGCCGATTCGTGCTCGGTTCCTTTCAAGATCATTCGATACTCTTGCATTCCCGAACCACACCCCGCCGCATTGGTCACGATCGCATCCACGTCGTCCGGAAACGCTTTCAAGTTCGCGATCGCAAATTGCTGAGCCTTTTTGTGATTCCCGACATGCCAACTGAGCGCGCCGCAGCAAACTTGGTCTTCCGGCACAACGACTTCCACTCCATTGCGTTTCAACACGCTGATCGTCGCAGTATTGATATCAGGATCCAAAACACTTTGGGCGCATCCGGTCAACAAAGCGACTCGTGCACGCGGTTTGCCCTCGGGCGAATAAACTGCTTTCCAAACCGATCGTTGCGGGAGATCTTCGGGCAACAAGTCCAGCATCGACCGCAAAGTTGTCGGCATAAACTGCGCAAGCGGCTTGAAAATCATCCCAATCGTTGCCGCAATATAAAACCGGTTCCGATACGGCAACGTCGATTGCGTGGCAAACCGCTTGATGCGATCAACCAAGCTCCGTTTGCGTTTCGATTCGGTGATCGCGCGAAACGGACTGATCAAATCACGATACGGTACTCCCGACGGGCAAGCCGGTTCACAAGCAAGGCATCCCAAACACGGATCGATATGCTCGGTTGCTTCGTTGATCGATAGCGTGCCCTCCAAAACCTCTTTCATCAACACGATGCGACCACGCGGCGTGTCCGTTTCTTGCCCCAGCTCTTGATAAGTCGGGCACGCGGCCAAGCAAAATCCGCAATGGACACATTTGCTAACCGCATCAGCCATCTCGTGGCCCCAAGGCCCATGCTCGCTAGGTTGAATGTCGTGTTTCATACGAATCTTGCCACCGGATCCAAGGCACAGCGGATACGTTCATGTAGTTCGTCTGGCTCACGGTAACCCCATTGTGATCGATCCCCTGGGCCCATCACCGCGACGGCGGGAATTTCCAACTTGCACAACTGCTGATGCAACCCGGCGACGGCTTCGTCCGACAACGCGATCCAACTGACCGCGCCGGCCGCCATCACATGGATGTTGGTGTCTTCCCGCAGGTCACTCCATTTGATCAACTCCAACGCTTGCGCTGGTGTGTGCGGAACTTTTAAGATCGTCGCATCTGGCGTGTGCCAATTCAATTCACGAACTCCACTCCAAAACAAACTGGCATCGCCATCGCTGACAATATCGATACTTGCGGCGATCGATTGCCCAATCACATTCGCCATTTGCCGGTTCACCGCATCATCACTGCGCAATCGCAACGCTATTCTCTTTTCGATTGCGCGATAATCGATCGCGTCGAACTCAAAACGTGATCGAGCCAACTGTGCGATAAGCGCAAACGCTTCGGCGTGTTCTTGGCAGTCAACAAAAATCGTCAAAACATCCGGCGGTTTTGGAAACACTTTGAATGTCAGTTCCGTCAGCACGCCAAATTTCCCCAGGCTACCAACCATCAATTTGGGAATGTCGAAACCGGCCGCATTCTTGACCACTTTGCCGCCCGCTTGAATGACCGATCCGTCGCCAGCGACAAACTGCACGCCCAACAAAAAATCACGAATGCCTCCGAAGCGAAATTGCCCCGGGCCTGACAAGCCCGCAGCGACCGTTCCACCAATCGTTGCACCACCATCAAGCAACGGAGGATCAAACGGCAGATACTGACACCTGTTCGCCAAAACCGATTCGATCTCGCTGATCGTTGTGCCAGCGCGAGCCGTAAACGTGAACTCCGATGCTTCGTACTGGACGATTCCACTTAAGTTTTTGGTTGACAGAATCGTCGCCTCGCGTCCGACCGACAGCAGCGGTTTCGTCTGGCGGCCCACTGGCAAAATCTTTTCATGCGCGCGTACCACTTCGCAAACATCTTCAGTCGTGCTCGGCTGGATGACGGAAATTTGGTCACTCACGGCTGATCACGCCCGCTTTCTCCAGGGGATGCATTCCTGAAAAGTTCAACGAAGGAGCTTCTTTGCCAGGGAACATCTTGCCGGGATTCGAGATCGTTTTGGGATCAAACGCTTTTCGCAGTCGATGCATCAGCGTGATCGTTGGTTCGTCGAACATGTCCGGCAGGTAGTCGCGTTTTTCCATTCCAACGCCGTGTTCGCCCGTGATCGATCCGCCCATCGCGATACACATTTTCAAGATCTCGCCGGCCAGCTGTTCCGCCCGCTCCAGTTCGCCCGTTTTGTTTCCGTCGAACAAAATCAGCGGATGCAAGTTGCCGTCACCAGCGTGGAACACGTTTGCAACCCGCAACTTAAACTCTGCGGCAAACTCCTGAATCTTCACCAACGCTTCGCCCAATCGCTTTCGCGGAACGACTCCATCTTGGACTAAAAAATCGGGACTGATTCGACCAACGGCACTGAACGCCGATTTGCGGCCTTTCCAAATCGATGCGCGATCGACATCGTCTGTGGCGACACGTTGTGCGAACGAATTGGTCTGATTCAGAATGCGATCTAACGATTGTTTTTCGTTTTCGATTCGTTC
The DNA here is from genome assembly GCA_964652675.1 of uncultured Pirellulaceae bacterium. Classification (GTDB taxonomy): domain Bacteria; phylum Planctomycetota; class Planctomycetia; order Pirellulales; family Pirellulaceae; genus K23-9. The sequence goes on from CAZZDZ010000119.1 coordinate 9,406, forward strand.
ACGCGGCCCTTCCAGTTCCACAATCAAAACCGCCGCCGCCCCCGATGGGTACCCACAGGCAACCGCTGCCTCTGCCGCTTCGATTGCAAGTGAGTCCATGATCTCCATCGCACCAGGTAGCAATCCAGAATCGATGATCGCCGATACGGCATCCCCCGCCGCTTGCAAAGAACGATATCCAACCAGCACGGTGTGAAAACGATCGGGTTTTGGCAGCAACCGCAACGTGATCTCCAACGCGATCCCAAACAGGCCTTCGCTGCCACAAAACAAACCGGTGTAATCCGGGCCGACGCGATCGACACTGCGCCCGCCAAACTCTGCGCAGCAGCCGTTCGCCAAAACCGCTTTCAGACCCAAAACATGATTCGAAGTCATGCCGTATTTTAAGCAATGGGCGCCGCCAGAATTGAAAGCGACATTGCCGCCGATCGTGCAGATCGATTGGCTGGACGGATCAGGCGAGTAGTACAATCCGTGTGCCGCAGCAGCTTGTGTGACTCGCAAATTGACCACGCCTGGTTGAACGATTGCGATTCGTTCGTCCGCATTGATCTCAATGATTTTGTTCAATCGATTCAGCGCGATCACGATTCCATCAGCGACCGGCAATGAACCGCCAGACAAACTTGTCCCGCTACCACGTGCGACGAACGGCGTCTCGTTTTCGTAGCACCACTGCACCGCCTGGATGACTTCGTCGTCCGTTTCGGGCATCACCACCGCCAATGGTGCTTGGCGAAACGCAGTTAATCCATCGGATTCAAACGCGGCGCGAAAAGCCGCGCCGGCGTTAAATCGTTTCGCGGGAAAAATATCACGAAGTCCAGATAGATTTACGCTCGAAGGCATGGTTCAACGGTGACCTAACCCAAGCAATCCTGCAACGCTGCCAAAACCAAGTTCACATTGCGTTTGGTTGCACTGTGTCCCATCAACCCGATTCGCCACGCTTTGCCAGCGAATACTCCCAAGCCGCCGCCGATCTCCAAGTCGTATTCATTCAACAATCGCGAACGAATCGCCCCTTCGTCGATCCCTTCTGGCGTCGACACGCAATTGAGTGTGCAAAGCGAGTTTTTCGGAATGTACTTTAGCCCCATCCCCTCCAATCCAGACCGCAGCAACAAGTGCATCTCGCGGTGTCTCGCGATTCGGTTCTCGATACCTTCTTCCATGACGATTGCCAACGCTTCACGCAACGCATAGACCATGTTGATCGGCGCGGTGTGGTGATAGGCGCGTCCGCCATCGCCGGTGTAATAGTTTTTTAACATCGAAACGTCTAAATACCAACTTTGGCACTTTGTTTTTCGCTTCTCGATGGCTTCCAACGCACGCGGCGAAAACGAAACCGGTGACAATCCGGGCGGGCAAGACAAACACTTTTGCGTCCCACTGTAGATCGCATCGATTCCCCAATCGTCGACTTGCAGTTCGTGTCCGCCGATCGATGTGACGGCGTCGACTGCCAGCAAGACGCCAGCGTCGTGACAGATGTCGCCGATGCCAGTCAAGTCTTGATGCGCACCGGTGGATGTTTCGGCGTGAACGATCCCCAGCATTTTGGCTTTGGGATGCGCCGCAACCGCTTCGGCAATCTGTTCCTTGGTAAACGTTTCGCCCCAAGGAACTTCGACGCAATGGACCGTTGCCCCACAACGTTCCAAGTTGTCTTTCATTCGACCACCAAAAACGCCATTGATGCAAACGATCGCTTCGTCGCCGGGTTCGATCAAGTTGGTGATGATCGCTTCCATGCCTGCCATTCCGGTCCCGGAAACAGGAAACGTCAACAAATTCTTGGTGCCGTAAACTTGCCGAATCAATTCGCACGTCTCGTCCATGTACGCAATGTACTGCGGATCCAAGTGGCCGAGTGTTGGAGCGCTGATGGCTTTCAGGATCCGAGCGGGAACGGTGCTTGGACCAGGCCCCATCAAGATTCGTTCGCGAGGGTTCAAGGTTTGAAGGGGCATAGGGCTCTTTTTCAAGTCAGGCGGGATTGCAGTTAAGCCAAAAACAGACCAAGGATTCCGGCTACAAGAATGTAATACAGAAACACGAACACTGTTATCCGTATCACATCGCCTTCGCGACCAACCAAGCCGACAAAGAGCAGAAACGGCGGCAAAAATCAGTCATAAATTTCTGGGTTCACAAGGTTCACGGGGCGCTGTCCGTTGCACGCGGCCAAACAATTCTCAGCCGCCATGTTACCCATCTTTGTCCGCGTACCGATCGTGCCACTACCAAGATGCGGAGCGATGACGACGTTTTCCAGTTCGTACAGTTCTGGTTCCAACAAAGGTTCTTGTTCGTACACGTCCAAACCAGCAGATGCGATGGTGCCACTGCTCAAAGCAACAACAAGTGCCTTTTCGTCGATCACCGGACCACGCGCCGTATTGATCAAGCACGCGGTAGGCTTCATCAGCGAAAGCTCGCGAGCGCCAATCAAATGACGCGTCTTTTCATTGAGCGCAACATGAACAGAAACAAAATCGCTCTTCGCAAGCACTTCGTCCATCGGCGCGTACGACACTCCCAGTTCACGTTCTTCCTCAGCCGACAACCGAGTTCGATTCCAGTAGATCACGTTCATGCCAAACCCCGCAGCCCGAGGGATCATCGCCTTGCCGATTCGACCAAGCCCAACCAGCCCCAATGTTGCACCAGTAATATCGGCACCCAAGAACTGCAGTGGCCCCCAACCATCCCAGGCTTTGGTTCGGACAAACCGGTCGCCTTCGGCAACACGTCGCCCCGCCGCCATCAACAGCGCGAAAGCCATGTCGGCGGTGGTTTCCGTCAAAACACCAGGTGTGTTCGTCACAGGGATCTTTCGCTGCGTCGCCGCAGCAACGTCCACGTTGTTAAACCCAACCGCGTAATTTGCAACGACTTTCAAATCTGGATTAGCGTCCAGTATATCTGCGTCAATCGTGTCGGTTAACAAACACAACAAACCGTCCATACCCTGGATCCCAGCGATGATCTCGTCCTTGGTCAGATACCGATCATCGGGATTCATGGTCAATTCCGACCCCTCGCTTAGGATCCGCATGCTGTCCGGCGGAAGTTGTCGGGTCAAAAAGATCTTCGGTTTTGCGGTCATCAACGTCAGCGGGAAAGTTCGTGGAGAAAAGTGGATCCTTGGTCGACCGTGTAGTTTTAGCAAGAACTTCAAACTTGTGTTTAGCGGAACGCTCTAGAAAACCCTTTTCGCGATCCCAGACGTCATCAGTGGGTAGATATCGCTTCGCAAAGCAACGACAATACTGCTCTCGCTCAAACACTTACGTTTATTCAATGAACGAAACGAATCGTCTTTAACTGCGAAGGGAAATAGTCGCGATGGGATTGTTTGATTTTTTGAAGGGCGGAAGCGCCAAAAGCAAAGCGATGTCGTTTTACAAAAGCGGCATGGCAAAAGCGGAAAAGAGAAACGCCGTCGGCGCGATCGCGGACTACGACGAAGCCATCAAGATCGTCGGGGTTCCACCGGACGTGAAAGCGATGGCGATCTACAATCGTGGCGTCGCCTACGTCGCAGCCGGTGAAGATGAAAAAGGACTCCAAGACCTCAACACGGTCATCCGAATGGACGGAGCGGACAAGAAAGTCAAAGAGATGGCGAGCGGAAAACTCAAACGAATGGAAAAACGTCGAGCCGTTCGATCCAAAGACAAATAGATTGAAACCTCGCAAGAGGATTCACTAGCACGCAGCGCCAGCAAGTGAATCCCCTGTAAACGCAAACGATTCACTTGCTCGCGCTGCGTGCTGGTATTGCATGCCATTTCTACCGCTCATTTCCGCTCTTACCACTGAGATCGAAATGAAATATTTCAAGCATTTTTTGCGAACGATCCTGCTGGTTGTTTTCGCCTTGATTGGCATAGCCGTTTTACTCACCGTCGTCATTGGGCTTGGGATAACGCGCAACGTATACGTGATTTTAGCGATCGTTGCATTTTACATGATCGCTTTGGTCTACTACACGGCAACTTGGCACGTGTATTGGGCACCCACGGCAATTCAAAAACACCGGACGACCTGGACTGCAGACGACGGCACACCGATGGAGACAGTCGTTGAAAATGCGGTCTTGAATCTCGACGAGTACGGCTCGACGGCTGGCTGCATGCGGGTTTCAGTCAACGAATGCGAGTCGGAAAAATGTGTGAAACGACTTGTGATTGGAGACGACGTCGAATTCCTGGGCGTCTTCGGCGACTACATCTGGTTCTACATTCACAGCCGATTCTATGCGAAACGCGATGGATTGGTCTCTCTCGATCGGAAAACTTGCCAATGGGCCTACCATGAACCTCGCAAGTCCGTGGAAATCGAAGAAGAATCCAGGCACAGAAATGGAAGCGGCATTGTCCAAGTAATACGAAACGGCGTCTCGGCCAAAGTCAACTTGAGAGAACTCTCGCAAGCCGAATAGCAGCGCTAAAGTACAGACTATGCCTGCCTATAACCGCCTGCTTCTTTCCCAAGCAAACACCCTAACGGCTAAAGCCTGAACTCCAACGGCGCCCGCTGAAAAACCCCTCTTTTACTAACCACCAAGGCATGTCTGGATGTCACGTTTCCTATCTTGCTCGCTTGTATTCGTTTGCGTCTGTGTTTCCACATTCACGACAACCCAAGCCTCTGAAAAACCAAATGTCGTTGTGATTTTGACAGACGACCAAGGCTGGGGCGACCTGAGTGTCAACGGCAACACGAATCTATCGACCCCGAATATCGATTCACTGGCCGCCGACGGCGCGACAATGAACAACTTTTATGTCTGCAGCGTGTGCGCGCCGACACGCGCCGAATTTTTGACTGGGCGTTACCACTTACGGACAGGCGTCAGCGGAGTCAGTCGTGGCGAAGGCAGATTGAACGCAGACGAAACCACGATCGCCGATTTGTTTCATCAAGCCGACTATGCAACCGGCGCGTTCGGTAAATGGCACAACGGCACGCAACCACCACTGCACCCAAACTATCGCGGATTCGATGAATACTATGGGTTCACGTCCGGCCACTGGGGACACTATTTCAGCCCGCCGTTGGACCACAACGGACAGAAAGTCCGCGGCAAGGGATTCATCGTCGATGACTTTACCAATCACGCGATCGATTTCATCAAGACCAATCGTGACAAACCCTTTTTCTGTTACTTGCCATTGAACACACCACACTCGCCAATGATGGTGGAAGACCGGTTCTACGAGAAATTTGCCGGCAAAGAACTCTCGATGAAACATCGTGAGCCCCAACGCGAAGACATCATGATGACTCGCGCCGCCTTGGCAATGTGCGAGAACATTGATTGGAACGTGGGCCGCGTCTTAAAGACGATTGACGATCTATTATTGCGTGACAACACGATCGTCGTATTCTTCTGTGACAACGGACCGAATTCGTATCGGTTCAACGGCGCAATGAAAGGCAAAAAAGGAACGGTAGACGAAGGCGGATTGCGATCGCCGTTCTTCATTCGCTGGCCCGGCAAGGTCCAGCAAGGAAGACGCGTCGAAACGATTTGCGCGGCGATCGATCTGCTGCCCACGCTGACCGACCTAGCCGGGTTCGAATCCGCAACCGCACACGCCATCGATGGAAAAAGTTTCAAACCGTTGCTGACCCAAGACAATCCCAGATGGGAATCACGCACTTTGTTTTCGTCATGGAAAAACAAAGCGACCGCGCGGACTCAGCAGTTCCGAATCGACAACACAGGCGCTTTGTACGACATTCAAGCAGACCGTGGGCAGACAACAGACGTATCAGAAAAACACCCCCAAAAGGCCAACCATTTGCGAAAGCTGCTAAAGAACTATCGCGACGAAATGGAAACGCTA
>CAZZDZ010000120.1:0-15203 GCA_964652675.1 uncultured Pirellulaceae bacterium
GCAGCGCCAGCAAACGCCAGCAAGTGAATCACGGCGTTTACATGAAAAAAGCCCTCGGCATTGAAAACCGAGGGCTTTTGAGCGATAAAGATCGGGGCGACCAGACTTAGTCCAGGAAACCGACCAGGTCTTGGCTACGACTTGGTTGTTGCAGCTTTCGAACGGCTTTGGCTTCGATCTGTCGAATCCGTTCTCGGGTGACCTTAAAGATATGCCCGACTTCTTCCAGCGTGTAACTGTATCCGTCGCCGAGCCCGTAACGCAATTTGATGATCTCGCGTTCACGATAGGAAAGTGACTTGAGCACGTTGGTGATTCGGTCACGCAACATTTCTTGTGTCGCACCGATCTGCGGGCTCTCGGCTGCGCCGTCTGGCAACAAATCGCCGAACTGGCTGTCTTCGCTGTTACCAACGGGTCGATCCAATGAGATTGGGAATCGGCTCATTGTCAACACACGTCGGGCTTCTTCGACCGTGACGTCCGCACGACGCGCGGTTTCTTCGATCGTTGGTTCGCGACCAAGTTCTTGAAGCAATTGACGTGCAACGTTGCGAACGCGGCTCATCGTTTCGACCATGTGAACGGGAATACGAATCGTTCGACTTTGGTCGGCAACCGCACGTGTGATCGCTTGGCGAATCCACCATGTCGCATACGTACAGAACTTGAATCCACGTCGATACTCGAACTTATCAACCGCTCGCATCAAACCCGCGTTGCCTTCTTGGATCAGGTCCAAGAACGACAAGCCACGGTTTCGGTACTTCTTGGCGATCGAAACCACCAATCGCAAGTTCCCTTCGCTTAACTCACGCTTGGCTTGTTGGTATTCGGCGTAAACCTTTCGCAGCATTATGACACGATTTCGCAATGATGTTGGAGTCTCTTGGCAAGCAGTCAAGATTTGTCGGCGTTCGTGAAGCAACCGTTCTTTGACTTCGCGACCGTGCTTGGTTCGCTTTTGCTCTTTGACTTCGCGTTCAATCTCTTTCAATCGGATCGAGAATTTGGCAAGCAAGTCGATACGTGTTTCGATTCGCTGTGTTCTCAGGCCCAATTCTTCGATCAGACGAACAGCGCGACGACGGCGACGAGCAAGCGAACGCCATGCTTCGGCGCGACGACGGCTCGATGCGCTCTTGCTGAGCGATACTTTCCAGTCGTGACGGTTGCGTTTGAGCAACGTTTGGAGGGTTCGCAGGTTGTGTGGCAAACGGCCGATGATTTGCTCTTTTTCCAAACGGTCAGTCACCGAGACTTGAACGGTTCGATCAAAGGGCAACTGGCTGCGGAAGACTTTTTTGAGCGTTTTATAGGCTTCGACAAGGACAAAGTGGTTTTCAAGCAACTTGGTACGGAACCGGCGGCGGGTTTCTTCGATCCGCTTTGCCAATTCGATTTCTTCGCGCCGAGTCAGCAAGGGAATCTCGCCCATCTGGGTGAGATACATGCGAACGGGGTCGTCGGACCAAGTTTCTGTTTCGTCGACGGCGATCAACTCGTCGGGGCTTTCCAGTTGGACTGAGCCAGCAACGACGGCAGCCACCGCTGCATTATCATCTTCGTTGTCGTCGACTGGCAGTTTGCGAAATCCACCTGTAATCGCTTCTTGAGAGGAAGCTGAGTGGTCGAATTCGTCCATCATGTTATCGAACAAAACAGGGACTCCTGCTGGGTGCGGTTTGGTTTGGTGTTGGGAATAAAGCTTGGGTGAACAACAACTTGATTTTGCAGCCGTGATTTCTGGTGGACGGGATTGCGGTGCGACGTCCAGTCTTTTCTGTGTAGTGAACAAGACGCGTCAGCAACGGATCACTCCCGATCGTTGCGGTCAAAATCAAAGGAAGTCATTCAAAATAATAAAGGTGGTTTGTTGGTTGTCGGCCAAAGTGGTTTCATCACGACGCGAACGTAATCTCCATGCTCTTGTTGAACAAAGAAATCTGTCGGTGTCGAAATGTTACGGAGCAGTAGTTGAGTTGAAGGGGAAAAACGTGGTGTCGAAAATATTGGCGTGAGTTTTATGTCTACGTTGAAGTCTTGATCTCACATCCTGTAGATCGGCGTCGTTTTCCAACGTCCAGCTTTTTGCTGAACGAATTCGCTGGAGAAAGCGTGACTCAATGGGTAAGCGGATTGCTCGGACAGTTCTTGAATCTTTTGGATAGAAAATCCAAATGATTCACCCCGAACTCTACCACCCATTGATGCGTTCTCCCGTGTACCTCCATGAATTGGAAAAATTTTCTGGTTGTTTAAGTCGTGTGTATCGCGTGTGAGTTTGCAGGTTGCAGCAAAAAGAGGGCGACACACTTCGTCACGACACAATGCCGTTCGATTTTGTCACTACTTTGTTGCCACATCTAAACGCAGAATCACCGCAGGAATGATCAACTTGCGCCAAAACAAAAGGTAGAAATGTTCGCAATGAACACGGCGAGAACGACGTTTATCATCGACAAAACCAAAATTGGTTTTCGATTGGCGACGTCTATTCATACGTTAGGCCAACCGACACGATCCAAGGATGGACCCACAAGTCAGTATTCAGGTGACTGAATGAACTGAATTGTTGTCAGTGACGTAAACGAAAGAATCACTCCCCGAGCTTAATCACGTTATTTCAAACCTTTCGGCCTGACTGCCTTCCTGGCGGCATTCGACAAATTCGACCACTCTAAAGATGCAATCCAAATCATTCGGATCACGTGACGAACGAATTAGTTCGTTATTATTTGTTTGCCGCGGGTTTCATCACATCGGATGTCCGGCCCGGTTAAGCTGTTTCACCTTGGCTGTTAAGCTAGTTGAGACGACCTAAGGGGCGGGAGCGGCGCTGTCGGGCGGTGGTGCCGATTGCTCCCTTGGATTCTAGTCAGCCAGCCGCCCTGGTCCAGTCGGTCAGACCCAATAATTTGCCATAAATCACAATGCATTTGCTTCCTTGCCCTAACTGCCAAGAAACCGTCCTTGTCTCCCCATCACAGGCCGGTGATAGCACCCACTGCAAATCTTGTGATGCCAGCATTGATATCCCCAAATTGGGCGAGCTACGAAAGCTGCCATCCGCAGCACCAGATTTGGGATCCGACGCCTCCAGCAAAAATAACATCCGCAGCGAGAACTCGACGGGACGTCGAATCGCATCGACTTTGCTCGGCTGCATTGCAGTGATGGCGGTCATATCTGCGGCATATTGCGGGTTTCGGTGGGCATCCATCGAACCTTCCTCCAGTACGGAGGAATATTTAGCCACCTATAGAGAACAGTACCCTATCGTGGAACCAGCGGTCTTGATTCGCGAGTATGAAGCCATGGAAAAGATCAGCTTGGATTTTCCCATGCCGTACGAATACAAAGTCTCCCAAAACGCCAAAGACCACGAACGCAACAAAGCAATTGGCAGCGGAGTCGTCGCGTTGATCACGAGCATTTTGAGCATTGTGATTGCGTCAACCGGTCGCACCTCGGATAACTGATTTTCCAAGTCATTCGATTAACGGACACTTGGACAAATGACCAACCATTTGATGGTTTTTGAGCGTCATGACCTAGCTTGACCTGCAGTACCGTCAAACTCGCTGGTTTGCCTGAACCGCTCTGATTAGTTGGCTAGACGGTCAGGCTGGCTACATGGTCAGGTTGGCTACATGGTCAGGTTGGCTAGACGATCGGGTTCTTTGCCGCCGACTTTCGTCTCAACACATAAACGACATCTTCGGTCGTTGCGTCGACCTGAATTGGGTCGCTGATATCATATCCAAAGTCGTGGGTGGCGACCTTTTCCCACAATCCGTTTGACGCGATCAATTGATCCATTTGCCTTTGCGTGTAACTGCGCAATACCAATTCGTCTTCGATCCGAAAGCTGCGAGTGGGACTGTGGACGTCGAATCGAATCCCAAATCGTTCGACACGACGGCGCGGATTCCGGTCGCGTGTCCACATGTGCGTGTTGATTGCCAAATGCCCGCGTCGCGCCGACCACGATTCCGATTCGCTTGGCGGCGCTTTGGTTGGCGTAAGGTGCACACCCAATAGGTATAGGCCACCGACCCGAACGGTTTTGGCCATGCAATCGAAATGCTGGCGAGACGATTCTTCGCTTCCCAGGTGCCGGAAACTATTGATCGTGTTAAACGCGATGTCATAACGACCCTTGACCTGGAAATCTGACATGTCTGCAACGAATGCCCGATGATCCATCTTGTGACGCTCAAAACGCGCATTGCAAAACGCAACCGCTTTGGCGTTCAAATCCAGACCGCTGACATCAAACCCGCGTTTGGCCAGCGAAAACAACAACCGCCCCGTCCCACAAGCCGGTTCAAACATGCGTTTGGGAGCACGTGTCAGATACTCGTCCGCACACCCAAGAATGAATTTCACTTCGGCGGCACAGTCCGCACCAAAAACCAAGTCGTAGTATTTGGGGTGGTCGTAAATCGACTCGTTCAATACTTCCATCATTCACACTTCCATCATTCACGCTGTGATCGAGTTGTCTGTCGCTCTTTGAAGCGGCTGCTTAAATGGGCCGCCTTAGCGAACTGGCTCCAATCCCAGGGCGCGTCGCAATACGCCGATCTGGCCGCAATGAATATGTTCGTGCAGCGGACAAAACAGGATCGCGCCCAGCTTAATTGGGTACGCCGCATAAGGCATGTCAATCGGCTCCAGTAGTGTTTCGCCGGAAACTTTGGCCAATTCTGCCTTGCCCAGCTCGAAAACGCGATTCAATCGCTCGATCAACTCGTCAGGCGTGCTCTGACGGGACGGATCAGAATTTGGTTTCGTCGAACGACCATAAGCCTTGCGGAATCTTCCTGGAATCAAATCCAGATCCTCGGGCTGACGCCCCCGAATGCGGAACATCAACAGCCCATACTGGCTGACCGTCATGTGGCCAACTTGCCACGCCACATTCGTTGGCAGCCCATCGGGAATCGTAAACCAACTTTCTTTGGGCGTCGCATCCAGCAGTTCCAATGTGTACTGACGGGCAAAATCGATCTGCCCAATGGCTGAACGCATCATTACCAATGCATCGTCGGGAGTTGGCAAAACCAAATCACCCGTTCCCAAATCACCCGTTGTCGTGTTGCCGGTCGCCTCGTTGTCTTTCGAATTCATGGGCGGATCATATCAAATAATCCGCTGAGTCATTCGCTGCTAGCTGGCGGCTCGACTGCTCTTTGTTTTCCGAGCCGGTTTGGCTATCAGCAAAACCTCGGGCATCACCGAGCGACCGCCGTGAAAAGTCCGTTTGCCTTGGATTGTATGGTCAAACACAAACACGCCCGTCTTGGACCCATCTCGCGGCGAGACCCGCAAAATAGCCGCGTGCCCGCATTCAGGACACCTCGTTCGCAGCCCATGACTGTCCAACAACTGGTGAATCGATTTAACCAGCTCGCGATTTTCCGCCAAAGTACCCATCGACTGGCCCGCCAGTTTCTGAAGCTGGCTCTGAATCGACAGCCGGATAACACGCTGTAGACGGTTTAATTCCTCCTTCAACTCCCCAAGCGTGACCTGGGCTTCATCGGCTGTCAGCGGAGAGTTGGAGGCCATCAAGCTGGGTTTTATCGAGATCCAAGAAAATTGCACGTCGTTGTGGACTACTTTATACGTTTTGTATAAGATGTCCAGCACAGTATTGCCGATAAACTGAACGCCCGCACCGATTACTCAATTCCCCATCCAACCTCAATCACCAAAATCCCAACCATTCACACTGTCAAGCCGAGTTAATTCAGCTTTGGCAGCACACAGCATGGAAAATCGCGAACAATTTCGGTACGGTCGACCCGATTCGAACCACACCTTGTTCTTCCCGGTTGCAGTGAAATAAAAGCGTATGTCCGTCAACCAGCAAACAGTCGAAGAAACCAAAGCACAGATCCGTGGATTGGTAAACGAAATTGCCACCTTGGCAAAGAGCGAAACGACTGCGGACGAGTTCTACCCCGAGCTGCTCTCGCGGATCATCACAGCGCTCGCTGCTGCTGGCGGTGCAATCTGGCTACTGGACGAAGATCGTCAATTGCGATTGCAGTACCAGATCAACGCCGAACCATCGATCTTGTCCAGCGACTCCGATGACGCCACCCGACACACTCGATTGATTCAACGCGTTGCCAACGCGGGGCAGTCACTATTGGTGCCACCATACAGCGGCACGACCGACGGCGATGCTCAAGGCAACCCAACACGTTATCTATTGGTTTTAGGCGCGCTGACCCACGATGGTGAAAAAGACGGCATCATCGAAGTCTTTCAGCGACCCGATACCGCCCCTGACACACAACGTGGATACTTGCGGTTCGTCGAACAAATGTGTGGCTTGGCGGCCGAGTGGTTGCGCAGCCAAAAATTGCGCAAGCTGGGTGACCGACAATCCCTTTGGCAACAAGCCGACTCGTTTGCCCGCAGCGCTCACGAATCATTGGACCTAAAAGAAACGTCCTTTATCGTCGCTAACGAAGGCCGACGTTTGATCGGCTGCGACCGTGTCAGCATCGCGATCAAGAAAGGCCGCAAGTGTCGCGTTCAAGCTGTCAGTGGTCAGGACACGATCGAAAATCGCAGCAACATCATCACATCGTTGAACAAGTTGGCCACGCGAGTGGTCGCCGCGGGTGAACCACTTTGGCACGATGGCAACACCGAAGACTTGCCGCCGCAAATCGAAGAAGCCTTGGAAGACTACGTCGATTTGTCTTATGGCCGGAGCATTGCGGTGCTGCCGTTGCACGAACCGGAACGCAAACTTGGCACCGACAAAGAAACCGGCGCTGCTGGCGAAATCGATCGTGACAACGCCCACCGAGGCGAAGTCATTGGTGCGTTGATCGTCGAACAAATTGAATCAGAAATTCCCGCTGACATTTTTCGCGACCGCTGTGACTTGGTCTACGAACACGGCACGCGTGCGATTGCCAATTCTCGGTCACACACCAATTTGTTTTTGATGCCGCTTTGGCGAACGATCGGACACGCCTCCTGGATATTGCGTGCCAGAACTTTGCCAAAAACACTCGGCATCATTGCGTTGATCACGCTCGTGGTTTTGGGACTGGTTTTCATTCAAAAAGACTTTACGCTCGAAGCCGAGGGCACATTGCAATCGACCATGCGCCGCCAAGTGTTTGCGCAGATCGATGGCGAAGTCATCAACGTGTTGGTTGATCACAAGTCGGTCGTCCAAGAGGGTGACCCGATTGTCGAACTTCGCAACTACGACCTGGAAGCACAAATCGCGGAACTGATTGGTCAATTTGGAACCATCAACGCCGAACTCAGACGTGTGGATGGACAGCTCCGTTACGCTCAGAATTTGAGCCCCGTCGAAAAACGAGCTCTCGAGGGTGAAAAGATCGAATTGATCGAAAGAAAGAAGGTGATCCTGCAGAAGGAGAAATTGTTTACCGTTCGCCAAAAACAACTGACGGTTCGAGCCCCCATTTCGGGCATCGTAACATCGTGGGATGTGGAAAAAACGCTGCACAGTCGACCAGTGATGACCGGACAGGTTTTGATGGAAATCGCAGACTTAGACGCTGATTACTTCTTGGAATTGGAACTGCCAGAGAAAGGCGAAGGTCACCTGGATCAGTATGTCCAAGAAAACAACTCAACCGAGTTGGATGTCACTTACATCCTGGCAACCGACCCAGACAAAGACCAAAACGCCAAGCTGGCCTTAAGCAGTGTCAGCAATCGCGCCGAGCCGAACGAAGAACACGGCGCCGTCATCAAAATGCACGCCATTCCCGACCAAGAAGGTTTACGTGAACTGTTGCCAAAACCTGGCGCCAAAGTCATTGCCAAAGTTCACTGTGGCCGAGCTTCGTGTGGATTCGTCTTCTTTCACGAAATCTACGAATGGTGCCACAAGTTCTTCTTTTAAGTTTTCGTTTGCGTCCAATCCCTAACACATCCACATTTTTCCTACTCGGAGTTCAAGTCTAATGCGTGCTTCGCTGCTGACATTGACCGTGATCGTATTGTTATCAAGCCCATTGGTGGCTCAAGATATTGCCCCGTTGAGTCAACCCTCCGAACCGGATCAAGGCGGAGAAGAAATTCGCGCCGAAAATTGTTTGGTCGCTTACGGTCGCAGGGTCGAAATTCCCGCTACCGTTCCCGGTCGGCTCAAATCGATCAAGATCGAAGAAGGATCGACGGTCAAAGAAGGCGATTTAGTCGCAGAGCTCGATGACAAGCAAGCGAAATTGCAACAGGACAATGCCAAGACCAAAGAGGAAGAAGCGATCCTCAACGCGACCAACGACATCAATTACAAAGACGCAGTCTCGGCCGAAAAAATCGCCACTGCCGAATCCAACTCCTTCAAAGAGCTTTACGAAAAGAAGGCCATTCCCTATTGGGAGATGCAAAAAAAAGTCCTGGAATCTGCCAGAGCAAAATTGCGGATCTCGTTGGCAGAGATGCAAATGAAAGTCGCCAAGGCACAGTACTTTGGGTCGCGCAGCGAACTACGCATCGCCGAAAACGAAGTCGCGCGACGAAAAATCTACGCACCCTTTGACGGTTTCATCGAAAGCCAATTAGCCGAGTTGGGCCAGTGGGTTCAGCCAGGCAGCCCCATCGCGCTATTGGTCAAAATGGACGAACTGAAAGTCGAAGGCGACGTGAACACGATGGAGTATAGCGGCCAGTTCCTTAAAGGCACTCCCGTTCAAGTCCGGATCTATCCCAGAGGCAGATCCAATGAGGCACACGTTGTGGACTCAGTCGTATCATTCGTTTCCAGCGAAATCGACTTAAACAGCCGATCGCGAATCGGTGTCAAGATTCCCAATACGGCGATCGGAGACGACTGGTTGATCAAACCCGGCATGCAAGCTGACATCATCATCCGCAATGACAACGCCCCCAACAATACTCGCGGCCCCAACCAACGTTTTTAATAAAAGCGATCCGGCAACAGCGAAAGTCGTCTGAACTTTTGCTGTTGCGTTTTCATATTCACTCCCTTTCGGTTCTGTTCATTCCCCCATGGCAACGCTTGCAGATTCATTAGTTAGCAGTTCATCCCGACCGCTAACGGTGCGCAAACGCCCAGACCTGACATCCAGCCGCCACTTTTATCAAGGCGAAGGCTATTGGGTGTTGAAGGAACCAGTGGGGCTGCAGTACTTTCGTTTTCATGACGAAGAGTATTTCATTCTGAACATGCTTGATGGGCACGTCAGTTTGCAGCAGATCAAAGACGGATTCGAGCAACGATTCGCGCCGCAAAAAATCACCTTCGGCGACTTGCAACAGTTCATTGGAATGTTGCACCGCAGCGGATTGGTGATCAGTAATTCGCCCGGACAAGGAAAGGCGCTTCGCGAACGAGGGCGAGTAAAGAAAAACAAAGAGATGATGGGCAAATTCACCAATGTGTTTGCTCTTCGATTTCGCGGCTTTGACCCCGAAAAAATACTCAACGCCATCCTGCCTTGGTTCGGTTGGTTTTTCTCGATACCCGGGCTGATTCTGTTTTGTGGCTTGTTGATGTCGTCAGCACTTTTGTTGGCCAGCCAGTACGAGAGCGTTTACTCGAGACTACCAACCTTTCAACAGTTCTTTGCTGCTGATCGTTGGCTGATCCTTGCGGTAACGATGGCGATCGTCAAAGTCCTCCACGAATTCGGGCACGGGCTCAGTTGTAAAAAATTCGGCGGGGAGTGCCACGAAATCGGCTTCATGCTCCTGGTCTTTACACCGTGTCTGTACTGCAACGTGTCCGATTCATGGATGTTGCCCAACAAATGGAAACGCGTCTGGATTGGTGCAGCGGGAATCTATGTCGAGATGATTTTGGCGTCCATTGCGGCGTGGGTTTGGTGGTTCACCGAACCAGGAACAACCATCAATGACTTGTGTCTGAACATGATGTTTTTGAACGTCGTCAGCACCGTTTTGATCAATGGAAATCCGTTGCTGCGTTTCGATGGCTACTACATCTTGATGGATACGCTGGAGATTCCCAACCTACGTCAAAAGAGCACCGATGTGCTGAAGCGTTGGTTCCAAGAAACCTGCTTGGGTTTGGAATTGCAAGACGATCCGTTTTTGCCGACTCGCGGCAAATTGATGTTTGGTCTATTCACGATCGCCAGTGTGATCTACCGATGGGTCGTGGTGTTCAGTATCTGTTGGTTCGTGATCAAAGTGTTGGAACCCTATGGGTTGCAATCAATCGGTCGCATGGTTGCGTTTGTCGGTTTCATTGGGCTGGTCGCTCAACCGATCATCAAAACTTGGAAATTTTGTCGTACTCCTGGGAGACTATCAAAAGTGAAACGTGTTCCCCTGACGATCACGTTGGCAATTTTCGCAACAGTCGTTGCATTGGTTTGCTATGTGCCGTTGCCACACCACATCGATTGTGCGTTTGAAATTCAATCCAGCGAAGTCGGTCGTGTTTACGCTGGCACGCCGGGCATGGTTAAAGAAATCCATGTCAAACCAGGCCAAAACGTCTCCGAAGGTGATGTCATCGCGGTCATGGCGAATCCGGAATTGCAAATCCGGCTTGCAGACTTGGAGGGAGAAGAAGTCATGGCGCGGGTTCAACTGAATAATCTTCAGCTCCGCAGCCGCAACGACCGATCTCTCACCGCTCAACTGAAAACTCAACGACGATTTATCGAATCGGTCGTTTCCCGAAAAGAAAAAACGATCGAAGAACTTGATCGACTTGTCGTAACCGCACCGCGTGATGGATATGTCCTGCCGCCACCAGCACGCCAACCGCAAGAAACCGGCGGTGGATTGCCCGGCTGGGTTGGAACGCCGTTGGAACTTCGCAACTTGGGCGCGGCACTGACCGCCGAAGATTTGATCTGTGAAATCGGCACCAGCGGTTCTTTCGAGGCGGTTGTCATCATCGACCAAGGTGATGTGCAGTTGGTTCGTCCCGATCAAGTGGTCGATATGAAGCTGGACGCACATCGATTGGGCGTTTTTTCCGGCAAGATTCAAGAGAAATCCGAAGAGCCACTTGATTCCGCCACCACCACGTTGTCCAGCCAAACCGGTGGTGACCTGCAAACAGAAATCGATCCAGCCACCGGAATGATAAAACCCCGCAGCGTGTCGTATCAAGCGCGCGTCCCGCTCGTTGAGTCCGACGATTTGCCCGTGTTACGGCCAGGTTATCGCGGATCAGCCAAAATTCACGTCGATGACATGTCGCTGGGAAGCCGGCTTTGGCGTGTCATTGCCAAGACATTTAACTTTGATTTATAGACCCTTAACTTTGATCTTAAACCAGCGCACTTGCGTATCCTTCGCTGTTTAAAGCTAGCAGCGACAAGAATCCAAAATGGGAGGCTCAACCTAAGTCCACATTGCAACTACTGATCGCCTGTCACTTACCTTCATCAGTATTGACGTAGCGATCCGGATCGTTCAAACATTTGCAACGATAAGAAATAGACATACGTCTGATCGTTTTCGCGGCCAGTCGTCAACCTCACTACTACTTTTTAAAAACTACTCGGAGACTACACCGATGGCTGACCCCAAAAAGCCTGAAGCAAAAAAGAAGCCTGCCGCAGCCGCACCCGCCGCTGCTGCGCAAACGCAACAACCTGTTCAAGTTCAAGTCGAAGACGAAAATGCGGTCGCGACCTACGCAAACTTTTGTCGCGTAACAGGTTCCCCTGAAGAACTGATCGTCGATTTTGGCCTGAACCCACAGCCAATTGGAGTTCCAAAAGACCCAATTCAAGTCAAGCAACGCATCATTGTGAACTTCTTTACAGCCAAGCGTTTGTTGGCCGCGTTGCAAATGTCGGTCGCTCGTCACGAGAGCGTCTTCGGTGTTTTGGAAACCGATATCAACAAGCGTGTCCGTCCAGGATTGGCTCAGCAGCAGCAAGCGCCACCTGCGGAACCCGCCAAGAAGAGCTAATCAAACACAGTTTGACAACGATTCTTTAACCGCAGTTCGATGATTTGAATTGCGGTTTTTTCATGCGCCGATTTCATAAACAGTTTTTCATGCGCTGCCTGTTGTGGTAAACATTTCGCATCGACCTGACCTAAAACCACCTCCAAGTGCCAACACCATGCAATATCCTCTGAAGCTAAGATTCAAAATTTGGTCGCTTGGCCAACAGATCACAGCGACCGATGCGTCGGGCAATGTTCTGATGTACATCAAACAGAAGATGTTCAAGCTGAAAGAAAAGATTGAGATCTATCCTGATACGACAAAAAGCAGCGTGATCTTTCGGATCCAAGCTGATCGCATGATCGACTGGTCTGCGAATTATGAGTTCACCGACGCTCAAGGCAACGACTGGGGCGCGGTGCGACGCAAAGGGATGGCATCGATGTGGTCCGCCCACTACGAAATCATGCAAGACGATCAAGTCGACATGGTCATTCGCGAAGAAAGCCCGATGAAGAAACTGCTGGAAGGATTTCTCGCGCAGATTCCGATTGTCAGCTTCGCAGCCATCTATCTGCTCAATCCCAGTTACATCGTTCGACGCCCCGATGGCACCGAATTACTGAGGCTGAAAAAATTGCCAGCGTTCTTTGAGGGAAATTTCACGATCGAAAAACTAAATGACATCCCAGAAGACGACGAACTACGATCTCTCATGGCAATCATCATGCTGGTGTTGTTGGAGCGACGTCGGGGCTAATTGGTCACTGGTTAATGCCGGCGTCTAACGAACGACCGACTTCCGACGCCGGGCTGCGTATTGATATCCGGGCACAAAGAAACACAGCGCCGACACCACTCCAAAGATCAAGTGACCGTACTGCGGCGTCGATGCCATTGCTGCGGCAGACAACAATAACGCGACTGTTTGCAAATAGAACACGCCGCTAAGCATTCCCGCTTTGATCAAAAACACCATCGCGCTGATCACACCTAACATCGGCGATAGTTTTAACACTGGCATGTCCAGCCACCATTCCAGTGGAAACAACATGCTGGTTGCGATCATGCTTGCTGCCCAAACGTGGGCGATCTGCCGTTCAATAAAAGTAACCGGTCCCATTCGTTGTCGCATCGTCCAAAAAACGGACGCCCACGCCCCCAAGCCGACGGTCCAAAGCACAACGTAAATCGTCCGCTGCGTCACGCCGCTGTAGTGCAATGCCCAGGTCAGGACACAGGCAACTAACAACGCCAGCGAATGCCACATCCACAACAAGCCCCAGTTTTCCAGCACTCCGGCATGGTGTGTCTCGCGGAACAATCGCGCGACGACTTGCCCCATTTGTCCGCTGCGCGCCGAGACTTTTTCATCCGCCAAATAGGCGTCCAAATCGTCAGCTAGCGCGGTGGCCGAATCGTATCGCAAGTCAATCGGTTTTTGTAAGCAACGGATCACGATCATTTCTAAATCGCGATCCAAGCTTGGCCGTAGCGCTCGCGGCGGACTGGGATCTTGTTCGATCACCAACATGACCAATTCCATCGACGACTCGGCAACGAACGGGGCTCGTCCAGTCAATGCAAAATACAACACACAACCTAGACTGTAGATGTCCGATGGTGGTCCAACCATCGCGCGCCGACCACTTGCCTGTTCGGGTGACATGTACGCTGGGGTCCCGATCAACATTCCGCTTCGTGTCAGGTCGTCTTTGGTATCCACCTCCTTGGCCAAACCAAAATCCATCACCAAAGGTTGACCTTCGGCGGACAAAAGGATGTTGCTGGGTTTCAAATCGCGATGAAAAACGCCTTGTTCATGCGCAAACGCGACCGCGCGGGCGATACGAGTCACAATCTCGGCCGCTTCACGCTGGGGCAATGGTCCATGATTCAATCGATCGGCCAGCGTTTCGCCCGGGACAAATTGCATGCTAAAAAACGGTCGCCCGTCGAAATCGCCAACGTCATAAACGGGCACGATATTGGGATGTTCTAATTTCGCTGTCGATGCCGCTTCGGCCAAAAAGCGTTGCAAGTCTGCGTCGCTGGCCAAGCGACCACGCAAAATCATTTTCACCGCAACTTCGCGATTCAAACTGATTTGACGAGCCAGAAAGACAACGCCCATCCCTCCGCGACCAATTTCTTGAATCAGTTCATAGTCGCCAACCGTTGTGGGTAACTGCAACGATCGCCATCGCCCCCCGCCATCGCTCGAAGAACCACCCGTCGTATTGGTTGCCCCTGTGCCGCTTGGGGAAAGCTGGCTGGGCGATTGGCCGCTTGAACCGATGCCTTCGTCGGCAATCGCACCAGCCGTGTCGGTGACCAAGACCGCGCCCCAAAGTTTGCGTAGATCTTGTGCTAAATCTGGGTGTTGGTTGCAGACCTTATCAAAGTCAACGAATTCACCACGGCAAACCGCGTCAGCCAAATCGGCCAAAACGTTTGCCAGTCGTTGATCGCGGTCCAAGTTTTCCGGGCCCGCAGAATCCTGATCCGTCGATTCGGTCACTACTCGTTCTCACTGGCAACGTCGCGTTCATCCAATAATTCTCGTAGCCGTCGGACGGCTCGCAGATATCGCATACTTGCTGCTGGTGCGTTCAGCCCCAGTACTTCTGCGATCTCCTGATTGGACAAGTGTTCGTAGTGCCGCATGATGATGATTTCGCGATCTTGGTCACCCAGCAACTCGATGGTCTGTTCGACTTGAACAGCAATCTCGCGCTGGGTTGCGGCAGCTTGCGGCGTCATGGCTGGATCGCACAAGTGAGCGGCAAAATCCATGGTGGATTGATCCGGGGCGCCACCTTTCATTGGTTGCTCTCGGTCCATGTTGCGTTTGGCGCTGACACGGTGCCGCCGATAAGTATCGATGATCCGATCCCACGCAATCTGACGCAGCCAAAGGTGGAACGCCATCACCGGATCGTTCAAGTATTTGTCCAATCGCCCGCTTGCTTCGATCATGACGTCTTGGACCACATCGCTAACATCAACGCGTTGTTGGACTTTTCGGTCCAGTCGCAATTGCACCAAACGATGAACGGCCGCACGGTGTTTCTCCAGCAAACGATTGACTGCATCATCGTCACCGCTCTTGGCGGCTGCCAACAACTGTTCGGTCTGATCGCTCTGGGGCCAAATGGACTTTGCCATAAATCGTTTCCTTGGTCTTTGTGTTCATACTAACACGGCGGTCCCCACTGCGGATTCTCGGCTGCGGATTCTTTATGCGGTACCAATTCCGTTGTCAGTTTGCCAAAAACCGCCA
>CAZZDZ010000121.1:0-15144 GCA_964652675.1 uncultured Pirellulaceae bacterium
ACCGAATAGGCTTCCAGGCGTTGTGATTTGGATCGCAAGCAGCGGCCGTCCAATGGCTTGACCAAGCTCACGATACGAATTGCCAGAAACTGGCGCGCACAAAGCCTGGGCTTAAACGCTGTAGCCGAAACTCTTGACGAGTTTCGGTCGGCGCAAATCAAAAAGCCTTGACGGCGTCGTCAAGACTATCGACGATCTACGATACCAGCCGGAACTCTTGACGAGTTTCGCTAGCCCCAAAATTAAGACTTGACGAAGCACTCGCGTGCATTCGATTCTTGCTCCGCCCGGCATTGCATCATGTTTCCAACCTCTCGTTCGACACGGCGTTTGCCATCGCCTTGGGTTCTGGTCGCTATTGGCATTTTGATGGGTGGCATGGGCGCGGCCTTGACGCACTACAGTGGTCGATGGTCTTGGCGAGTCAGGCGAACCGCGAGTGATTTTCTAATGATTTCCGATACGGGGCCACGGCTCGGAATGCGTTCGGATCCGGGTGATATCGTGATCGTTCGTTACGGATCTGAAAGTGCCAAGAAATTGGGGACCAAACCGGTCGTTGAAACCGACAAGCAAGTCTACGAAAACCTGCTGTCGGCGGGCGCCAAGGCTGTCGCGGACCCTCGCGTGGCCGTATCGATCTTGCCCGAGGATTTTGAAGGCGTCGGAAAACCGTTGCTTGAAATGATGGCGGGCATCAAAGACTCGCGTGGGCGGTTGGTACGAGATGTGATGGTCGGCCATCTAGTCGACGTGAACGTCGTTGCTTCGTTTCACGATTATATTTGCCACGACAATCTTTCGCTTCGTGTCCCCACCGACGCACGAAATCTTAGTCGGGTATCACCGATGGCTGATCACGACCTTTTCTCGTTGCGTGAATCGATGGTACTGTGGCTAGCCCGGCGACATCACGGACTGCCCAACGCAACCAAAAAGGAAATCGAAGCGACGCTAAACGAAAGTGGCATCACCAACTTTTGGCGGTCCTATCATCCAGTAATGGAGACCTTGTTGCCCAACACGAACACAGATTTAGTCATCGAGCCCTACCAGATTGGATCACAAAGTATTCCCTGGATTCCTTTTGAAAGTGAGATTGTTCAAGCATCGCCAGCAGGATTTTGGATCGACCACACGCAGCGAGCGGAGTCATTCTTGACACTTGAATATGGTGATGTCGCAAAGGGCGACTTCGATAAGTCATTGGTCAAAGACAAACTTGTGCTAATTGGTTTGGACATGGATTTCGTCCAATCAGAAAGGCGATTTGTTTTGCCTAACCAGCCTCAACAAGTTGACAATGCGACCGTCATCGCGCTGGCGACACAGACGCTGATTAATGATCGTGTGATGAAACCGTTGCCGCAGTGGGGCTATTGGGTGCCGCTGCTGGTTCTGGCTTTGATAGTTAGTTTGTTGGTTGGCCGCGGAAGTGTGACATTCGCCATCGTTTCGTTTTTGACAGTCCTGCTGGGATACATGGCCGCCACTGTGATGATCTATCGTAGTAGTTGGTTTACGGACATGGCGATCGCTCCCTCCGTGATCACGATGACCGGCGCATTGACTGGGCTTGTCCGATACGGCAACGAGATTCGTTGGCGAAATCGCATGACGGATTTGTTTGGCCGCTACGTGCCGCGCGCGGTGGTTTCGGATCTGATTTCCAAGCGAGCACTCCAAGAAATCGCCGTCGGTGGCAAACGCCGCGAAATCACCGTTATGTTCGCAGACATTCGCGGCTTTACACGTTTCACCGAAGACAACCAGCCTGAAACGGTATTGGATCGGCTGAACGAGTTTTTGCAAGTGATGGTCGATTGCACGTTCGAACAGGAAGGCACGGTCGACAAATTTATCGGTGACGCCATTTTGGTCCTCTTTAATGCGCCAACGGATCAACCCGACCACGCATTGCGAGCCGTCAAGACAGCTTGGGCAATTCAACAAAAGTTAACCGAGGTGATCGACGATTACGAAAACAGTGAACTTCGAATCGGAATCGGGATTCATACCGGCGAAGCAATCGTCGGAACGGTTGGGACCGCCGAACGAATGGAGTACACCGCAATCGGAAGCACCGTAAACACCGCGTCACGCCTTTGCGACAAGGCCGACGGAGACAAAGTGGTTGCTTCGCAGGAGATTGTCGACAAAGTGGGCGACCAGTTTACTTGGAGCCAGAATGAACCCATGACGGTCAAAGGAATCGATCGGCCGCTGCAAACCGCAACACTGATCGGGCGATCAAAACCCGACGATGAAAGCCCCTCCTGATGACTCTAACGACATCGCCTTGTTGAGATGTTTATGCAGCGAAGAATAGCTTTTGGGCGGTTTGCTGTAGCAGTTGTTTTTTGTCGCTGTCGCTAAGAAAGTCGCAGTGGTCTCGTATCAACGCAATGGATGCCTCGTACGTATGCTTGCCTTGGACTTGGAAGGGACAATCGCTTGCCCACATTAGTCGTTCGGGGCCATATGCGTCGCAGACACGTCGAATCATTGGCAACAAATCGGTGTACGGTGGCTGCTTTTTTCCAAGTGCGTAGAACGCGGATGTTTTGACGTAGGTGTTTTTGTGTTTTGCCAAGTCGCAAAGCATATCCAGGCTTTCTTTTTCGACGGTGCCGCTGACGCCGACCCTGGCGAAATGATCGATGACGACTTTCGTGTCGGGAAAGCGTTTGCAAAGTAAATCAATGGCTAACAAGTCTGCTGCGTTGATCAAAGGACAAACCGCCAACTGGTTTTCGGCCGCCGCTCTCCATACGTTGGCCATGCCATCGTCATCGGGCCAGCCGGAGGCAGGATTGTTGCCGCGCGAGTGAAGCCGGAAGCCTCGCACACCGCCAGCCGCAAGAGCTTTCATTTTTTCTGCGACGTTCGGATCGTGATGGTCCACAATTCCGACACCACCAAACACGCCGGGGTTTTCACGCATTGCGTCAAGCATGTACCGATTGTCCAAATGGTAAAAGCTCATTTGGATCAAGACGATACGATCCACGCCTGACGGTTTGGTGAACGCAAACAGTTCTTCGGGAGTAAAACTTGGCGGCCGCATGTTGGCCACCTTGAATGACTTGTCCAGCGGATACGATTTTGTGTCCGGTGTCCAAACATGAACGTGGGCATCAATCCATCCGTTTTTCTCGCTCGGTTCGGCCGCTGATCCGGCGCAGACCAATGTTGCCGAAACGGCGGATCCAACCAAAAGATCACGACGCGAAAGTGAGTTATTTGGATTCAACTTTACCACGGGGCTCTCCATCGTGTTGGTGGGCGTTTTTGTTGTTGGATGCAAATGCGTAAGCAACTTGCCCTGATTGGTCATCGCGGCGACCCAAAACAAACCATCAACGATCCATCTTCTTTTGAGCGTCGAATGATTGACGCCGGCAAAACGAGTATAGTATCGACGGTGTCCTGATGCGCCGCAGTGCGATTTCGCACCTTTCCCACCTCATCCTCCAATCCAATGCAAGTCATTTTCCCTATGAATCGCATTGCTTCGACAGTCGCATTTTTGTTGGTCGTTTTTGGATTGGGCTTTCAATCGACCTTCGCTCAATCCGAAATCGATTTCGCCAAGCAAATACGTCCGATCCTCTCGGACAAGTGTTTTGCCTGTCATGGGCCCGACGAACATACTCGCGAAGCCGACTTGCGTTTGGACCAGCGCGAACAAGCGTTGGAGATTCTGTCGCCTGGACAAATCGATGACTCGGAATTCGTGCGTCGCATTTTGACGGACGATCCCGATGAATTGATGCCGCCAGCAAAATCTCACAAGACGTTAAGCGCAGACGAAATCACCCTCTTGAAAAAATGGATCGCCGAGGGCGCCGAGTACGAAGAGCATTGGTCGTTTCGTCCTCTTGCTAGGACCAGGTTACCGGCCATCAAACATCATCAAAACAAAAACGCGATCGACGCTTTGGTCATCGACGCTTTAAGCGGGCCTGGTTTGCAGATGTCACCGCAAGCAGACGAAGTGACA
The DNA here is from genome assembly GCA_964652675.1 of uncultured Pirellulaceae bacterium. GTDB lineage: Bacteria > Planctomycetota > Planctomycetia > Pirellulales > Pirellulaceae > K23-9. The sequence goes on from CAZZDZ010000121.1 coordinate 4,004, forward strand.
CTTGTACGTCGGCTGTATCAGGATTTGTTGGGCGTGCCGCCGTCGCCCGCCGAAGTCGACGCGTTTGTTAACGATGAATCCGCTGATGCTTGGGAGCAACTTGTCGACAAACTCTTGGACGATCATCGGTATGGCGAACGAATGGCTGTCTACTGGTTGGACTTGGTTCGCTACGCCGACACCATCGGATACCACAGTGACGCGTCGATGGAAGTTAGCGCGTACCGCGATTATGTCATTGACGCGTTTAATGAAAACAAGCCATTTGACCAGTTCACGATTGAACAACTTGCTGGCGATTTGATTCCCGACGCGACCGATCAACAGCGAATCGCTTCCGGCTACAACCGACTGCTGCAAACGACCGAAGAAGGTGGGGCTCAGGCAAAAGAATACACCGCCATTTACGCGGCCGATCGCGTGCGCAATGTTTCAGGAGTTTGGATGGGCCTGACCGTTGGCTGTGCCCAGTGTCACGATCACAAGTACGATCCAATCACGGCCAAGGATTTCTATTCGTTGGCGGCTTTCTTTTCAGACATCAAAGAAACCGCCGTTGGCCGTCGCAAACCCAATTTCAAAATCGTTACCGATCAACAAAAGGCTCACGCGCAATCTCTGCGAGACAAAGTTGCTACGTTGAAATTAGAAAAGCGTTTGTCCGATCCTGCTTGGGTCGACAAATTGAATGCGGGCCAAGCAGAATGGGAAGCTCAAAAAATCGCTTCGCTCGATTCCGGCGAATCGATTTGGCAATCACCCGAACCCGCCGCAGTCAAATCCAGCGGCGGTGTCCAATTGAAACGACAGGATGATGGGACTTATTTGGCAACCGCCAACAATCCCAATCATGGCGACTACACCTACACAATCAAAAACAAAGGCACGGTCCGCGCGATTCAACTGGAGATTTTTCCCGATCCCACATTCAAGGGTTTTTCGCGAGGCAATGGCAATATTGTTTTGACAGGGGTGACGGTCAAAGCGAACGGAAAAGACGTCAAGATTTCTGATGCCAAAGCTGATTTTGAACAAGCGGGTTGGCCGGTCGTCAATACGCTGGACAAAAACAAGAAAACGGGCTGGGCCGTCGACGGCCACACGAAGAAAGCCGACAGCCACACTGCCGTTTTTGTGTTGGAAAAACCAATCGAGTTCGGTGAACAGGCCGGCAAGATCGAAATTGGCCTGCAACATCAAAGCGTCCACGTCAAACACTTGATCGGACGTTTTCGCGTTAGCATCAGCGATAGCCCAGACGCTAGTTTGGGTAACGCTAAACCGCTAAGCGAATCGGTTACCAACGCGCTACGGAAACCTGCTGCAGATCGCTCCGATGCGGAAAAGAAAACACTGGCTGATCACTACCGAACGTTCGCACCGGCAATGGTCGAAGCAAAACGGCAACTGGCGGCAGCGGAAAAAGAACTCGCCGACTACGAAAAGACATTTCAAACCACGCTGGTCTCCGAGGCATTGGGTAAGCCGCGGATGACTCGAATCTTGCCGCGCGGAAACTGGCTGGATGACTCCGGCGAAGAAGTCATGCCCGCGGTCCCCCATTTCATGCCGCACGACGAGATCAACGACCGGCGTGCCAACCGCATGGACTTGGCCAAATGGTTATTTCGCAAAGACAACCCAACCACGGCCAGAACGTTTGCCAACCGAATCTGGAAACTGTTTTTCGGCCGAGGGCTTTCGCGAAATCTCGACGACTTGGGAGGACAAGGCGAACCGCCTACACACCCCGAATTGTTGGATTGGTTGGCGCTTGAGTTTCAAGAATCGGGCTGGGATGTGAAACAGTTGGTTCGCCTGATCGTTACTTCCGGCACGTATGCTCAATCGTCCAACACGACCGAGCAGGTTCGGCAGCAGGATGCCAATAATGATTGGTTTGCCCGGCAAGGACGCTGGCGAGTTGAAGCAGAATTTGTGCGAGACACGGCGTTGCAACTGGGCGGCTTGCTACAGGTAGAACCTGTAGGAGGCCGTAGCGTCAAGCCGTATCAACCGGCCGGCTACTGGAGGCACTTGAACTTTCCAAAACGCACGTGGGCAGCTTCAAAAGGCAACGACCTTTACCGCCGAACACTTTATACGTTTTGGTGCCGGTCTTTTTTGCATCCATCACTATTGGCGTTTGATGCGCCCAGTCGCGAAGAATGCACGGCTCAGCGCGCTCGGTCGAATATCCCACAGCAAGCACTCGCGCTGTTGAATGATCCGGTTTTTGTTGAATCCGCTCGTGCGTTTGCCGCGCGGATCATTGCATCGGCGGACAACGACGATGATCGATTGGCTTGGGCGTTTCGCGAAGCGACGTCGCGCAAGGCATCGGTCGACGAGTTGCAGGTCCTGAAAAAACTGCTGCAAACACAAGCGGAAAGCTACCGTGAATCAGAAGAAGACGCCAACGCAATCACGAGCGTTGGCGACAAACCAAATCCTGATGCTGTCGACAAAAAAGAACTTGCAACCTGGACGCAGATTGCTCGCGCCATCCTAAACGTTTACGAAACCACTTCCCGTTATTGATATCCGACATGATCAATCACATTAATCGACGCACGTTTTTGAATGCGGGGTCCGTTGGCATCGGATCGATCGCGTTGATCGACCAAATGCGATCGAATCAAGCCAGGGCGGCTGGTGGAAACACAAGCGGCGAAATTCAGCCCCACTTTCCAGCCAAAGCCAAGCGGGTGATACACCTTTGCATGGCGGGTGGACCATCGCACTTGGAGACGTTTGATTACAAACCCAAACTGGCGGAGATGGACGGCAAACCGATGCCTAAATCGTTTACCGATGGGCAACCGATCGCGCAGTTGCAGGGCAAAGAACTAAAGTGCTTGGCTCCTCAGTTCAAGTTTCGAAAGCATGGCGAATCCGGCCAAGAAATCAGCGACGCGTTTGAACATGTCGCCAAGATCGCTGACGATATCGCGATCGTTCGTTCGATGAAGACGCAGCAGATCAATCACGACCCCGCGCACACGTTTATGAACTGTGGCACGCAAATATCCGGGCGGCCGTGCATGGGGTCTTGGGTGACGTATGGATTGGGTAGCGAAGCGCAAGATTTGCCGGGATACATTGTTTTGACTTCGGTGGGCGGCGGACAATCGCAACCGATCGCGTCGCGTCAGTGGCACAGTGGTTTTTTGCCCAGCAAGTATCAAGGCGTCCACTTTCACTCCAAAGGTGACCCGGTTCTGTATGTCGGCAATCCGCCAGGAGTCACGCGCAGCAGACAAAAGCAAGTGATCGACGCGGTCAACGATCTCAATCGGTTGCGCAACGAAGTCGTCGATAACCCTGAAATCACGACGGGAATTTCACAATACGAATTGGCGTTCAAGATGCAAGCGAGCGTGCCAGAGTTGGTCGATTTGAGCGGCGAACCGCAAAGCACTTTGGATATGTATGGCGCCAAACCCGGCGATGGGTCATTCGCAAGTAATTGTTTATTGGCTCGGCGGATGGCGGAACGCGGAGTTCGGTTCATTCAGTTGTACCATCGCGGTTGGGATCATCATGGCGGTGTGAAAAACGGAGTCAGTACGACATCGAAACTGGTTGATCGAGCCAGTTGGGCGCTGGTCGAAGACTTAAAACAACGCGGGATGTTAAAGGATACGTTGGTCATTTTCGGTGGAGAGTTTGGCCGCACACCCATGTCCCAAGGTGGTGGCAAAAACCCAGGTCGTGACCACCACATCAAAGGTTTTTCGCTTTGGATGGCTGGCGGAGGTATCCAGGGCGGTATCTCTCACGGCGCGACCGATGATTTTGGCTACAACGCTATCCAAGACGTTGTCAATGTGAGGGACTTGCACGCCACGATGCTGCACTTGCTGGGAATTGACCACGAACGGTTTACCTACAAATTCCAAGGTCTCGACATGCGATTGACCGGTGTGGAACCGGCACACGTGGTCAAGCCGATTTTGGCATAGTGCTTACAGACCGGCGTTCTGTGGTTGAGAGTTTCGCAACCCGAATCGCAAGAACGCTGCTGGGCTAACGAAGGCTCAAGTAGATCGCGTCTCCGGTAAACCGTCGCTGCAGTTCTTCGTCGCTCCATGACACTCGTCCCACTGCCGGGTCGCCGATAATCCAGCGGCCCTGCTCGTAGGCCAAAATCACAACGGCGTGACCTTCGCCACGTGGCCCCATGAACCAGCGGTTGGAATTGTCTTCGGCGAATTCGTTGCGGGCGAAACTCACCAACGCAACGTTTGGCAGTTGCCCCTTGTCCAACCAATGCGTTGGGCTCGATGACGCGACACGAACCTGATGGCCATGATCACGTGCGCCGATTTTCAAACCGCGATATAACCCAAGTGCTTCGGTGCCATGCTCGCTGGTCAGACAGGGACCAACCATTTCACTTTCGCTTGACTGAATTCCGTTTAGATGCAGCAAGGTTGCCGCGGCCGCCGCAGCACATGTCGACCCATGGCTTTGTAAACAAACGTCATCGTCCCACTGGGAAACTGCATCGACGATCGCTGGCGCCAACATGGGACGTCCGATTGGCAGAGCTAAGTAAGCCAAAGCAATCAGGGCAAAGGTCGCAACGGTCAACGGACGCGCCCAACGATTCAAACCGGTTGTTCGGCAGGCAACACCCGCAGTGAATCCCAACAGGATCGGCATGAAATTCGACCAGTAAACCACTCCGCTAAGAGGGATCGAATTTGCCCAAACTAACTTTCCAGAGTAAAGCCAACTGAAGGCGAGGCAGAAGCTCAGCGCGGCAACAAACAGCGTTGCGGCCGATTGCTTCATCGAACCAAGTGATCTGCCCGCAAAGAATGCCCAGACGGTGAGCGACGAGATCACGAGGATCGCGGTCGTCAAATCCGGGCTGATCATGGGGCACTCCAGCAGAAAGGCAAGTCGTTTGTTAAGAAACGATGAACGATCGGTGTAGTTTACGTCAACCGCATTCTTATCGGCAAGTTTAAGGCGGTGTTTTCAGCCGAAATCACTTGTTAGGGCAAGTTCGATCCCAAAAAGATGACCGTTCACTGAAATCTAGGTCGCGATTGGCGTTTAAGCCGAGAATCATGCGAGCACGCGGTTTGCATCCCAAACGAATACCTCCAACCTCTCACCAGCTTGCCGATCGAATGAGCGTTCCCTACGTCGACCAACTCATGCTGAATTCACAGCCACTTGGCGAAGACACTTTCCCTGGGAACCTGCCGTTTATCAAAGACTTGGATTTGAAATTCACGACTCCGGTCACCTTCTTTGTTGGGGAAAACGGATCCGGCAAATCGACGTTGATAGAAGCGATGGCCGTGTTGGCGCGGCTGCCCATTTCAGGTGGCAGCATGTATGAATCCGGCGCCGGGCATGCTTTTGCCGAAGAAAGCGTTTTGGCCAAGTCACTGCGTATGGCTTTTATCCGCCAACCACGTGATCGTTATTTTTTTCGAGCCGAAACGCAGGCCCATTTCGCATCACTGTTGGAACAGCGTCGCGACGATCCCGATTTTGAAGGAGATCCATTTAAACACTACGGTGGTCGATCGCTTCACAAGATGTCGCACGGAGAAGCATTTTTGGCGGTGATGCACAACCGATTCCGTAAGGGTTTGTTCTTGATGGACGAACCGGAGTCGGCTTTGTCTCCGCAACGTCAACTTTCGCTGCTATCTCTGATGCACAAAATGGCGTCCAAAGGGGAATCGCAGTTCTTCATCGCCACTCACTCGCCGATTTTCTTGACGTTTCCAGGTGCAACGATCATTACTTTTGACGAAGGCAAATTGCAGCCGACGGACCTGGAAGACACTTCGCATTTTCAGATTACACGCGACTTGTTGAACAACCCACGAATGTACTGGCAGCACTTGGGCGCTGAGGAGAACCGATGACGACGTGTCAGCGAGGAATTCATGCTGTCCTTCGCTCGCGTTTTGGAGTTGTGTTTCTGGAAGTGCCACAAGAAGAGTGACTGTTCAAGAACGGATATTGCAATACATGCAGCCAGCCACGAAGTGGCGATAATGTAGCCTGAGGGCGCAACAATCTCGATTCACTGTTCTCACGAAATCAAACCACGAACGAAAAAAGCCGAACTCGCATGTGCGAGTTCGGCTTTTGGTTTGTTTGCCAATGGTGGTCGTTACGTTGCAGCAGGCGTTGGTTCGTAGCTGACTTCTTCGATCATTTCCATTGGCAGCGGAGCCACGGTCATACCGGCCTCTTTGCAAATGCCGTCGATGGCTTCTTGTGATTTTTGAACCGTGCTTTCTCGCGTCTGACCTTTGTACTGAGTCGACGATGCGGTTGGGCTGACCGGGCCTTCGAAACCTAGAGCAACGAGTTGCTTGATCAAGTCAACGTGATTCACGTCACCTTCGCCGACGGGCAAAACGCGATCAGCCGTTGTGGCTTCGGCTTTGTTGATATCTGGAGCGATGGTTCCGATACGAACGGCTACGATTTGATCAGCTTTCAATCCGCTTAGCTGTTCGGCTGTTCCGTCACCGACGACCCAGTCCCAAGTATCAATCAACAAACCGACATTGTCTTTGCCGACACCTTTGACCAACGCCAACAGGCCTTCGACATTTTGGATGAATGGGAAATCTTTTCCTTCAGCCAATTCTTTGCCAGCTCGGAAACCGACACCCAGCTGAATGTTCTTGGCGGCCAACACATCAGCGACTTGTCCTAGTCGTGTCGACTGCTTGTCGAAATACTCGGGGTACGCGGCGACGCTGGTTGCTGCTGGGGTGTAAACGTAAGCGCGAGTGGCTTTCATTTCGGCGGCCAATTCGGCAACGGGATGGATTGCACCTAGCTGGCTGGTGAAATCGCCATCGGCTGCGTCCATGTTGATGTCCAACGGGAAACCGCCAATTTCCAAATTCTCGGCAGCTCGCAAGTACTTCGCTGCTTCGTCGACACTGCTACGTTGCGAACGACGCAGCATTTCGGACATGTCAACATCCATGGAACGAAAACCATACGTCAGGGCCAATTCAATCAGTTCGCTTTGGCGACCGTTGATACCCAACGATTGTGGGCTGAAATTCTTTTGCATTCGTGTTTACCTTTTGCGGAGGCTATCTGTCTTGAAGGCCGCGGCGACATTGCAATGAATGGCGGCTGCCGAGGATTTGTTTTGAATTGGACCGCAGAGTATCGCAGAATCCAGCAATCTGAGCCAAGGGGCTTATTTGACTCTGGGCAGCATATTGCGGAAATCGCCCAACTTTCTTAGCGCTTGCTTGTTTCTTGGGGGCTTGCTGGCTGTGGAAACTGGATTCGATGTTGAAACGAACCTTTTCTATTCAAGCGGGGCTCTGGAAACTGGCGTTTTCGGCAAATTGGCGTACTTGGAACCACTGGAACTCCACGGATGGTCCAATATGGCTCCGCTGGTTTACGATCAGGGGGAGCAAAATCCCCGTCCGTGGACGGTTTTGTTGTCGTTTCATCCATCACTTAGGCTTCAGAAGAAATTGCCTGAATCTCAATCCCCAACCGACCCTCAGGCCGACAACGCAGGCCACGTGTTGCTCGACGGCGACGTAGAAGCTGGCTCGAACTGGGGCACGGCGGTCTTTTTGGGGACCGGCACCAGCGTTGGAGTTCCGTCGATTGGCTGCGAATGTGCCGTTTGCTCAAGTGATGATCCTCGCAACAAACGTCTGCGCTGTGCCATGCTGTTGCACTTGCCCGGCGGATTGCTGTTGATCGATTCGCCACCGGATCTTCGCACACAGTTGCTGAGAGAAAAGGTCCGGATTGTGCATTCGGTTTTGTACACGCACGAACATGCCGACCATTTGTTTGGCTTGGACGACTTGCGACTGTTTCCGTTTAGGCTGGGGCACGCGATGCCATTGTTTTGCGAAAGCAAAGTCGAAGAGCGAATCCGAAAATCGTTCGACTACGCCTTTATCGATCGTGAAGAAACTCATCCTGGATCGCGCCCAAGCTTGGAGTTTCGCACGATAACGCACGAGCCGTTCGAGATTTTGGGAGCAACGGTTACGCCGATTCCAATGAAACACGGACCGCACTTCGATGTGCTTGGGTTTCGCTTTGGTGACTTTGCCTACTGTACCGACACCAACGAAATCCCCGATTCGTCACTGGAGCTGTTACAAGGATTGGATACGTTTGTCGTGGGGGCTTTGCGCGAAACATACCACCCGACTCACTACAGTTTGGAAGGAGCGACGGCCGTGGCCGAAAAGATCAAACCTCGGCAAACTTTTTTTACGCACCTGTGTCACGACGTTGATCATGAAACGGCGTGCAGAGCGCTTCCCGATGGGGTCGATTTGGCGTACGACGGACTACGCGTTCGCATGGCGCTGTAGGAATCTACTGTCCCCCACATGACGTGATTGACCCCGTGGCGGGTGGAGAGCGCGGTAGAAAGGGATAAGTTTGCCGGGCAATGCAGCTTTTCAAGCTACGTTGACTGGGCGCCCTTTGCTGAGAATTGCCTTGGGTGAGGTAGGTGAGACATCGGGCTTACACGCACCAAAACCGGTTTATGTCTGACAAATTTGCGATCTTTGAAAATCGAAAACGTGATTTACGTGGGAGAAGATTTGGCTGGAGCAACACAAAAGCATGCCGGGTAGTTACTCTATGGGGCTTCCCAAAGGTCCCGCCCCGTTCGCTACCACCTTTCCGAGTCAATGACTGCTGACCCTTCACACGATTCTTCCCACCAATCGGACAGCCCTCGCGCATCGGCGCGGCGATTCAACACGCAACTTGGATTGGCTCTGTTGTTGGTCTACATCGCTTTGTACGGTGGATTTGTTTTATTAAACGCAACCAATCCTGATTTGATGACCGGACGTGGAATTGGCGGAATGAATCTCGCTTTTTCTTTGGGCATGGTACTGGTGGTTTCTTCCATCGCCCTCGCTTGTGTTTACAGCTGGTTCAGTCGATCAGAGAATGTGAACGAAACGATTGCAACCGAAATGGATTCGGTCAGTGTTCGCGTGCGAAACCCTTCTTGAGTAGCTAAGGCCCAAAACGAATGAGCTCTTCTTCTGGTGACCCTTCCAACGAAGGCCCTTGTAAACCGCCACCTGAGCAATCAAAAACGGATCGGAGCAGGACCACGGAATCGACTTACTGGTCCAAAAGTTTGCGAGTTGTCACCGGGATCCTTAGCGTCTGGGCATTCATCTCGCTTGGTTGTGGTGTTTTGTTTCGCGACTGGCTGGATGCCGCAATGCCCAACGTCGGCGGCGCACCGTTTGGGTTTTGGATGGCACAGCAAGGTTCGATCATTGGTTTTCTGATTCTGTTGTTTGTGTACATGCTGGCTATGAATCGAATGGATCGACAGCACGGGTACGGCACCGGAGAAGAATCATGAGCCAAGACTTTTGGAATTTCCTGTTCATCGGCCTCTCGTTCGCTTTGTACATCTACATCGCCGTTCGTTCGCGTGCTGGCACGACAAAAGAGTACTACGTCGCCAGCAGTGGCGTTTCGCCTTTTGCCAACGGAATGGCCACGGCTGCGGATTGGATGTCGGCTGCGACGTTTATTTCGATGGCTGGCAGTATCGCGGCAAGCGGGTATGACGCGTCGCGGTTTTTGATGGGCTGGACCGGTGGCTTTGTGTTGTTGACCACGTTGATCGTTCCGTACCTGCGGAAATTCAACAAGTTCACGGTGACCGATTTCTTGGGCGACCGTTTCTACAGCAACTTTGCTCGATTCGTTGGCGTTGTCTGTGCGATCTTTATCTGCATGACTTACATCATGGGGCAAATGCGTGGTGTCGGCTTGGTGTTTTCACGGCTTTTTGACATTGATGTTTCGTTGGGCGTGCTGATTGGAGCCGCGATCGTTTTCTTTTATGCCGGATTGGGTGGGATGAAGGGGATCACGTACACACAAGTCGCCCAGTATTGCGTGATGGTGTTTGCCTACACGATCCCGGCCGTTTTCATTTCGATGTTGTTGACCGGCAACGTGATCCCACAATTTGGTCTCATCGGTGACTTCACCAAAGACGGCGCCGATCCGGTACCACTGCTGCAAAAACTAAACCAGCTGAATACTGACCTTGGATTCAGCCAATACACCGACGGCAGTTTGAAGAAAATCGATATGTTTTGCATCACGGCCGCGCTGATGTGCGGAACGGCTGGATTGCCACACGTGATCGTTCGGTTCTTTACGGTGAAATCCGTAAAAGCAGTCCGCCGCAGTGCCTGTTGGACCCTGGCGTGCATCGCTGTGATTTACTTGACCGCGCCGGCGATTGGTGCTTTCGTACGAACAAACTTAGTCTCGGAGATCCAAAACACCGCCTACGCGGACGCACCATCCTGGTTGAAAAACTGGGAAGATCGCGGACTGATTGCTTGGGCGGACAAGAACAATGACGGCATCATTCAGCACAGTGCTGGAACCGTCTTCGAAGGCAAGCCCGCTTACGGTGAAGCTCGCGGAGCCGTAGGGCAGAGATTGGTCACGAATGAGTTGTCGGAGAGCACCAACGAGTTTTACTACGAAAAAGACATTTTGGTGATGGCCAACCCTGAAATGGCGGGGCTGCCCAAATGGGTGATTGCGTTAGTCATGGCTGGTTGCGTCGCGGCCGCCCTGTCCACGGCTGCTGGATTGTTGTTGGTTTTGTCGACATCCATTTCGCATGATTTGATGAAGAAAATCATCAGTCCCAACATGAGCGACAAAATGGAAGTGCGTTGGGCCAGGATTGCAGCGTTTGTCTTCTTGGGCATCGCGGCTTACTTTGGCATCAACCCACCATCGGAGTTCGTTGCCAAAACGGTTGCCTTCGCGTTCGGCTTGGCTGCATCATCGTTTTTCCCGACCATCCTGATGGGAATCTTTTCCAAACGCATGAACAAACAAGGTGCCATCGCGGGAATGATCACGGGCATCGCACTGACGCTTGGCTACATCGTTTACTTTCAATTCATCCTGGAAGTCGCACCGGGAGCCAAGGCAAGCGATTATTTTGTGATGGGGATTTCACCAGAAGGAATCGGATTCGTTGGAATGATTGTCAACTTTGTCGTCGCCACGATCGTTTCAAGACTAACGCCGCCACCGCCCCCTGAAATCGTGGCTATGGTCGAAGAAATCCGAATCCC
>CAZZDZ010000122.1:0-10417 GCA_964652675.1 uncultured Pirellulaceae bacterium
AAATGACTCAACCCAAACGAAACTTTTGCGGTCGTACTCGACGTGAATTCATGTGGCAGGCTGGCGGCGGCTTTGGCGCTGCGGCGTTGACGTCTATGCTTGCTGGACAAGGATTGTTGGCCGGCGATGCGAACGCTGCCGACGCGCCTTTCAAAAACCCGTTAGCAGCCAAGAAACCGCATTTCGCGCCGAAAGCCAAAACGGTCATTTTCTTGTTCATGTACGGTGGGCCAAGCCACATCGACACCTTCGAGTACAAGCCGAAGATGAAGGGCATGGACGGCAAGACGGTTGACGTCAAAACGTTTGGCCGTGGGGGGCACAAAAAAGGCGGACGCATTGTCGAACCGCGGTGGGATTTCAAGCAGTACGGCGAATGCGGTAAACACGTCAGTTCGCTTTTTCCCAATGTCGCCAAACACGTTGACGACATCACGTTTTTGCATTCGATGACAGCCGATTCGCCGATTCACGGCAGCGCAATGCTGATGATGAACAGCGGGCGAATTTTGTCGGGCAGCCCCGCAATGGGTTCCTGGGTTAACTACGGCTTAGGCACGGTCAACGAAAACTTGCCCGGGTTTGTTGTCATGCTGCAGCCGGTCGGTGGTCCAATCAGTGGAGCCAAAAACTGGAGCAGCGGGTACATGCCGGCTACTTATGCGGGCACGGTATTCAAAGGCAAAGGGGCGCCGATCTTGGATTTGAATACGCCCAAAGATCTGCCCGAAGGCGTGCAGCGCGAACTAATCGATTCGATTCAAAAAGCCAACAATCGTCACTTGGCGACGCGCGACGGCAACAGCGATTTGGCGTCGCGGATTGCCAGCTATGAACTCGCGTACAAGATGCAAAGTTCGGCTCCCGAAGCAGTTGATTTATCGCAAGAAGACCAACGAACGTTGGACATGTACGGTGTCGGCAAAGGACGGACAGATGACTTTGGCCGCCGCTGTTTGATCGCTCGCCGATTAGCGGAACGCGGTGTTCGATTCATTCAGTTGTACAGCGGTGGTGCACACAACGATGACAACTGGGATGCTCATGGCGACTTGGAAGTCAACCATAACAAACACGCGGGCAATACGGATCAGCCCGTCGCAGCGTTACTTAGCGATCTGAAAGAACGCGGCATGCTGGATGAAACACTGGTCATCTGGGGCGGCGAATTCGGACGCCAACCGACGGCTGAATACGCCAAAGGATCAGGTCGCGATCACAACTCCTATGGGTTCACGATGTGGATGGCCGGTGGCGGCATCAAAGGTGGCGTCAGCTACGGCACCACCGACGAACTAGGATCCAAAGCGGTCGAAAATCCGTTGCACGTCAAAAACTTGCACGCAACGATCTTGCACCAAATGGGATTGGACCCGAATCACTTGTCGTATTTCTATAGCGGGCTGGATCAACGTTTGGTCGGCGTTGAAGACGTGGAACCGATTTACGACATCATCGCTTAAACAAAAAACTAGCCCTGACCACTCAAGCGTTCTTTGCGTCAACTCAAACATAGCATCCAATCAATGCATCGCTTTTCAATCGCTTGCTTGGTCTTCGCGATGTCGACCGCTTTGTCGCCCAGCGTCCAGAAAACCAGCGCTCAAAAAACCAGCGCTCAGAAAACCAATGTGTTGATCATCATGGCTGATGACTGCACGTACAACGATCTGCCAATGTACGGTGGCGAAAACGCCAAGACGCCAAATTTGCAGAAACTTGCCAGCGAAGGGTTATTGTTCAACCGCGCTTACTTGGCCGAAGCAATGTGTCAGCCCTGTCGCGCGGAACTTTATTCCGGCCAGTACCCAATGCGCAACGGGTGCAACTGGAATCATTCAGCCAGTTTGCCAACGGTGACCAGCATGCCCCAGCATTTAGGAAAAGCTGGATACCGTGTTGGCCTGGCGGGCAAGGTTCATGTTACCCCGCGAAAAGCATTTCCGTTTGAACGGGTGGAGGGATTCGACAAAAGCTGCGTTCGCAATCCCACGCAACAGCATGATTGCGAGGCGGTCAGCGAATTCATCAGCCGCAGCGATGATCCGTTTTGCTTGGTCGTCGCGTTGGTCGAACCACATGTGCCTTGGGTGATGGGCGACGCGTCGGCTTACCCACCACAGAAAATCAAACTTCCGCCGAACATCGCTCCGACCGAAAAGACTCGCGAAGCATTCGGTCGCTACCTTGCCGAGATCACTTACATGGATGGTCAAGTTGGCGAACTGTTACAGAAGCTTCAAGAAACAGGCAAGGCAAACGACACCCTTGTTTTATTCACGTCCGAACAAGGATCGCAGTTTCCCGGATGCAAATGGACGAACTGGGACACAGGCTTACACACCGCATTGATCGCAAGATGGCCGAATGTTGTACCCGCTGGCCAGCGGACAGACGCAATCGTCCAGTATGCGGATGTCTTGCCGACGTTAATGGAACTGGCGACCGGCAAACAAAGCGAAGGAACGTTTGACGGCACTAGTTTTGTTGACGTGCTGAAAGGCAATACTCAGACGCATCGCACTTATGCCTACGGTACGCACAATAATATTCCCGAAGGCCCCGCTTATCCGATTCGGACAATCAGCAATGGAGAGTACCGGCTCATCCGAAACCTGCAGCCTCAGAACTTGTACATTGAAAAACACTTAATGGGGATCAAGAACGATGGGCTGCTCAATAACCCATACTGGCAACAGTGGATTTTTGAATCGGGCGTCAAACCCAAAGTCTATGAATTGGTACAGCGTTACATGCAGCGTCCGGCATTGCAGCTTTATCACACCGCAAATGATCCGTACGAAATGAAAAATCTTGCGGGCCAACCCGAATTGGCAACAATCCAAGCCGAACTGGGCAAACAGCTGGACCAGTGGATGAAATCACAAGGCGACCCAGGTGCGTTGCAAGACACAGTAGAGTCGCATGCGGCGGCCAAAAAAGGCAACCATCGTTTCAAACCACCCCATACCAATGAGTAGTTTCGCGGCTGTTTCGCCCAGGCTTGCGAATCGCCGAAAGTCTTGATGACTTCCGCTATGGCCTAAGCCGATCGGAACGTACCTCTTAAAACGTTCCAAATAGGACGTCGGCAAGAAGAACAGCGCGACGGGTTGCAGAAAACGACTCCGAACGCAACGCCTGTGCGGATTGTTGGGAACTTAACGCCGCGATAGTCGCTGAGAAGTTGCAATGGCAAGGCGAATAGATTTAGCAATGGTGAATACTTGAACAATACACCACCCTTGCTGAATCTACCCAATTGACACTCTCGTTATGTCTTTACTCTCCAACTTGCTGCTCTCGGCTTCAGCTCCCGCTGCTCCCGCGGATATGGATGTTGGATTTGTTCTGATATGCGCCGCACTCGTTTTTTTGATGCAAGCGGGTTTCTGCATGCTCGAAAGCGGTATGATTCGCGCCAAGAACAGTATCAACGTTGCCGTTAAGAATTTGCTGGACTTCGGAATCTCGATGCTCGTATTCGCGGGCTTTGGGTTTGCGCTGATGTTCGGTTGTTCGGAAAATGGTTTATTCGGATGGCAGTTTGATTTTTGGCACAACAATGAACTTAGTGCATTTGCTCTGTACCAAATGGTGTTCTGTGGAACGACTGCTACCATCGTCAGTGGTGCCGTCGCAGAACGAACACGATTGTCGGCCTATCTTTTCATTGTTTTCGTTCTCAGCGCTTTTACGTATCCGTTGATCGGCCACTGGTGCTGGGGCGGAGCTTTGGAAAACACCGGCATGGGATGGCTTGCACTGACAGGCTTTTCTGATTGGGCTGGTGCAACGGTTGTTCACGTCACTGGCGGTTTCGCTGCACTGGGGGCGATACTGGCGATCGGTCCACGGCGAAACTACAAACGAGGGAAACTTACCGGCGGACATAGCTTGACCCTTGCCATCATGGGCTGCTTCTTGCTCTGGTTTGGCTGGTGGGGATTCAACGGCGGCAGCGGTTTGTCTGCCGGAAACAATGTCTCCAAGGTGTTACTCAACACGAATTTGGGTGCAGTCGCGGGTCTAATCGCCGCGTCACTTTGGTCTTACAGCCGCACACGCAAAACAAATGTCGTTGACTTGATCAGTGGTACGCTGGCCGGTTTGGTTTCGGTAACGGGCGCATGCCATGTGCTGCCGCCACTAGCCGCAATCGCAGCGGGTGCCATCGGAGCGATCGTGGCACTTTGGGTCATCAGTTTTCTGCGCCGCAAAGTAATCGACGATGCCGTGGGCGCATTTGGTGTCCATGGAGCAGCCGGATTTTGGGGAACCCTCGCGTATGGTTTCTTTGCGCCAACTGCCGATCTCGTTTCCGGCGATCGGACTTTGCAAATATCCATCCAAATGTTGGGCGCATTGATCGCCGCCGGATTCAGCTTCAGCACCGTGTGCGGATCACTTTTGCTGCTGAAAACGTTCATGCGAATACGCGTCAAAGCGGGCGAAGAAAAAGTGGGTTTGAATGTTGTCGAACACGGCGCGACCAACGAAGTCACAGACCTGCTTGGCGAAATGTACCAACACCGAAGCTCAGGTGACTACCGCTCGCAGATCGAAATAGACACGGACACAGAAGTCGGTCAGATCGCGACCGAATACAACTCGGTGATCGCACGCGTCAACGACGAAGTCAACGAACATCGCATTACGAACAACAATCTACATAGCGAAAAACTGCGTTTGCAAAGCGTGCTGGAACACGCCGGTGTTGGAATCTATCAACTTGATGAGACAGGTCACTTCCAATCCGCCAACTCCACCCTTCTGGAGATTTTCGGATATCCATCCGCATCCGAACTGATTTCACGCTCCGAACCCTTCTCGCTTCCTTGGCACAACGACACATCCGCAAGCGTCATTGCTGACAACTTTCGACGCGGGAGAGCTGTCACTGATTTGGAATCAGAATGTTTTACAAATGGCGGCGAAAAACGCTGGTTATTGGAAAGCATCGTTCCGGTTCGCGATGAAAACGGTTGCTTGTTGACATGGCTGGGCACTGTTCACGATATCACCGACGGAAAGCAGGCGATGATCGCAGAAGTCGAGATCGCGGAAGCAAAAAGCCTTGCCAAAGGTGAATTTCTGGCAAACATGAGCCACGAAATTCGCACACCACTCAACGGCGTCATCGGGATGCTAGATCTGCTTGCATCAAGCCAGCTTGATCGCAAAGACGAAAACTACATCAACATTGCACGCTCTAGCGCCGATTCGTTGCTGGCACTGATTAACGACATTTTGGACTTCTCGAAAATCGAAGCGGGAAGGCTAGAGTTAGAAAAAGCCGATTTTGATTTATCCGAGCTAATGGAATCGACTGCCGAGCAATTTTCGATCCGTGCCCACCTGAAAGGATTAGAGATGAACTGCGAGCTGGGTGCAGATTTGCCCCATCTCGTCACAGGTGATCCGGAGCGATTACGTCAGTCGATCATCAATCTACTAGCCAATGCGATAAAGTTCACCGAAACTGGCGAAATCAATCTGCGAGTGACACGGCGCGGCAGCGTCATCCGCTTTGCAGTTCAGGACACGGGAATTGGCATTCCCGCCGAAGTCCAAGAGTCCTTGTTCGACTCCTTTGTCCAAGCAGACGTTTCCACCACACGTCGCTACGGCGGCACGGGATTGGGACTTTCAATCGTCAAGCAACTGGTGCAAATGATGGGCGGAAGCCTGAAAGTCGACAGTGTTGTTAGCGAAGGATCAGAGTTCTGGTTCGAACTACCACTGCCAGTTGCTGCAGAAGCGGCGCCGACCGACCAACAAACGACGTTTCCCCTGAGCGAGCTTTCCAAATTCAATGTGTTGATCGTGGACGATAACGCGACAAATTGCGAAATCCTAGTTAACCAATTGCGCAACTGGGGACTCCGCGCTTCCGTTTGTAACCAACCAACGGCGGTTGTGCAAAAGATGCTCGTCGCGTCGCGGTTGGAAAAACCGTTTGACCTTGTGATCTTGGATTTCTGCATGCCGGAAATGAACGGACGAGACGTCGCGATCGCGATCAAGGAAGACGAAAACCTGCCCGCAGTCCCAATCATCATGCTTTCCAGCAACAGTGATTTGCTAACGCAACGAGAGTTGGAGGAAGCGGATATCGACGTTGCAATGACCAAGCCTGCAAGACAAAGTCGACTCTTTGATTCCATCGTTACACTGCTACATGGTGAGACAACTCCTCCCGCAGCCGATTCGCCAACCATCGCACCACAGGACCTCGTCGACGAATCACCGGTACCGACTGAGCCGCAAATGCGATCGAATTCTCCACACGCCGCCGATATTTTGATCGCCGAGGACAATCGCGTTAACCAGTTGGTCGTTCAGCAAATGCTGGAAACACTTGGGTATACGACCGAGGTTGTCGATGATGGATTGACCGCATTGCAGCGCATCCAGAGCGCTCAATACGGCCTCGTCTTGATGGACGGCCACATGCCGGACATGGATGGAGTAATCGCCACGAAACACATTCGTCAGTGGGAATCAGAAGTCGCCAAATCGGGCCACGTGCGAGCGAGACAACCCATTGTTGCACTGACCGCAAACGTTGTCGCAGGAATACGTCAGGAGTGCTTGGACGCCGGAATGGATGAATATCTGTGCAAACCGATCACTCTGGAGCGATTGAGAGAGGTAACAGAACGTTACCTAGGCAAACCGAAAAAAGTAAACCGCGCGAACAAACAAACAGTTGCGAATGCCGCTGCTGCACTCAGCACTACTGCAAATGCTCCAGCAAGTCCTCTTGTTGCGAATGTGCAAATCCCAAAATCAGTCGCCGCAATGCAAAATCCAATTGCTCAAACTGCGCCGAAGTTGCCTTTACCGGTTTCAACTCCAGGTTCAATCCTGCTCGATCAAGCTTCACTGGCAGAACGATGCAGTGGTGATGTTGACTTTCAAAATCAGCTACTGAAAATCATGCGGGATAGCATGCCGGAGCGATTGGCTGAACTACAGCAAGCCCAAGAACTGGACGATGTCGCTCAGATTCGAGCGATCGCGCATCAGCTCAAAGGCGCCGCTGGCGACACTGCATTACTGGCCGTCCGGGACGCTGCAAGCGAATTGGAGTTACATACTGACGACAACAACCGCGGCGAGACTTTTGATGCGTTACGCATTCTGGAGTCTCGGATAGAGCAAACTCTTTCACATTTAGAGCAGCTGTTTTAAAAGCCAAACGGTAAAATGATCACTGAACCTTCCCTACCCGAACATTCCCAACCAACGTCCAGCGTTCCGCTGGCGGGGATGATCTCGTGCACTGAGAGTGCCAAGGCGGATGAAAAACGTGGTGTCGTTTTACTTGTTGACGACGAACCGGTCACGCTGAGTGTTCTGTCGCGTGAATTACAAACGCTGGGCTTTGAAATAGTCCAAGCAGTAAATGGACGCGAAGCACTCCAAATACTGGCGCAGAATAGAATCGACTTGGTGTTGATGGACATTTCCATGCCAGTGATGGATGGCTATACCGCGTTGCGTTTGATGCGACAGATGTTTTCAACTGCAAAATTGCCGATCATCATGATGACATCGTCAACAGACGGTGGACAAGTTGCTTCGTGTTTTGACGATGGCGCTAGTGACTATTTGCGCAAGCCAGTCGACTTTTCGGTTATGCGAGCCCGTATTGATGCTCAGTTGACACTTCATCGGACACGGCAAGCACTGCTTGAAAGCGAGCAGCGTTACGCCCTGGCATCAGAAGGCACACGTGACGGCATCTGGGATCTGAATCTGATTACCGGCGAGATCTATCTTTCGCCACGATGGCTGGCAATGGTCGGTGCGGATCAAGATAGCTGGCAGGGCAAAGGAATGTCGTGGCTGGAGCTTGTTTATCACGAAGACCGAGATCGCGTACGCTGCGACTTGGAAGCCCATCTGTGTGGTGAAAGCGAGCATTTTGAAACAGAACTGCGCATGCCCGATCACAATGGCGGGTTTCGATGGATGCTCTGTCGCGGGTTGGCCGTTCGCGATGAAAATTCAATGCCGACGCGAATTGCTGGTTCGTTGACGGATATCACCGAAGGCAAAGTGGCAGACGCGTTGACACGACTACCCAATCGAACGCTTTTCCATGATCGCGTCGCTCGATGTGTTGAACAATACAAACGTGATTCGGCCAGGAAATTTGCAATTCTATATCTTGATGTCAACGATTTTAAACTGATCAATGACTCTCTAGGGCATGACGTTGGAGACAAATATCTAATCGCGTTGTCCCATCGCTTGGAGCTGGATCTACGAAAGTGCGACGCCGTATTGGCGCGACTCGGCGGTGATGAATTCGGCGTGTTGCTGGAAAATGTAGACAGCGTGGATGATGCGGTCAGGATTGCCGAGCGCATTCAAGAAAAAGCCCGTATTCCACTGACGGTCGCCGACCGCGAGTTTCTTGCGAGTATCAGCATTGGCATCGTTGCCGTCTCGCCTGAGAACTGTTCGGTGGGCGAACTGATTCGGCGAGCCGATACGGCCATGTACCATGCCAAACAGTTCACAGAGGGCTGCATCAGCGTATTCGATGAACGAATGCTGCGTGAATCTTCCAAGCGACTGGAACTGAGCGCGGAGTTAAAGCATGCGATTCGACGCGATGAATTGAGCGTCCACTACCAACCGATCATCAACGCCAAAACAACCGTCACCGCTGGGTTTGAAGCATTGATACGATGGGACCATCCTGTCCACGGCAGCATCCCACCAATCGAATTCATTCCATTGGCTGAATCAAACGGGCTAATCATCGAAATTGGCGCCTGGGTGTTAGAACAGGCATGCCGACAACTCGCAAAATGGAATGCATCCCATAGTCGGAAACTGCTGATCAGCGTCAACGTTTCGGTCAAGCAATTCAATGGCCCTGGTTTTGTTGAACGTGTCCAAGCCATCTTGGCGATGACCGGAATCGAACCGAGCCAACTGAAATTGGAAGTCACCGAGAGTATCCTGATGCAAAAACCGGAGGAGATGATCGAGCTGTTACGTCGTTTACAGCAAATGGGCGTGACAACCAGCATCGATGATTTCGGAACGGGCTATTCATCGCTGGCCTATCTGCATCAGATGCCACTAAACGTACTAAAGATTGACCGTTCCTTCGTAAAAGATCTCGTCGAATCAACCAAGCACCAAGCGATCGTGCGTTCGATCATCGCACTGGCACGCAGCTTGGAACTGAAAGTGATCGCCGAAGGAATCGAGACCAAAAGCCAAGCGTCGTATCTGAAGGGACTGGACTGCGATTTTTTCCAAGGCTTTCGCTATTCACGTGCTGTCACGGCCGATCAAGCGTCATTGTTGATCAATATGAACTGGCCAAACTGATCAGGACCTCTACTGCGAGTCGCAATGTGGTTGATCGAGAAAACGACCACCAACAATAGGCGTTAGGCATTTTCCTGTGCAGGCTCTTCTTGGGCAGCTTCACTCTCGGCGCGTTGTTTCTTTGCGGCCGCTTCTTGCTCTTTCTTTGCCGCAATTTCTTTCTGGGTCAAACCGCCCGTGATCTGGTCCGGTTTCAAGCCCGCTTCGGCGAACTGCATCAATTGGCCCATCGTTTCTGGCTCGAACTTAAAATCATCCATCAAGAACTTCTTTTTGCGTTTTCCGTCTTTCAGATAGTGGATGTAAGCAATGCCTTTCTCCTCCCACTTTCGCTTGTCGATTTTGGTGATCTCGCTGATCTTTAGTTCTTGGCCGGCGCTATTGCGGATCAATTCAGCGTCGCCTTCGACCCACGTTCCATGAGCCGAGCACCATTTGATAAATGCGGGGATACCAACCAATCCACAAAGCACCATCATAAAGTACTGCTTGCCTATGTCCGCGCGGATGTCCTCGCTGGTCTTCGACGGCATGGTTGCTGACCAACCGTTTTTTGTCGCGACCTTCTCCCATTGTTCGGGCAGCCGAATCATCTCCATCTCTTCCTCTTTCATCTTTGCTTCGACAGCTTCAAACGCCGCAGACACTTTGCCTTTCTTGGGATAAGTGACAAACGCGTCGTAGCAGCACCAAAGGGTAAAGGCAGCGCAGGCAAGCGAGACCCAGAGGAAACGCAAGAAGTAGCTTTTGACGTAGTCGGCGCGTTGCATCGATGATCAGTGGGAGTTGTATGTAAAGGAGTTAAACCGCAACATCAGACAGTATGATCGGTCTTGGCCAAATAGAAAACGCCAGCGAAAAGATCGCTGGCGTTTGCCGTCTTGCAGTGAATATCGGGTGGTTCCAAAGCAGGCTTTGTGAACCGATCAAACTTAAAACTGCCCCTGTTGCGGAACCTGCGATGGAGCGTTCAGCTGGCCTTCCCATGGTGCGGGCGGGCGTTTCGCTTGTTGGTTGTCTGGATAGTAGAATCCGCCCTGTTGCTGTTGCCCGGCTG
>CAZZDZ010000122.1:10517-15128 GCA_964652675.1 uncultured Pirellulaceae bacterium
AACTGTGGGTTAGGAATCTGCTGATTGGGGTACTGCGGTTGCGCGAACTGTTGGTTCGGTTGCTGGCCAGTGAACTGCTGATTTGGGAACTGCTGATTCTGGAATTGTTGGTTGGGGAACTGTTGTTGTGGCTGCTGTGCCCAACTCGCTGGCACACTTTGGCCTGGCTGTAGTTGCTGATTTGCTGGATCACCACCGGAGCGGCGATTCAAATATTCTTGGCCTTTGGAGAACGCGTTACGAGCATCGTTGCGAAACTCGTCGCCATTGATCTTGATCGATGTCTCTCCATTCTCACGGTTAATGGTGAACCAACCCGCCATTGAGGCACAAACTAAAACCAAACCAATTACGAAAATAGTACGCATCACGAATCCATCCGATTGATATCCAACAGAGGTTCAAGCCCACGCGAGAACCGGCAAACTGCCTCGGGATACTAGTGACAAATCCAGCGACCTGAAAAGACCAAGTTTGAGAAAATGAATTCGCATGGGAACATCAAACGCCAAGATCGCTCGTAGAAGCAAATAAATATCGTCGTTTCAGCTTGCTAGCAACGCCGCTTTGGAAATTTGTTTCGGTGCGTTGACCTAACGTGTCAAAAGCGGGTTGTAGGTTTTAATCCTTCTCAATCAACCGAATCCTCGAACTTCATGAGGGCGCAAGATGTGCAAAGATGACCGAGAGCCTACCCAAAAACGACATCACTTCGAAACTCGGTTTACCCAAGGTTGGGTGATCGAAGGCCGCCGTAGCGATGATGGTCAACCAACAGGCCGATTCCTACAAATTGGAACGGGGCAATGGTGCCCACAGGAATATGCCACCGTGTTTCCCCTTCGCGAAACAGCCATCGTCTACGCTCACGAGTTCGGATACAGCGTCGGTCACAACGCAAACGTGGTGCGGTACAGCGATTTTGAATAGCGTTGCAGACGGTCGTTGACCTTGATCGAAAGGCGTTACCGGAAGCTTTCGCTCATGCGTTGGTAACACGGTTGGTCCGCAATCGAATCAGCAAATCGTGTAACGCCGGCTTGGCTTTTGCAACTTCCGGTAAACGCGACTTTTCCGACTCGCTCTCCAGTAGGCTCAGTAGGTCGTGGATCTGTTTTTCGTGCAGATCTTCGTTGCCCGCAGGCACTTCTTCCTTTTCTTTGCCGTTCATCTTCAACCGGACGAGATCATCAATCGCTGGCAGTTGAAAATCTTCGTTCAGCGTCGCAAGGTTGGCTTCGATCTTGCCGGTGCGCATCAAGTTAATTCCCGTCATCAAGACACGATAAGTATACAACAGCGGTTTGATCAGTGGCTTGTCGGCTTTGCGAAACAATTTCCACTGCCCACGCGCGAACCCGTTGTAATGATACGAATGATGTCTCGTGATGCAGTCAGCCGCAATCGACTTCAACTCATCAAACTCGGGCGTCGCGTGAACGATTAAGGGCGAGAACATTTGTTCCAGCACGTAGCCGTTCTTGCGCAGCATCAGCTTGCAAAATTTCAGCGCATCGTGCGTCACCAAGTCGATCTCCAAACCGTCTTCGATACTCGATTTGTCCACCGTGCTGTTGGGTTCATTCAGCCCGATCACATCGGCCAGCGGCAGCACGTGGATGCCTCGCAGATCGAAATCTGAATCCGGCGACGGGAATCCATACAAGTGCGCACCGCTGATCGTCGCGAACATCAGCGGATAAGGATGCCGGTCGACTTGCTCTTTCAATTTCGCAAGCGGTAGTGTGTTGATATCGATCATGGTAAGTCGTTGCTCATTGCCAATCGGCGTGCTTTGATAAGCAATTCGTTGGCTCGTTCGTAATTAGGTCGTTCGGGCAAGTCCGTGTTGTCAAACGCGGTCGTTAGTTTCTTTTGCAGTTCGATACGCCATGCATCCGCGTCTTCAAAAGACACTTCGCCACGCTTAATCGCCATCAAGCGATCACGGTCTGGTCCCACGTCCACGGTGACATCTTCTTTCTCCAAGACGTTCACTCCGGAAATCAACAATCGAATCAAGTGCATTACGTGTTTCCATTTCACGCGGCCTTGGTTACGAATGTCGGTTTGGATTTTCTTGAATTGGGACGCAACATATCCGCTGTAGGTCTGATACACCAATTTCGAAAGGAATATCTCGCGGTTGTCCAAAATCTCCTGGGCGATCGGCGTGGCCAATTCAACCAACGGCGTGTACAGGCATTCCAATACATTGGGGTTCGCCTTGAGCGCCATGGTGATGAATTTTTGCAGTTCCCAGTAACCCTCTTGAGTCGCCTCGTTCTCGATTTGTTCTGGGACACCATAAAGCGACCAGTGAAGGTCGGCTGGTGGCAGGTAAATGCCGCGACGATCCGTGTCTGAATTTTCGTCATCCAACCCAAAGGCCCGCGAGCCGACGACACAGCGATAAATCACCCGCTCGTAGAGGCCTTCGCTACAAATGGCGCCTTGATCGTCGATCTGACCCAGCTTGTATTTTGAAAGGAGCGTCAGCTGATCATGATGCAACATCGACTCGTACCCGTCCGAGAAACGAACGCGATACGCGTGCTGGCGATCCATGGGCGATTTCACGATCACGCCCACCGCACCCTGAGGATGAGCGATCGTATCGTTGACCCCATGAACGGGTTTCAAACTGACAACTTGAGTGCCAGGAGAGTAGATGTGGTTGAGCATTGTGTAGTGACGCGTGCAAAAGCCATTTGCAGAAAGTTGTTCGGTCTAAACCGATCAATAGCAACGCTTAGACAGTTGAATGGGGTCGAGAATTGGTTGAGACTAAATGAATGGCATTTAACACGACTCTTGCCGTTTGTTTGATCGGATACATCGCCGCGTTTTTTGGCGCATTCGGCGATAGCATCGCGGTGGCTGCATGGACGTTGGCTGGAGTTTTGATGTTCGCTGGATTCACCAACTTGTTGGTCAGTCAGAGTGCACGGCTGCTAAATCGAGCTTCGCGCTCGTGCCGGCAAACGATATACGATAGCGAAACGCAATCGCCCGTGTTGGCAGACGACAAGCTCGAGTCGTTGAAATCCGTCGTCGAATCTACTCGGCAGAAAGAGAAGTTTTTGGCAGATTGTTATGCGTCACGTCGCTGTGCGATTGAGGATTGGCTGATGGCCCAAGCCGATCGCGTTAGCGCAGAACTCAAGTTGGTTCGTTACCAGAAAACGCCCAGGTCATGGGAAGAGTCCTGCTTTCCCAAACGTCGTTAAATTGCCAGGCAAAATCTCAGACGTATTTTTTGTTTCGCGCGAACCCGTGGTGTTTGGTTGCGTCTGTTTGCATTGGGGCAGGATTACGGAGCAGCCGTTACTTCCTTCAGGTGCAAAATTTGGCGAACACAACTCCAATCAATCTTTGTCGGGCTTTAAAATTAAAAAACCGACTCGCCAGCCGACTCTCTCGGCTGGATTCCATGATCGGGCGACACAACAGTTCGATCGAAGGCAATCGTGAATACAATGTTCGCGATCTCTATGAACGGCGAATGCGTTTGGCCGAACAGTTGGTTCAACTAAAGGTCGATATCTCCGCCGCAAACGGCCCCGTTCAAAGGCAAATTTTCGAAGTGGCCGAGTGCAAGTCACTTTGTTCAACGTTGCAAAATGTGGACACGCGAAACGGGCCACACAGCGAATATGGGACGGTCGTGCAGCAGTACGAAGCCCAGTTTCGCAAGCCAGACATCGACAAAGAAGTTCGCCGTGTAGAACGTGAGATCGATCGCCTGCAAGATGAGCTGGATGATTTCAATTACAAAACAACCATCAATGTGCCCAAAGATTGGCTCAACAGCGAGGAAGATTTTTAGATCGGCTGGTCGCAAGACTAGCCCACGATAAAAGGGTGTGACATAAACGGCCCGAGGTCATTTGGGATTGGACGACTGCGTACGTCGTCGCTTGATTGCACTGGTAGTCAAGATACTCAATCTCATCTACTCGCTCCCAAAAGATTTTGATCTGACACAGTTTCAATCTTCAAAATTCCATGTCGATGATTAAAGATTTAGGGTTCAAGCTTTTTACTTGGCCAACGGCCGTCACACCTGAACATTTTTGCCAACAGTCAACACCCGCACCGCTTAATTCCGACCGGGCGAAGGCCGCTTGAATTTGGCAGGAAAATGGGGGCAGGAAAATCTCTGTGCCTGCCATTTTCCTGCCCCTATCTTCCTGCCAACTCGTTCTGTTTCTCTCGCAGCAGACTCCTTTGCGAAACGCCGTGAGACCTCAGTCCGTTCCGACTGGGCATGGCTAATCACTCTTCGCCGATCCCATTCTCGCCCGTCGGTTGACTCAGCGACGCCCATTGCTTGATTGATGCTTCAGTCGTTTGATCACGAGCTGAACACTCCCCACCAAAACATCGTTGCTACCACAATCACAATTAGGTTGATGACCCAGGCCGCGATGAATCGTAGTTTCAGTTGTGGGTAGTAGTACGGCTCGGCGCCAAGCGACAAGAGAATCGTGACGCTGTAGATCGACAACAGCGGCGGTACGATCAGTAACGCTGCGATCGATGATAAAAACGCGCGTCGCACAGATTCTTCTTGTGCTTCGGTTGCGACATAGGTGTATTCGGTTTTAT
>CAZZDZ010000123.1:0-15076 GCA_964652675.1 uncultured Pirellulaceae bacterium
AGAGCACTGGTTTCCAAAACCAGCGGTTGCGGGTTCAAGTCCCTCCGCCCCTGCTACACAAGACACAGAAAGTCACAGCGTCGCGAAAAACGGACTCGCGGCGATTTCATTTCGCAATGGATTCAAACAGGAGCAAACGCGTGTCACGAGACATTGCTCAATCCACCAATTCGCCACTGATCCCTGAACTTTTTCAGGCGTCAGTTTACAAACCCAATCAAGGTCGAATCGTTCGCCAGTTGACGGCGTTGACGATTTGGATTGTTGTTGGGCTTGGCTGTTGGCGGCTTTATTCCACCCTTGGTGGTGTCATGGCAAACGACTCCAAAGCAATCTTGCTGGTCCCAGCGGTGCTTTTGGCGATTGGAGTTTGGATTGGCTATCGATTGGTGAACTGGCCGACATTCGCGGACTTTTTGATCGCGGTCGAAGCCGAGATGAACAAGGTCACGTGGCCGAGTAAAGATGAACTGATCCGCGCGTCGATCGTCGTGATGTTCACGATTTTCTTTTTAGCGATTTCACTGTTCCTGTTCGACATCGTTTGGCAAGCGATCTTTAAGTTCATCGGAGTGACGAGCTAGGTAGCGAACGTTCGACTTAGACGATCCACAACCAACAAGACGATTGCAATGACCGGTGAAGAAGTGAACGATACAGAAACCTCCGAAGAACCGCAGGTCGAAGCCGCAGCGACTGAACAAGAATCAGCAGAGCCTGCTGCGGATGAAACTCCTGCTGTGGACGAAACGCCTGCGGCAGAAGCGGCAGAAACAGTGGAGCCTGTAGCTGAAAAACCAGCCGCAGCCGCCCCGGCGCCTGCAGCAGTCGAAGCCGAAGAAGATGACGGTCCCAAAATGGACTGGTACATCTTGAAGGTTGCATTTAACCGCGAAGATTCGATTGCCGATGCACTTCGCAAACGCGTCAAAATGGAAGGCATGGAAGAGTTCTTTGGTGACATCGTTGTGCCCACCGAAGACGTTGCGACGTTCACGCGTGACGGCAAACGCCGCATCAGCAAACGCAAATTGCTCCCTGGCTACATCATGGCCAACATGATCATCAATGATGATACGTGGTTCTTGGTTCGTGAAACGGGCGGCATTAGTGATTTCACCGGTGCGGCAGGCAAGCCGATGCCGATGGAGCCATCGGACATTGAACGGTTTGTAAACAAACCAGAAGTGGACGAAGACGAAGAAGAAGCACCGATGAAGACATCGATCGAATTCAAGGTTGGTGATCGTGTACGAGTCAAGGAAGGCAACTTTGAAAATCAAGAAGGCGACGTCGATGCGGTCGACGAAGGCAGCGGTCGCGTCACGGTGATCATCAATATCTTTGGCCGTAGTGTGCCAATGGAATTGGATCACTGGCAAGTCGAACCGTTGTAATTAAGTTATCTATCCGACTTTAACATTTGAGCAGCCCAGAACTGTTCAACAGAAAAAATAAGCACAGAAGAATCAAATCATGGCAAAGCAAGTAACCGGTCAAGCAAAATTCCAAGTTCCTGGTGGACAGGCAACTCCCGCACCTCCCGTTGGTACATCGCTTGGTAAGTTTGGTGTGAACCTGGGACAGTTTGTTCAAGCGTTCAACGATCGCACGAAAGAGTACAACGGAACCCCGATTCCCGTTATCGTGACGGTCTACAACGATCGTAGTTTCGATTTCATCACAAAGAGCCCGCCAGCAGCATCGCTACTGAAGCAAGCCGCTGGAATCGCAAAGGGCAGCGGCGTTCCCAACCGCGATAAAGTTGCGAAGGTCACACGAGCTCAGTGTGAAGAGATCGCACAAAAGAAAATGGCGGACCTGAACGCACGAAGCATCGATCAAGCCGCACGTATGATCGAAGGTACGGCGCGTAGCATGGGCATCGACGTCGAAGGCTAAAACAACGGGCGTCGCTTAGTTTTTAGCAGGCTAAGAAACCACATTTTCTGCACTGTGCGGTATCCACGCTGTGCAGTGTTCACAATCTATGCGGTTTCGACACTATAGAGTCGTTGAAACGCATCAGGGTCTTTGACACCGCGGTTCCGCATTCTTGCATTAAGCCGTCCAAGGCTCTCGCCGTTTTCTAGTAACCCGAGGTTGTCTTCGGCGGCTAGCTGAAACGGGAGCAGCTCTAGTTCTTTCGCCAACTGGCTGGCGGCAACCAAGTATTGGCGACACTTCGCGTGATCGCCGCTGATCCGATAGGAAATTCCTGAGTAGAAATCAGCCATCATTTCTGCGCAAGGCAACTGTTCTTTGCGAAGCTTTCCGATTGCAATTTCAGCAGTCGCTTTGTGCTGTGGGAATCCCGTCGCATTAAACAAGTGCAAAGCAGCCAGCGAACCAAGCTGCTGAACAACCACTCGAGCGAGTTGAAAACGCGAGAGCAGCGACGAGGAAATTTGTTTGTCAAATTGCTCGTATTGTTCCAATGCCGATTGAAAGTCGCCTAGGTAGATCGATTTTTGGCATCGTGCGATGAACCCAAAGCAATCGACAATATGACTGGGAAGGGAAAAACATTCGGTGTTTATTTGATCGAATCGGTCCCAAGCGTCGACATTGTCTTGCGCGAACCAAACCGAAGCACCCAGACCGTAGGTGGTCGACAAGTGACCGTGCATGTCGTCGCGCAACAGATGTTCTGTCATCAATTCGTTGCTACGTTGCTCCATAGCATTCCAGTTGCCTTGGTACCAGTCAGCCCAGAGTTCTAACCAGCCGACGAATCCCGTATGGGCGTGACCGACAGCAGAACTTTCCGCAAGCGATTTGACTGCGCCACGAACACGGCGCCAGTCCATCGCGAAAGCATGGACTAAAGCGCGGGCGGCCCAGTAGTCGCCAGCAGATTTCGGCCCCAAATCGATAGCGACCGCTTGTTGTTGACGAAGCATCGATTCGGCACGAATTCGCAAACTGCCTTTGTCCGAACCGGCGAAAACTGCTGACCCAAACAAGAGCGACAAGTCATCTTTTTTGCGACGTGTGCTCTTGGCCGTTTCGCTCAGAGCAACAAACAAACGACAAGCATAAAGGCCATCAACCATCATCATCGGCTTGATCAAACTGAGGCAAAAATCGCTTCTAATCTGATCACTCTTGGAGGCCGGCTTCTGGGCTACTTCCTGGTTCGTATCTGCGGAAGTAATCATTTCGCGAGCAACCCTGAAACCACGGATCGCTGCTTCGCGTTGTCCGATTGGCTGGTCGATTCTGGGAAGATCTAACGAATCGCAAAGCGATCCAAACAATTCTTCGACTTTACTAAATCGCCCGGAATGAATCGTTAGCTCGACCGATTTGATGCTGTGCTGCAGTTTCAATTCGGGATTCGTCGCACTGTCAGCGAGCTGCTGGTAGATCTCCGCAGCGCGCATGGGCTGTTCTGCCTTCGCCCAACATTTCGCAGCCTTGAGCGTGTATTCGTACTGGTGTTGGTCGGAGTCGGGAAGTGGATGGGATTGATAGATTTGGCAAACTTTTTGAAACCATTCCGCTGCCTCGGAGTAGGCGAATGCATCGTGTGCATAATCGCCAGCCTGTCGCGCGTAGGGTAACGCTTCGTTAGATTTGTTGGCATCGATTAAGTGTCTAGCTATCCGTCCATCCAATTCACCGTCGTGCGACTGTGTCCGCAAAAGGTCCGCCCAAGCTAAGTTTGCGTGTAAACGCTCCGACTCACTTAAACAGGAAACGACTCCTTCACTGATTCGATCGTGGATCATATCGATGCATTCGCCTCCGGTTGCATCGTCCGTTACGAGTCGATGATTTGCGAGCTCGGAAACCGCGATTTCGATATGTTCGGTCGCAGGATCCAAAGATGCCAGTTGATTGACTGAAACGGAATGTGACGCGGTCACGATGAACGCCAGAATACGTCTCGCGTCGGGTGACAATCGGGAAACGCGCATTTCCCAAAGCCGATCGAGGTTGCCAATATTGGAGACTGACGACTCGTTTGGATCTGGGAGATTATGCAAAATTCCTCCGGGACGGAACTCATTTGCCAATTCGCTTAATCGAAACGGATTCCCACTGGCCGCTTCGCATAATTCTTGCAGTGCCTGTCTTGAGATTTTGACCGAAGCTCGCTTGGCGGCATCCGACAACATCTTCAGCGCGTCTTCGTCACGCAAAGGTTGCAATCGGAGTGTTTCGTTCGGGGGGCGACGCTGCAACGATTTCTCTTGCCGCGAAACGGTGATGATGCCAAGCATTTCACCTGAGCTGGATTGTAAATAATCCAGCACCGCCTGAGTGTCGGCATCTGCCCATTGGACATCATCGATAATCAGGGTTAGCGGACCCATCTTTTTCAGTTCGGCAACCAAGCTAGCCGCTGCTTTGAGCACATTGTCGCGGGCGTTGTTAGTGGTAACGATTCCCGGCAGGTGAATGTTCTTTTTGACAACATCTTTTAAGACGGGAAAGGCCTGATACAGATGCTCCGCGCTGACCGAATCGACTTGTATCGGTTCGCGGTCGTTACTTGCGTATCGGGTTGCCACTTGGAGTGCGATTTGACCGAAAGCTTGCAACGGTTGGTCTTCGCGCGGTTGGCATTTGGCGCGAAAAACCTGTCCCCAACGCAACGACACCAGATGTTTTTCAATCGCGTTGATCAGTTGGGTTTTTCCGATCCCTGATGGTCCGTGAATATGAAAGCGGCCATGATCCCCGACATAGATCCCGCTGAGCCATTCGCAAACTGTTTCAAATTCGTCGTTTCGTCCGACGAGAGGTTGGCCAGAAATCGGTAACAGCGAAGTACTGGTTGGCAGCCCCAATCTAGCAATTTGCCGAGCGGTGGGCCGATCGGCGGGATTTATCTGCGTCATCTCCAAGCATGCTTCATGCAGTATTTGGGGAACACTGTTGCTGATGCCATCGACGGCTTTGTTAATACGCTCGGCGTCGTCGTCACGGTCTTCATCATTTCGCTGCCAAGCACGGCGACCGGTGATCGCGTTGAGAAACTCCAACATGACAAGCCCCAAAGAGAAAATGTCTCCGGCTGGGCTGTAACGCTGATCGTACAAGCTTTCGGGAGCGATAAACCGAATCGTACCGACCAAGTAATCGCGGTAGTTGTACGCATCAGATTCAGCGTCGTACTCGCCAACTAAACCGTAGTCAATCAAGCGACCGCGATCGTTGCGATCAACCATCAAGTTGGATGGTTTTATGTCACGATGCACAAGCCCGCTGGAGTGCATTGCTGCAAGTCCTGCTGCAAAATGCCGAATCAAACCAAGGATTTTATTGTGGGCGATATGTGGTTCGAGCAACCGATAGCGTTTGCGAGTTTTGGCGAGCGTTTCTCCCTGGATTTCTTCCATCGACAGCGCGCAGTGTTCTTCCAACTGGTACATTTGCCCCATGCGCGTCAGGTTGGGGTGGGAGAGTTTGTTCATTCGACGAAAGCCGATGGTGTTTCGTCGCAAGTCCTGAGGGTCTTTGGGTGTCAAAACCTTTAGTGCGCAATGGCGCTGAGCTACCGTGTCAAACGCGCGGTAGACACATCCACTGGAGCCTTGCCCAAGCAGGCGTTCGAATTGAAAGACACCGGCGATTTGACCACTGGCGAACGGCGGTGGTGACCGCCGCTTTTTGACACTAGAAGTTTGGGTGTCCCGATCGCCTTGAGGCCGCTCTACGGTGTCGGAGTCGTCCGACCCAAAAATATCATCGTCGTCCATCATGTGACCCTGGATGGGATTTCACGAAATGAAATGCGGCGCGCGAACCGAACGTCACCAGTATAGTGACACATTCATCGGGGAATGAGAAAATGTTGCGAGAGATCTGTTATGCGAGCCAGATGTACAGGCCCAATACAACCACAATCATGATCGCGCCGACCGGGCGTGCCGGTTTCCAAGGCGTTAAATCCACGGCTTTTGCATCTTGCTGAACAAATGCTTCCGACCGACGCATCCCAGGAATTTGGCTGAGTGCAAACTGCAGGACTAACAGGCCAACAAAGACGGCCCCCATGAAGTGGTACCCAGAACCCAACCACTGCTGCGTCATGCCACCATCAAAGAAAGTTCCCCACAGCATCACGATTAGACCAACGACCGCCGTGATGATCGCGGTAAGACCGTTGGCGGTACGATTTGCAAAACCAAACAAAATGATGGCGAGTAGCGGGATGAAATAGACACCGTTCAATTTTTGAAAGTACCCAAAGATGCCTTCACGATCCATAAACACAACCGGCGCGGCGATTGCCGACAAAACTGCCACGACGGCGCTGCATACTTGGCCAGAGCGAACAACATCTGCATGCGTCGCGGCGCGGTTGATCCACTTTTTGTAGACCCCCAATGAAAAGAGTGTGGCACTGGAATTGAGCACAGAGTTGAACGTTGACAAAATCGACCCAACGACCACGGCTGCAAAGAAACCCGTCAAAGCACTTGGCAATACCAATCGCACGAGCGACCCATAAACCAAGTCGCCGTTCACTTCGCCGCTTGCTTTTAACAGCCCCGCATTGAACTCATCGTTTGTGCTTGCGATGTGCATCGCCAAAATGCCAGGCAAAATCAGAATCAGCGGCGCGAGTATCTTGAACAGCGCGGCCAACAAAACCCCCTTTTGTCCTTCGGCCAGAGTTTTCGCGCCGAAAGTTCGTTGGATGATTTGTTGGTTGGTACACCAATAAAAGAAGTTCAGCAGTAGCACACCGGTAAATAACGGCGCGACTCCGTCAATGTCTTCGCCTTCGGATCCAATTGAATTGAACGCATCGGGATCCGTTTTGCTGACTTCGGCAAACACATCCATGATCGATCCGTCACCCGCAGCGTATCGGAGTGAAAAATAGGTAATCAGCGAACCGCCTACCAGCAGACCAATTCCATTGAATGTATCACTGACCGCAACCGCTCGCAGCCCGCCAAAGATCGCGTAGGCAGACCCGACGATGGCCACAAAGCTGACGACAAGCCAGATGGTTGCTTTGAAACTGATACCCAACGTGGCCGGCAAATCCAACATCGATGAGAGCGCGGCTGCCGCGCTATAAAGCACGAACGGCAACAGAATCAACATGTATGCGACAATGAAAACCCCGGTCGTCAGTGTCCGAACATTAGAGTCGTAGCGTTCCTCCAGGAACTGCGGAATCGTTGCGATGCCCGACTTCAGATACCGTGGCAAAAAGAACAGCGCCATCACAACCAGCGAACAGCCAGCAATGACCTCCCAAGCCATCACCGACAATCCTTCTTTGAAAGCACCACCATTAAGCCCCACAAGCTGTTCGGTGGAAAGATTGGTCAACAGCAGCGATCCAGCGATCACGATTCCGCTGAGACTACGTCCGGCCAGAAAGAATCCCTCTTCGGTGTCGTTCGCTTTTCCTTTGGTACACCACCAAGTAAGGATGGCGACTGAAATGGTGAAGAGAAAAAAAGTGAACAGTGTCATGGGATTGTGGAATGGGTTTGCTGGAAAATCGGTTTCAAAAACGATCGTTCGGACGACTTAGACGTCTGTCCAAGCACCATCAGCGGCATCGCTGCGTCGGCACGCGTCCAGGATAGCTTGCGTTTTGGTGGTCAAATCGGGATAGAGCGGATCTAGTTTTCCGCTGATCACGATTTCTCCCATGCGTCGAGCCATGTTGACTTCTTGGGAGTTTGGTTCGCCACCAGGATACTCGTGAACAGCGCGATGGGTGTCATGGCGTCGAAAATTCCATTTACAGTTTTCGATTTCCAAAATGTGACAGTGTTCCTTCCAAACGGCTTCGGCGTTGTACATCGGCAACACAAAGTCATCCATTGTGATGAAGCCTTGGTCGCCAGACACAACCACTTGCTGGGAATTGGCTGTCAAAAACGAACAGTAAAAGCTGGCAGAAAACCCGTCCTCGAATTGCATTTCAGCCGAGAACTCTCCGGGGACTTCGCCATCGGAATCGGAGCCACTTAATGCCGTAATCGTTCTGGCTGAAACTTTCTTTGGCACGCGATGCCCGGCGGCCCATAGTGTGAACCGAATGCAGTACCAGCCCAAATCGCCCAAGCAACCGTGTGCTTCCAACACGCTGTCGGTACGGATATTGGACTCTTTGAATTCGCCATCACCACAGAAAGAAAACTGCGTGTAGATCCGTCGCAAGTTTCCAATGGTGGCTCCGTCCTGGATTTTCTCGCAGACAGCTTGCAACCGTTTGCTGTGATCGAACATCACGCCATCCATGAATTGAACACCGGCAGCTTGGCAAGCATCAATCATCGCTTTGGCATCTGCCAAATTGTTGGCGACAGGTTTTTCCACCAACACATGCTTGCCTGCGTTGGCAGCGGCAATGACCCAATTTTTTCGCAGTCCCGTTGGCAACGGAATGTAGATTGCATCCACATCGTCGCGAGCGATCAACTCTTCGTACGATCCAACCGCGGCAGGGGATTGATCAAACGGAGCCTCTGCGTTGCACTCGTTGATAAAGGTTTGGGCTTTTGCTTCGCTGCGACTTGCGACAGCGGAGACACGGCCATTGCCACTTAGACGAATTCCTTTCCAGTTTTTACGAGCAATATTTGCCGTGCTCATAATGCCCCAGCGGCACTCTTGAATACTCATCTGTCTGTGTTGCTCTGGATCTTGCGATTGAAGTGATCAGTGCCAGGAAGAAACTGACATGATATAGAGACCAAACTTGGTCTCGTTGCTGGTCAAAAGGATACCAAGAACAACGGGTGTCGGGGCGAAACCTGACAATCATAACCCTAGTGCTTCGGCTGGTTCTAATTTTGGGGGCCAAGGGTTTGTCGATTCCACGTAAGCCAACGCCCTAACGGATAAAGCCTGGACTCCAACGGCGTGGCGGCCGAAAGTCTTGACGACTTCCGCTACGCCTGAACCCAAAGTGAGAGCAATCCCTCTGTGGTGGGTGTTCGCTAAGCAGCCCACCGGGACTGCACTATTCGTAGTCCATGAACTCGACTTGGACGCGAACAATGTCTGACGCTCCTTTGAAAAAGGCGTCCAAGACATTCTCGTCAAAATGGCTGCCGCGACCGTCTTCGAGAATCTTAAAACACTTTTCGCGTGGCAGGGCTTTCTTGTACGGTCGTTCCGATGACAGGGCGTCATAGACATCTGCGACAGCAGTAATGCGTCCTTCCAGCGGGATGTCTTCACCAGCCAGGCCGATTGGATAACCGGTTCCGTCCCAACGTTCATGGTGTGTTTGAGCGATGCTGGCGGCCAGACGCATCAACGAGCTTCCGTCGCGCAACATTTGGCTTCCTACCTTCACATGACTTCGCATCGCGGAGGCTTCATTGCCGGCGTAAGGTTTGATGATCTGTCGGCCATACTTCACATGGCTTTGGATGATCTCAAATTCCTCTGGCTCCAGCTTTCCAGGTTTTAACAAAATGGCGTCTGGAACAGCAATCTTGCCAACGTCATGAAGCTGCGCGGCGAGTTCCATGTCACTGACAAACCAGCTTGGCAATCCCATGTTTGCCGCGATGATTCCGGCATAACGTCCAACTCGAATCACATGGTTGCCTGTGTCATTGTCTCTCAGTTCCGCCGCACGGGCGAGACAGTAGATGACTTCTCGTCGCGACATTTCCAGTTCGCGAGTACGTTGTTGGATTTTTTGTTCCAAAACTGCCGCGTGATTCTGAAGCTGGTCTTGATAGGATTTGCTCAACAGCGCGTTGCGGACACGAGGAGCAAGTTCCATCGGGTCGACGGGTTTGACCAGAAAGTCAGTGGCGCCCAGTTCCAAGCATTTCAGTTTGACATCGGATTCTGTGTTTGCAGTCAGAATCAAAACTGGCAAGTGTCGAAATTCATCGATGGAACGTATTTGGCTCAGGATTTGAATCCCATCTACCTCTGGCATGTTGATATCTAGCAACAGCACATCGGGTTTCGTTTGGTACAAGATATTCATCGCTAGCGACGAATCGGTTGTCGTTTCGAACGAAGTGTATCCCGCGCGTTCGAGCAACTTGCGTGCGACCAACACATTTGCGACTTCGTCATCGACAATCATGATTTTTCCGGATGCACGCGCCGGCGCGCTCATGGCGACCGGTACGACGGGCACCTGAACTGTTGTCGTTTCAGTGATCGAGCTGCTGGTAGGATTGTTCATCTTCGTTTCATTGTCGAGTGAGAGTGATTTGATCCTGAGCGGATAAAAAGCCGTTTTCCTAGGCGGTAACGGATTCTAATTTTGGAACGACCAAACGCTGCCTGATCGCTAAGACTGCTTTCAAATGGGTGATGCAGTCGGCGCGAGATTCAGAACGAGACGCTTCGAGCAGTTTCATCGATGGGACCATAAAATCCCCATATCCGACCGTTCCGCCAGCGCCTTTGAGCCAGTGTGCTTCGTTGCCAAGTTCTTCGAACTGATTTTTAGAAAGGAGCTCTGCCATGCAATCCAGTCGAGAGTCCAGTCGAGAGACAAAGTCGACTACGATTTGCCGAAATTCTACGTCGTCCACTGGAAGCGTTGTGTGGATCGGCCCGGTGGACGGCGGTGAACTGTCTGTCGTTGGCATTTCGTCACCAATGGACATCATCTCACCGGCAGTCGCGCCGCCGATGGCTGGTTTTACAATGCGCGATCGTATTTCGCGAATCTCACGTAGGATGTCTTGAGCTTGCTGGACATCTCCCGCCTTAGCAGCCTTTTCAAGTTCCGCTGCCGGTTTGCTGAACTGATCGTAACCAACAGTCCCACCGGAGCCTTTCAACCAGTGGGCCTCGGTTCTAATGACGTCGTAGTTCGCATCGTCACAGGCAGTCGCCACATAGTCCAGTCTCGCGTCCAGGCGATCTACGAAATCCGACACGAGACATCTAAATTCAGCATCGTCCATCGGCAAGGACGAATGAATCGGCCCTGATTTGTTACTTGCAGGATTGGTTTCTTTCGCTTTGTCTTGCAAATTGTTTGGCGCAGACTGGCTGTTTTCGCGTGTAAAGGCTGCGCCGATCACGTCGTTCGCTTTTGCCGGCGATTCCAACGTCGCCGGTGCGGCACCTAAGAAGTGAATGCAGCATCGCAACAGTGCATCAAGGTTCACAGGCTTGGACAAAAAGTCGCTACATCCCGCGTTGATACACTTTTCGCGATCTCCTTTCATGGCGTTACCAGTCAGTGCCACGATCGGCGTCTTGCAACCACATTCTCGGATCTTTTTGGTCGCGGTATACCCATCCATGACGGGCATTTGCATGTCCATAAACACTAGGTCAAATTCACTTGCCGCAAGCGCCTTGACCGCTTCGAGGCCGTTGACGACTGTGGTGACTTTTGCACCTGCGCGAGTCAATACAAGATCGATCAGCTTGCGATTTGTTTCACCATCGTCGACGACAAGAACTTTCTTGTTTGGTAGTCGTTGAATCGTAGCGTTCTGTCGGTCTGAAGCCCGTTTAGTGGCTTCTTGGTGAATTTCATCGGGTGAGATTAACGACTCGATGTCTTTGTGTCCCAGCGGCAATACGACTGTGAATGTGCTGCCCACGCCTTTTTCACTGGCAACCGTCAATTCACCACCCATCGCTTCGGCAAGACGGCGGCTGATCGAAAGGCCCAGCCCGGTTCCACCAAACTTTCGCGTCGTTGTATTGTCTGCTTGGACAAAAGAATCAAAGATCTTTTCTTGCTGCTGGGCGGTCATCCCGATGCCGCTGTCACTGACCTCGATCAAGATAACTGGCCCATCTTGATTTTCGGATGGTTTTGCTCCGATCGTGACGGCACCTTCTGTTGTGAACTTGATCGCGTTGCCTACTAAGTTCGTTATAATTTGCCGCAGTCGCGTCGGGTCAGCCTGAATGATTTTTGGGATAGGGGTATCGAATTGAGTTTTCAGTTCGATGTCTTTTTCATTCGCTCGAACAGACAGCACGTCGATGGTATCAAGAATGATTTGATCGACCCGCGTATCGATTTTCTCGACGCTCATACGGCCCGCTTCGATTTTGGACAAATCCAGGATGTCGTTGATCAGTTCCAGCAGGTGGGCACCACTACGGTGAATCATGTTTAGGTGATCCACAGCTTCGTCCGAATCGGCAACCAATCCACGACGTAGGACATCGGTGAATCCAAGCACCGCGTTTAACGGGGTACGAATTTCGTGGCTCATATTGGCCAGAAAAGCGCTCTTGGCCTCATTTGCGTCTTCGGCCGCGCCGAGTGCGACAGCCAGTTGCGCCTTGTTTTCAACCAAGACCGTGATGTCGTCAAACGTGACCATCATTCCTTTGCCAGCGATCGGCGTACTGTTGACTTGTAGCGTCAAACATCGGTCGCCGTTCTGATAGTTGAGAGTTCGTTCACTGACAAAACTGTTCAGTCGATTCGCTTCG
Source organism: uncultured Pirellulaceae bacterium (assembly GCA_964652675.1). GTDB lineage: Bacteria > Planctomycetota > Planctomycetia > Pirellulales > Pirellulaceae > K23-9. The sequence goes on from CAZZDZ010000123.1 coordinate 12,379, forward strand.
TCCCACGGCAGTTCATTGCGATCTTCATCGGGAATCATCCACTTCAGCTTGCTGCATTTCAAACCCGTCATGCCTTGCGCATCCATTCCCAACAAGTGCGCGATACGTGAGTTGGCGAACAAAATTCGGTCTTTGCTGTCGACCAATAAAAGACCTTCGCTAAACGTGTTCAGTACATCGCGAACTTTCGATGGCATTGCTCCATCTGGGTCCAGGCTCTCCAAGGTCTTCTTAAGGAAAAACGAAAACTGAACAAAACAAGCTGGTAGCAAAAACACAAGCAACCAAGCTGGTCCCCACTTGTTCAAACCAAGGTAACCATCCACATCTTGAAAAGCGATTTCCAAGTGTCCCCAATTTTGACCTTGCTGGAAAACGGGAACTTTCATCTGCACCACACTGTTGGGCGAACCCATCACCCAGTGTTTTTCGTGTTCACCGGCGACAACCACGACTACGCCATCCACCCGACGCAACGCAATCGAATCAACTTCATCAAAACGTTTGGCCATGGACGCAACGGTTGCACGCAACCCGTCCAGATTTTGATTGGTAATCATCGCGGTTCCGCTCAGCGCAAGTGATTCACAAAGCTGTGAACGGCCGTCGACGATGCGTTGCTGCTCGTTCGGAAAAAATCCAAAACCACTTGCAAACAACAATGTCCCCGTCATCAGGCCAATAAGCCCGATAGCGATTCGGAAGCGAATCGGTATGCGACGGTAGAAACTCACTTAAATGATATTCCGTTTGTAGGTGATTCGGATCTTTCTGGACAACCATGCGCCGATGGCTAGCGTGTAGATGCGCACACTATCTGTTTTTTGTTCGGAACTGCAAACTTAGAAGCTGAACACGCGTTGTTGATCACATGAGGAACACTGAGGTTAACGCCCAGTTGTCCTAGCTATCATCGAGTAGAACGAATGTGACGGCGCGCAGGTCGTTCCGATTAGGAGCCTTTGGCAAAGGCTGCCGAAAGAAAGGCTAATGACAGATCAATCGTCTTCTAGGGCATCTGATTCTTTGTCAAACAAATCTTCAAGTGACTCACCATCGCCACCAATGCCCTGCATGATCAATAGCGGATCAATGGATCGCCACACTGGCATTTGCGCCAGGAAACCGGATAGCAAAAATCCACCTCGAAGCAGATAAGCAACGACTCCAACTGTAAAACCTGACGTCGCTGCGCCAATCGATCCAACAACAAGCAAATCGGATTGGATTTCCAAATTCAACTCTTCACGTGTCGCGTCCAGTTGGCTCCAAAGTTGACCGGGGCTTGTCAACAGGGCGAAGTCGATTTGGTTGATCGCTTCGTTGACGACTCGCCGTTCAAGTGAACTTGCTCGCTCGGATACTGTTTTTTGAGGGCTGTTCTGGACGGCTGCGGTGTATTGAAATGCTGTCCTTCTACGCTCCCGAAATTCATTCTCTGGTCGTTCAAACACAGCGACTTCGTCATCATCTGTTTCGTCTAACAAGACAGACACTGGGTTGTTTGGACTCGAGACATTAGTGGGGGTATCATCTTCGTCATCATCATCCGTCGGCGTTGGCGGTTGCAACGCGTCGTTGACGATCTCTTCCAAGGCTTCTTGCTCTTCTTCGGAAACCGGCGTATCGGGAATGTTGGCCCCTGCGATGACGCCCGGCCCAGCGACTTGAATACTGACGATTCCCGCCTCACTAACAAGAGATCCGTCGGACGCTTGCAAGGCGAACTGAGCGACGCCAAAGAACCCGGTTGTGGGTGTAAAGGTGATGGATCCATCCGGATTGATCGAAACAGCTCCTCCGTTGATGGGCGTAACGATCGGCTGCAACGCTACCGAATCGGGGTCTTCCGTCAAACCGCTGACTTCAGACGCACTCAACGTGAATGGGTCATTAAAACCAACATCAGCCGTGAGCCCTTGGACGGTTGGCGCGTCGTTGATGTTGTTGACCGTCAGTGAAAACTCATCGCTGACAGATTCCGTTAAATCCGAGGCAGTGACTACGATGTCAATCGTGCCCACATTCGGGTCGTCAGGTGTCCCCGTGAATTCCAAGGTTTCGTTGTCGAACGTTAGCCAGTCAGGAAGTGCCGTTCCGTCTGCTTGAGTAACCGTGAAGGTCAGTGTTTCGTTGTCGACGTCAACAAAAGTGCCAGCAGGGATCACGAAAGAGTATGGGACTTCCTCGTCAATCGTTACATCAGCGATCGGTGCAGCGACTACCGGCGCGTCGTTGACATTCTCTACCACCAAATCGAAATTCGTCGATATCTGCGATCCCGATTGGTCCGTTGCCGTCACAACTATCGAGATCCCTCCAACATCGTCATTGGTCGGCTTCCCCGTGAACTGACCATTTGCGTCGAACGTCAACCAGGCCGGCAGAGGACTGCCGTCGGCAAGGGTTGCGGTCAGCGTCAGCGAGTCGCCAGCATCCACGTCACCAAACGTGTCGGCAGGAACCAGGAAACTGTACGGTAAATCTTCGATTGCATTCTGATCGGCGATTGCGTTTTCTACAGTAGGCGCATCGTTTGTGTTTTGCACAGTCAAGACAAATTCGTCGGTGGCTGTACCTAGATTGCCGTCATCGGCAGTGACCCGAATCGTAATCGTTCCCACATCATCATTCAGTGGTGTGCCGCTAAATGTTTGTGTGGCAGCGTCAAAAGTCAACCACAATGGCAGCGCCGAAC
>CAZZDZ010000124.1:0-9102 GCA_964652675.1 uncultured Pirellulaceae bacterium
AACAAAGTTGTTGCCTTGATCGATCAAGCCGAGCGAAAACGCATTGCCGGAGTATTCGTTGCCGGTGAATGAGTTATCAGAGGTGCTTGATGACGCGAAGGCACCAATCCCGTTGTTGAACGAACTGATGTTGTCTCGAAACGAGTTTCGGTTGGCGTTGTCAAAAATCACGCCGACATCACCACTTTGTTGGATCAGATTGTTTGCAAAATCCGAATCGTCCACGGCGTATGCCAACACACCAAAAATGGTGTTTCCATCGGCGATATTGTTCGACAGGCCATTGGAACGCCCATTAAGCAACAAAAATCCCATGCCAGAATTGTCGGTGGCAGTATTGCCTTGCACACCGCAACGAGAGCCAATGAAAAAGAACCCCGCTCCAGCACGATTTCGCGAGGCTTCACAATTGCCAATGAATCCATCATCTGAAAACAGTTCAAACCCAGCACCCCCGTTTTCGATTGCCGTGCAGTTATAGATGTAGTAGCGGTCGGCACCGTCCAAGAAAATGCCTCGCCCTTCATTAGACACGACATCCGTGTTTTCGATCGAAACGTTTGTGGCCCCAACTGCACGTATTGCGTCGCCGAAGTTGTTTGAAAAACCACAGTTGCGAATCTGAAGATTGTCAGCGTTATCGGATGCAACGACACCGGCAGCACCGCGGTCGATTTGCAAATCCGTTATCGTGACTGAATCTGCGTTGACTTGGATCACTGGGCGACTGCCATCTGCTGCCATCAAACGCGCGTTACCGCGTCCTTGAATTGTCAACGGTTGATCGATGGTCAGATTCCCAAACCAGTCAGCAGATCCAAGCAATATGGTGTCGCCAGGGTTGGCGGCAGCGACAGCCGATTGCACGTTGGGGTACTGTTCGGGAACAAGTAGCTGTTGCGGAACGGAGATTTTGAAATCATCAAAAAAGATAACTTCGTGTTTGCTTGATCGCCAAGCGTCACCGCCGCCAAAGAACGTACTGAAAAAGAAGTGATCAATCGCTAGGTCAGGAATGTTACGGAATTGGATGTTGTCTTGATCCAATACAAGACGATTGTCTAGCCAAATTTGAATGATCCCGTCCCGCTCCCCCGGCGTGTTCATGCGAATCCTTTGGCGAATCGTATACCAAACATCTGCTACCATAGTGGTGTCCGTTTCGTCTTCTTCTGTCCAAAAAACGCGGTCTTCCTGACGTCCGTCTTGATCAAATCCTGAATGGACATGTTTTGCATACGAAATACCGTGAGTAGTCGACTGCTCGGGGAATCCAGATTCGCCCCTAAAGTTTGTTCGCCACATCAGACGCCCCGTCCATCCCCGCACACCGTCCGCTGGCGTACTGCCTGACGGAGCAGAGCCGCCAGCTAGTCCCGGCAGTTTTCCGCCGCGAACGAAATCGAATCCGTTCTCAAACTTCACGCGATACGACAAAAAGGCTTCTTCATGTTCTTGATCAAATTCAACCAGCCACTGCGCGCCGCCCTCACGTGGGCCAGTACCGTTCGCTAGAAACTCGACCCTCAACGCAGCTCCCGTCCCACCAAAAGCTTGTTGTCCCGAAACGAGTTGTACGCGTCCTTCATCAACGCCGTTTGTAAAATCAAATTCTCCAAAATCTGCTTCTACTTTGGCCTCCGTATAGGCATCGTCCGCATCGTTTGCACGCTGATCAAAGTCAACGTCCAACAATGTTTGAGCATGAACTGCGTTACCGCAGAACGTCAAAGCAACCAAAGCGGTTAGGCAAACAGAAACAAATTCAAGACGAAGAAAACGTGGCAGAATCAACATGGTCATTGCAGTGGGCAAGCAAGGTGATGCGAACGAGATGAAAACATGGTATTTCGACGATCAAACGATTGGCCTTAATCGGTCAGAAATCGTCAAAAAAAACCAGCCTCCCCTCCGGTGGGGTGTTTGGTCGCCTGTGGCCGCGTTTTTGTACGTTTTTCCCATCCCCCAGATCGTTCCTGAGCGAACACTAACGGGTTTTAGGAAGCTTGGCGGGGTCGGCAACCGAGGTTTCTATCTCTAATTCAGCAAAATCAATCATCACATCGCGGCGCGGTGCCCAATCGGCTCCCTCGCCTCCAAAGAACGTGCTGAAGTAAAAACGATTGACCGGCGCCTTGCCATCTTTTTGCAGACGCAGATTCTTGCGATCTAAAACCAGTTTGTCGTCGACCCAAACACGGATCCGACCGTCCGACTGATTGTCTGAATTCACGGTGACGATTTGAGTCAGCTTCAACCACTTTCCTGGCGTTGCCCGCACATCAAGTGAGAGATCGTCACCCTGCTTGTTGCGCTGGTCCATGTGATACAAGTACAGAACCAAGTCTCCGTAGCGTCGCCACATGTATCTGGCCGTCCAGCCGTCACCAGATGGGCGTTTTAAACCCGCCGTTGCCTTTCCACCGGCAAGCCCTGGAAGCTTGCCGCCTTTGACAAAATCAAAGTCGTCAGAAAACCTGATGCGATAGCTGCATTTGTATTCACGTTGCGGTGGTAGTTCGACTAAGAACTGAGCCCCGCTTTGCTTGCTGCCCCATTTGCCCTGTGGATAGGTAACACGAGCAAATCGGCCGTCGGCATTCTGGTGGATAGCCAATCGATCATCACACTTGCTCCACAACACACTTGGCAGTTCTTCAAGCTTTTCTTCCGACACGACGCCAACGGGCAATCGGTCGAGCGAAAAATCCTCTACCGCTGTGGCACAAAAGAGGAAAAGGCAGGCGTAGCGAAGCAGTAGTAGTTTCACCAGAGCGGCCATGTGTTGTTTGCGATTATTTTACGCCAACGATTGCGGCGACGAACAGCAACAACAATGTAAACGAAAACACCATTTGCATTTTCGGAATTATGGCATCAAAAATAGAAGCCTGCTCTGCTGTTTTGCTGGCGCCTCCACGATGTGAATCCCATTTTTGCTTGTGCAAATGAAACATCGTATAAACCTTCACCAAACTTCCAACCCATTGGGTATAGACCAGCAACGGGATATCGGTGATTGCCATTCGATGGCCTTCGATGGTCAAGATCAACGCATAAATCAATCGCGACAAAATCACGATCATGGCGTACGCAATCAGGTAATACGGTGAAACCCACCAGGCGGCCCAAACCGCGGCAATCGGCCCCATCAGACTTGTGAAAATAGAGATGCGTTGGTCGATGTGACACCACCAAATGAACGGTCGCTGACAACCAAGCCCCAGCCGAATAGCACGTCCATTGTTGCGAAGCATATTGCCAAACCAACGGTGCATTTTCTTTAAACTCATTCGGACCGGTGTCGGCCCAGAGTCTTCCATGCAAAAGATATGAGCGTCTGGGACGTACAGCATTTCGCAGCCGCGTTTCAGCAGACAATACCAAGTGCTTTTGTCGTCACCGGTCACAAATTTGATCTCACCATGCAACCAGTGCTTGATGCGATCGTTTTCCAGATACGAGACAAATTCGTCGTTCAGGCATTCCGTTATTCGAAAGACGCTGAAGCGACCAGTCAGGACCAATAGTTGTTTTGACAAACTTTGCGACTTCATCATTCGGTGCCGCATCGAAAATCGCAACGTGTACCACTTGCGATAAAACCAGTTGCCCTTTGTGACAGAAATGTTGTCGGTCGTAATGGCACCCAATTTGGGTCGCAGCGCAAACAGTGGCAAGCATTTCTGCAAAATGCCTTCGCCCAATACCGTATCACCATCCATCAGAACCAGCGCGTCGTTCTTGTCGACCTGCTCGTTCATCAATTGACTGACGCAATCAGCCATGCCTCCACGTTTGCCGCCGTACTGGCGTATAAACCGCATCTCAATATTCGGCAGTGCGGGACGTTCGGACAATAGCATCTTGAAAATCTTGTCATCCTCTTCGCTGCCAGCGTTAACGACGATGATGACTTTGCTGGGAATCGTGCTCGCTTCGTCCAGAACCGAACCCAGCATCTGCCGCGAGACTTCGGGTTTTTCGCCAGCGGTGGGAATGATAAAGAAAACTCGCTCAGGCATCTTTTGATCTTCTGGCAGTTGATCTGCTTCGAACCGCATCTTGGGATACATGTAGTGTTCGTAGATAACCGCTCTGATGCAGTGTGTGATCACCCAGGTGTATCGACAGATGCCGATGAATCCGAATACGACAATCGATTCCAGTGGGATGCGCTGCGCCTTTTCTGGCAACGAAACGAACACGACAACAATCAGTGCTAAGTAAGCAGCGATGACGGGAATAGCTCGAAATAGTCTGGCTGTGACAGAGATGTCGTAGCGAATGCTGTTTTGGCTCATTGAGATCGCAATGTTTGGAGCGACAAAGGTGGCGGGGTTAACAGTTGGCCAAGGTTGGCGGCGGAATCAATTGGTTGTTAGAGAGCGTTCGGCGGCGGTTCAACGGACGTCGTCGCCTCGTTGTCCTTTCCAAAAGATTGAAACCACTTTCGCATTTCGGCCAAGTTATCGCGCAAACGCACCGTCATATTGAGCCTCAAGCCCGAGGGCACATTTTGATCGATATCATCCAGTTCGACACGAATGGGCACGCTCAGTGTGACACCGCGAAATTCCGCGTTGTATCCGCCTCGTCCATACACGCTGCGATGGCCAACACCGGTGACTTTCCCTGTTGTCTCGATCCCCATGGACGGAATTTCGATCTCAACCGGTTGACCTGGACGGACGCTGGAGGCCAACTCCGGTGCGATGTGTCCCGTTGCCCACCCAGCTTTGTTCAACGAGATCGCCACGGCTTGTTCGGCGGATTTCAGAAACTCGCCAGGACGTTTGTAGATTGCATAAACAACACCCGACCGTGGAGCTGTCAGTTCGGTTGGCTTGCATTGTTGGGACAGGTGATCGCGCAACTGGCTTGCTTCGGCCAACGCCGCTTTGGCCAAAGCAATCTTGGTTGTTACCTCGGCCAGCGGATCGGAGACTCCCGACGCGCCAACGAATACATTTTTTGCTGCGGCCGTTTGGGAAAGCCGAAAGGTCTCGATCAGCGCCTGTTGGCGTATCAAATTAGCCTCACACTCGGCAACAAGCGCTTTGGCTTCTTCGATTTCGAATAGCCCGATGTTGCCTTTCGCCGCCAAGGGTTGCAAACGATTCATTTGCGCATTGGCCGCGTCCAGTTTTGCTTTGCCGCCGACCAGTTCCGCTTCGGCAACCGCTAGATCCCGCTTGGCTTTGGCTGTCGCATAACCCATTAAAGTTAAGATTTTTTCAGACTGCACTTGATAGGCTGCCAGTTCGCCCTTGGCTCGTTTCAGTTGAGCCTCGACCAAGATCAATTCGTTGCCCGGTTCGTCATTGCTCAAGATCGCCAAGGGTTGTCCTTCGACAACATGATCTCCGACCTCTACCAGAACCTCCAATAGTTTGCCTTCCAGTGGCGTGTTGACCGGTTGATAATTTCCAACCAACACACTGTTGGAAACCGATACGGTAGATCGTGATTGCACCACAATCACAACCCAACCGATGATCGCAGCCATCGCAGCAAGCAGAACGATCATCGCGATCGCTTTCTTTAACGTCGACGCTGATTTTGGATGCGCAGTTGTTGCAGGCTTGTTGCTGGTTTTCGATGTATTGCCTTTGGCCAGTTCATCGTATGTCAACGCGTGCAATTCATCACTTGTTCCGGACTGCGCCTGGTCACGAAGCGAGATGACGGTTTCGCGAAGTTTGATCGGCAGGTCATAGAATCCGCAGCGAACGGAGTCGCCTTCGATACGACGGATACGAAAATCAAATTGAATTGATTCGCCACCATACTCGATCGATCCCTCAAATTGCTTTGACAAACGATCCGGTTCGAATGCAACAACAAGCGGTTCGCAAGCTGTCAAAAAGGTGAATTCATCTATCTCAGAAACATGAAAGGATTCCGAGTCAAAAACGAACCGAATACCCTCATCTTTGGAATCGGCGTTTGGGGAATCATTGGAGTGGAGAGTGGGCATGCTGTGGTTTTTCCGCAAAATAGGTGCACAGATATATCAATTGCGGGACATCGCAATAGCAAGCAACGATTTTTTCTTCATGGAGAACCTGATTGATAAGCTGGTCGGCTTGGCATCGATTCTCCCCCCTTTTTATGGCTTTGCGGGAAAAAATCGCGGCGATACCAGAAAGGCATTTCTTGAGAAAAAGTTGAAAATTTCAAGTTAAACGGGCTCAACCAGTTTTTCGGGGGAGCGCTATCCCTTCGTGGCGATCTTTGACCAATACGTTCTGCCGTCATTCATGCCCCAAGGCAGACAAGTAGAAATGGTCGTTCAATCGGCTGTTTCGGAGCTGCCCCGAGCAGTTCGCTGGTTTACCAGTGACTGACCAGAGCTGCTTACAAGTTGTTAGCCATATTGGATCTTTAGGATCATGTCAGCCAAGCACATCCCGTCTATTTGTGCAAAACTCGCCTTCGCTCTGTTGCTGCCTGGACTAATAGGACTCAGCGGATGCACGGTTGGCCCAGATTTTCGTGGCGTTCCCGCGAAAACTCTGGCAGCAAATTTCTTGAATTCACCCAACGCCGAATCTTGGCAGTCACCGCATCTACCAGCACGACCTCAGTGGCATCGGTTCGAAGACCCAAAGTTAAACCAATTGATTGATATGGCTTTGGTTGAAAGTCCCAATGTCAAAGAACTACATTGGCGGATCCGCGAAGCATCTGCCCTTGTCGCCGTTGTCAGCGGCCAGCTTAAACCGTTTGCGGAATTGGGAGCCACCTATGAAAGACGCAAGCGAAGTTCAAGTTCGCAGCCTTTTGTGGGCCCCAACGGTGACGCGTTTGATTTCTTTAGCACCGGCATCAACTCTCAGTGGGAGTTAGATTTAGTTGGGCGCATCCGTCGCGAAACACAAGCTGCGACTGCCGAATATCAAGTCACCGTTGCTGACTTGCACGACGTGCGTCGGCTATTGGTTGGCGAGATCGCACGAACCTATATCCGGGTACGTCTTTACCAAGATCTCCAGCGTACCACTCGCGCAAACCTGGGCATTCAAAGCGAATCGTTGGAAAGTGTTAACACACGAATCGCGGCCGGAAAGGTCGGCAATTTGGATCTCGTTCAGTTGAATAGTCGTTTGCGTCTGACCGAATCGGATATTCCTGTTTTTACCGAACAATTAAAACTCGCACTGAATCAGCTCGCTGTATTGGTGGGAGAATATCCCAGTCAACCGTTCTTCGAATTCGTCGGCTACAGCCCTCAGATAAACACACCTTTGATCGGTCGTGGCATTCCTGCCGATTTGATTCGCTATCGTCCAGACATACGCCGTAGCGAGCGAGACGTTGCCGCCGAAACAGCTCGAGTCGGTGTCGCCACGGCGGAGCTTTATCCAAGACTAAGCTTGCTAGGAACGATCTCCATCGACTCCAGAAATTTCAGCTCACTGGTCTCGTCGGATAGTTTGGCGTTTACGATTGGTCCATCACTATCATGGAATATTCTCTCGCTAGGTAGGATCGAAAAAGCAGTCGAAGCCCAAAAAGCACGCGTTGAACAAGCGATTCAGCGATACCAGCAAACGTTGTTGACGGCAGTTTCCGAAGTGGAAAATAGCCTCGTGTCGTATCACGAAAATAATCAACGCAGCAGTGTCCTGCGGGAGGCCGTTGAAAATGCCGCCAAAGCGGTGGAACTGGCCGAAGACCAATACACGGCGGACAAAGCATCCCTGGAACGAGTTATTTCCAACCAACGAAGGCTGCTTCGTGCATCCGTCTTGCTCGCAGAAACGCGTGCAGCGATCGCCACCGCATCAGTCGACTTGATTCAAGCGACCGGAGTTGGCTGGGGTGGACCAGGCACCGTCAGTCAAGCAACCGCAAACCAAGCAAACATTCAATACCAAGGCCATATCAGTTCTCCAGGTCAACTGATCCAACCAGGACATCCTGATGGTGTTCCGGTGCCGCCAAGCGAAGTCCCGACGCCAGCAGTTGAACCATTGCCAGCAGTCAATCATTTGAATCCCGCCAAATCGGCAAACCCATTGGACGAGCCGGTTGAAGGTGACAGTGATGGAATAACCGAATTGCTGCCGCTACCTAAGCAGCTACCACCAGTGATACCCAGCAAGCCTGCTGCTCCAATTAAACCCGTTGCTCCTAAACCTGCTGCTCCAATTAAGCCCGCTGCTCCAATCAAACCGGCGGCTCCAGTCCAAGTGCCCGTTTTAGATTCAGCCTCAAGAGATTTTTGGGACGTAGAAATCTTGGGTGACGAAGGAATCGATCCAGATTCGGCGCTCGCGCCTTGGGATATGTCAGATCAGACGATTGATTGGCCGCCAACAACTGAGCCAAGCCCCAGTCTGGTATCCGAACCATCAATCGAGGTGGCCATCCAAAAAAGGCCAACGAACAGTACTTCAGCTCTCGATCCTTCAGCTCTCGATGCGACTGAATCGAGCATCAAGTGGCGAAGCTTCCGGCCTGATCCAAAACGCGACTGGTACGCGACACCGTAGCCAGCGGCCGAGGACAACTACTCTCGCTAGCGATTCAGAAATTCTGATTCGGTGATTGCCGCCAATTTGGGTTACTTGCCTACCGAACGGTTTTCGATAGGACTTTGACATATCCACTTTGGCGGTCGACTTGACGACCTTGCGCGGCTTGGACTGACAAAGTTGTTCAGGATAGCAGCGTGCTGATTGATCGAATCGGTCGGTTTACTCCTTCAGGGAAAAATCCGTTCGGTCTGGACATTTGTATGATGCCCAAAGTTGACGAGCGGTCCTAACTTTGCAATCGCATTCTCGACAGTGAACTCTTCAATCGATGCGTTTAATCCAGCGTGGCGCAGCAAATTATTCCGGTTTATGACGCTGGAGTAATCAGTTGCTACGATATTTGATGCGAAACCGAGAACCAGTTCTTTTGCATGATGGTGAAGCGGCTGGAACACGTGATCGATTCCTCAAGCTGCCATTGGCCGATCGGCACGCGTTGATCGCGTTTCTCAATACGCTCATCGCGCCAAAGAATGTTCCGCAGTTCGATGCGGACTGATGATCGACGCTGGATTATTCATGTCCTGAGTCGAAATTCAGCGGATAGTAAATTGGC
>CAZZDZ010000124.1:9202-14947 GCA_964652675.1 uncultured Pirellulaceae bacterium
CTTCGCAAGGCAATGAAACAATTCATTGCTGCGTTTGGCAAGAAATATGATGGCGATCCACGACTGGGTTTCATCACTGCTGGAATGCTGGGTATGTGGGGCGAATGGCATAACTACCCGCGCACCGATTTGCATCCGTCCAAAACCACGCAGCGAATCGTGATGGATGCATTCTCTGCTGCTTTTCAAAAAACTCACGTGCTGCTGCGTTACCCAGCCGGAGAAAACAATTATCACTACGCCCCTAATCACGATTTGCCATTTGGCTATCACGACGATTCATTTGCTTGGTCAACTTTGGATACTGACAACGAAGGCAAGAGTTGGTTTTACATGGCCGCATTAAAGCAATCAGGGCCTCAAGCTCAATCGCGATGGCGAACGCGAGCAATCGGTGGCGAACTGCGTCCCGAATTGTGGGGCGCAAGCTTTACGGCGACTCCGCACCCAAAACAGCAAGACTTTGCTGAATGTGTTCGGCAAACACACGTTTCGTGGTTGATGGATTCGGGATTGTTCACGGCAAGTAAACCGCTTTCGACCGATCGGGTTCGCCGAGCCAAAGAGGCTGTTCGGTTGATGGGTTATGAACTGTACGTTTCCAAGGCAGAATTGCTGAACGGAAAACTAAGTTTGACCATCGAAAACCGGGGCGTTGCGCCGTTCTACTATGACTGGCCAGTGGAAGTCCGCTACAGTGCGCCCAACATCCGTACTCAGCCGCTGTTTCCAAATTGGAAGCTGAGTGAGGTGATGCCAGGCCAGTCGGTCACTTGGCAAACCAAGTTAGGCGTATCAAAAGGCGTAAAAGTGCGAATTCGCGTTGCCAACCCCATGCCTGGCGGAAAACCACTGCGATTCGCAAACGCAGAAATGAACGGTCAATGGCTGGAATTGAGTTTCTAAGTCCGCCGTGATGTTCGACCACCTATCTGACGCATTGATTTACCAAGTCAACACGCGACCTGAACAGGTTGCGTTGGTGACGCTCTGTAAGCAAAAAGTGTTATCGCTCAATTGGGGCGAATTGGCTGCACGCGTTCAACAGCGCGCTGATGAATTGAATCGTGTGTTCGATTTGTCTCCACATCTACCGCGCATTGTCGGTTACTCCAGCAGAAACTCGCTTGGCGACATGGTTACTTCGCTGGCTTGTCCGTTTGCCCATGCGATCGAAGCTCCCTTTGACTATCAAGTCCCCAACGTAAGAGAGTCGTTCGATCGGTTGTTGGGTGGGCATTGGATGGCAAACACCCAGTGCGATCTATCGACAAAGTCCAAGTCCTCCCTTTCGATCAATTCAATCGACATCGATTCGGCTGCGCTGATTCTGTGGACAAGCGGGACAACTGCAAAGCCGAAGGGTGTCACGCTGTCACATCGGAATCTTTGCGGGAACGCTGCGGCGAAACTGACTGCGGTCCCGCAAAGTCATGAAGACGCGCGATTGACCGCGTTGCCGATTTGTCATGCCTACGCGCGAACATGTGATTTAGGAACTTGGTTGATCAGCGGCTGTACGCTTGCATTAGGTCTTGGGTTTGATGCATGGCAAACGCTGGGGCCGGTTGTGCAGCCGACGCTTGCCAATACGGCTCCCAGTTTGGCGGCGCGTCTCTTGGCGGCTAATGTCAACGATATTGGAATTTCTAAACTCAAGGTGCTTGGCTGTGGTGGAGCGGCGATGTCGAGTGAGGATTTTGAAACATGGAAACAGAGGGGCGTGACAGTCATTCAAGGATACGGATTGACTGAAACGAGCCCCGTCATTTGCAGCGCGACGCCCAGCAACGCGAGCGCCGGGCTGGTTGGCGATTTTGTTGACGGATGGGAACACGATATTCGCGACGGTCAATTATTCGTTCGCAGTCCGCATGTGATGCAGGGCTATTGGAGCGATCCGCAGGAAACGGCGATCCGAATCGATCAAGACGGCTGGTTCGACACACGCGATATCGTTGAACGCGACGAGCAATCGGGGCAGATCCGAATCCTGGGGCGAATCGATGACGTCATTGTCTTGGAAAATGGCCGCAAGGTTCATCCGCAAGCGATCGAGAAACAAATCGCACAAATCGATGAAGTCCGACACGCAATGTTGGTTGCAGACGGTCGTGATTTGCGAGTCTGGCTGGACGCCGAGCCAATCGATGATGCCCAGGCAAAGATTGCCAAGCAACTTACCGATCGACCAAACTGGGAAGTTCCGCGAAAGGTAAGCTACTTTGACCGACCACTAACGCAACAACACGGCGATCTAACAGGCAAAGGCACGATCCGCAGAAGCGTGCTGCGGGACAAGATTGGACAGTAATCCAGCGACGATATCGTCTTTGTCGACGTAACAGCAATCTCTAATGAACGACAGCTTTGACCGATTAGCAGAAGACTTGCGTTTGACGCTTTGCGAGATGGATCCTCTTGAGCAATTCTGGCTAGGAATCGTTGGGGCGCCAGGCTCTGGCAAGACTACGCTGAGCCATGAGTTGGTTGATCGAATTGGTGACCACGCGATGATTGTCCCAATGGATGGCTATCACTTGTATCGTGCTGAGCTCAACGCGATGCCAGACCCGACAGAAGCGAACCGGCGGCGTGGCGCTCCATTCACGTTCAATGCATCCAAATTCGCCAACGACTTGGCGCTCGCGCGACAATCAGGCTCCGGTGTGTTTCCGTCTTTCCAACACGGCGTTGGTGATCCAATCGAAAACGACATTCAATTGGACGTAAAGAAACACCGGCTTGTCATTGTCGAAGGCAACTATCTGTTGCTAGACGACGAACCTTGGTGCCAGCTTCGATCTTTGTTCAATCAAACTTGGTACTTGGAGGTCGACACGGTGGTCGTTCGCCGGCGACTAATAGAACGCTTTGTCACCAATGGCATGTCGGAAACGGGCGCTGAACAGCGTGTTGAAACAAACGATTTGCTGAACGCAGGCTTGATCCGCCAGCAGTCTCCGTCAAAAGCCAACCGGATCGTCAACCTGATAAAGCCAACTTGATAGAATGGGCCAAAACTTGGTTTGTACGGTTCAGCATTCATGTTCAAGACTTTTGAAGAAGCTTACCAATTCGTGCTCGACAAGAAGGTTTGCACGGTTTTCGGAAGCAAAACATCTCCCTTTCCATCGCTTTGGGACAATACAGCATTGTCACAAGAGAAACCCAAGGCAGGTGGTTGGAGCCCAAGGGTCAAAGCAGTGTGGGACTGGAAAACCAGGATCCCACAAACGTATCCCGAGCGAATTTTCTACGGGAAAATGCAGATTGGCAAAACATCAAACGCGGAAGCCATGTTGATGGAGATGCAACATTTTCGCAACGTCCATTACGCGGATGCCTTTCAAGACGTCGCCGAATTGGATCCTTTGTCACAAGAAATTTACGAGTCAATCCGACTGGAGCCAAACCACACAGGACCGCTACGCAAGAAAGCGATCGCGAGGTTTTCGTGCACAAAGAGCCAGTTTGACACGGCCCTGAAGAAATTGCAGGTGAGTTTGAACATTGTTCGTTCAAACGACCCCGCATTGAAAAACGATTTTTGGCTGCCGATGCGAGAAGTCCACCTGGACATCGTCCGTGAACACGAATCATGACTGCCCAGACAGTCCCCGATTGGTTGGTTTCCAGTTGGTTCCCAATCAGGCAAGATTACTAATCAGACCAACCAGATTGCAGTACACTACTGCACGAACCAAGCTCTGCGACCCCGATCCGAATCCTGCGGACACGTTGTTTCGATTCAACTCCGTTCCCCCATACTATGAAGTAAAGCCACTGTGATTTTGCTCGGCAACGTTTCGTATTTGAACCTGATCAGCGTGTTGGGCATCTTCGTCATGCTGGCGTTTGCGGTTTTACTAAGCTCAGATCGCAAGAGAATTAATTGGCGATTGGTGGCAATGGGACTCGGATTGCAGATCATTCTAGCCGCCGTTTTTTTTAACTCGCAAAGCTGGACTTTCTCCGAATCAGTCGCCTCGTATGCTCAGTTGTCCGAACTAGACGACTCGCGAAATGTTCTCGGTCCGGTTAGCGAGGAGCTTAAGACGGTTGCAGACGTGAAGGAGATGGTCGAATCTGGACAAAGCTCGGCCGAAGAGATCAGTTTGATGATGGGCGAAAAAACGAGAGTGGCAAGATTCAATAACGGAATCATTTTCCACATTGTTGAGTCGTTTTTTGGGGCGATTCAAAAAAGTGTTGAAGCGGGAACGGGATTCGTTTTCGACACAAAGGCAGACAGGAACAACTCGACCGGCCCGACGCATGTAAGATCGCTGCTGACAACGTTCGCATTCGGTGTTCTTCCGACTGTCATTTTCTTTGCGGCGTTGATGAGCGTGCTCTACTACATGGGCGTGATGCAAATTTGCATTCGTGTCATGGCGTTTGTGATGCAAAAAACACTGGGCGTCAGTGGCGCGGAGAGCTTAGCGGCAGCAGCCAATGTGCTCGTTGGACACACCGAAGCCCCATTGGTCGTCAAACCCTACATCGGATCGATGACGCGAAGCGAATTGAATGCGATGATGGTTGGCGGGTTCGCAACGATCAGCGGTAGCCTGATGGCAATTTTTGCAAGTCTTGGACTCAGCGCGGGGCACTTATTGACTGCTTCGATTATCTCGGCACCTGCGGCATTGGTTTTGGCCAAAATACTTCAACCAGAAACCGAACAACCGAAATCCGTTGAAGCGGCCGAGGCGGAAATGGAACAGTCCGCGACGAATTTGCTACAAGCGGCCGCAAATGGCGCCAGCGAAGGAATGAAACTGGCCTTGAATATCGCTGCAATGCTGATCGCCTTCTTGGCACTCGTCATGTTCATTGACATATTGCTGCAAGGCTTGGGTGGGCTGGTTGGGCTAGACGTATCGCTCAAGAAAATTTTTGGCGTGCTGTTTTTCCCGCTGGCGTGGTTGATGGGAATCGAAACCAAAGACTGTTCGATTGCTGGCGATTTATTGGGGCAAAAAATGATCATCAATGAATTTGTTGCGTACCTTGGATTGCTTAGTGACGATTCCGCGGGGCTTAGCGAACGCAGCCGAGTCATCCTGACTTACGCGCTGTGTGGATTTTCCAACTTTGGCGCCATCGGTATTCAGCTCGGCGGAATCGGTCCACTGGCACCGCATCGCAAGAACGACCTAGCACAATTAGGAATGCGTGCCATGATCGGTGGAATGCTCGCGTGCTGCATGACAGCCTGTGTCGCCGGAGTACTATTTGGCATCCTGCGATAGCGTTTGATGTTTGTCAAAGACGTTCAGTTTTTACGGCCTGCATTTGTCCGAAGCTAATTCAGTTGCGCGTGCTGGCGGCATCGCAGCCATGTGGCTTGTTCGCTAAAATTGCTTTGGTGAGCCTTTTTCTTTCAGCAACACACACATACGTCGTCAACTCCATGGCCATCGGAATCGATCCTACTGTTGATTACGCGTTCAAGCTGCTGCTGGGAAATCCGCAGCATCCCAACATTACGCTGCACTTTCTCAATGCCATCTTGGGCGACCAAGCTCAGATTACCGAGATCGAAATCATTAACCCGATTCTCGGACAGCAAGACGATCTGGACAAACTGTCCATCTTGGATGTGGCTGCTCGCGATTCGACCGGCAGGCAGTACGACATCGAAATGCAAACCAGCCTGCCTGCTGGTTTACGGCAGCGTCTGGCCTACTATACCGCTTCGATGTACGTCGGCCAGATGAGCGAAGGTGATGCCTACAC